>NZ_LT984803.1:3287952-3614347 GCF_900250115.1 Cupriavidus taiwanensis | reverse complement strand
CGCCGCTGCAGTTCCCTCGCAAGCGGCAGCCCCATGCGAACCATACGCGGCGGCCACGGCACCCCGGCACCGGCCGGAGTCGGGCAAGCCAAGATCAACCAGAGAGTGCAACATGAAACGTACCTACCAACCTTCCGTTACCCGCCGCAAGCGTACCCACGGTTTCCGCGTGCGCATGAAGACCCGTGGCGGCCGTGCCGTCATCAACGCGCGCCGCGCCAAGGGCCGCAAGCGCCTGGCAATCTAAGGGCCGGGCGACCGGTCTGGGCGGCGGCAACGCGGTCCAGGCCAACCGCCTCGCTGTCCGGATGGCCGGTAGCTTGCCCCAGGGTGCAGTGTTCCCGCTAGCTTTGCCAGGCGTGTCTACCTTTGCCTTTCCCAAAGCCGCGAGGCTGACAAAGACGGATGAATTTTCATCCGTTTTTGCTTTGCGGCCCCGGCGGCGCAGCACCCACTTCGTGCTCTATGTACGCCCCAACGACCGGCCGGAAGGCCGCCTGGGCGTGGTGGTGGGCAAGAAGTTCGCGCCGCGCGCGGCCGAGCGCAACCTGGTGAAACGCATGGCGCGCGAGCTGTTCCGCCAGCGCCGGGAACAGCTGGCCGGGCGCGACGTGCTGCTGCGCCTGCAAGCGAAGTTTCCGCGCGCGGAATTTGCGACGCGCGCGGCGGTCCGAAGGGCATGCGCGGCGGAAATCGCCGGCCTGCTCGAGGTAGCGGCGAAGCCACTGCCGCCACCCGCGCCGCGTGTTTCGCCCCCGGCACCGCCCACCGCGGCGCCACCGGCGAGCCCCTCGCAAAGCCAGCCGCCGGGCCAGCCAGCCTGACCACCCCGCCATGAAGCGCCTCCTGCTAGCCCTGCTGCGTATCTACAAGATCGCCCTGAGTCCTTACCTGGGCTCGCAGTGCCGCTTCCTGCCGACCTGTTCCGACTACGCCCGCGACGCCATCGTCCATCATGGCGCCGCGCGCGGCAGCTGGATGGCCGCCTGCCGGCTGTGCCGCTGCCATCCTTTCGCCCAAGGCGGGTATGATCCCGTGCCGGGCACGGAAGCTGGCACGCCAGTCCATGCCGCCACAGGCCATGCGCCCGTGGCAATCCGTCTGCCCAGACCCTGATTTTTCCGACCACAGCCAGACATGGATATCAAACGCACCATCCTCTGGGTCATCTTCTCGATGTCCCTCGTGCTGCTCTACGACAACTGGCAGCGCGCCAACGGCCATGCGTCGATGTTCTTCCCGAGCACGACGCAGCAGCAGGCCGCTTCGGCGCCGGCCGCCAGCGGCGCGGCCGCGCAGGGCGACGTGCCCAAGGCCAACGTCCAGCCGGGCGCTGCGGCACCGGCCGCGGGCGCCGCGCCGCAGGCCGCGGCCCAGCCCACCGGCGAGAAGATCGTGGTGACCACCGACACGGTGCGCGCCGAGATCGATACCGCCGGCGGCATCGTGTCGCGCCTGGAGCTGCTCAAGGAGCATGAGAAGGACGGCAAGCCGGTGGTGCTGTTCGAGCGCGACAACGTGCGCACCTACATGGCCCGCTCGGGCCTGATCGGCGGCGACCTGCCCAACCACACCACGGTGTTCACCGCCGCGCCGGGCCCGCGCAACCTGGACGGCGCCGAGCAGCTGCAGGTGGTGCTGACCGGCGAGAAGAACGGCGTCAAGCTGGTCAAGACCTACACCTTCCGCAAGGGCAGCTACGTAGTCGACAGCAAGTTCGACGTGACCAACGCGGGCACCGCGCCGGTCTCGCCGACGCTGTACCTGGAACTGGCGCGCGACGGCAGCAAGGTGGAGCAGTCGCAGTTCTACAGCACCTTCACCGGCCCGGCGATCTACACCGACGCCGACAAGTACCACAAGCTCAGCTTCGAAGACATCGCCAAGGGCAAGGCCAGCGTGCCGGCCGCCGCCAACAACGGCTGGGTGGCGATGGTGCAGCACTACTTTGCCTCGGCCTGGATCCCGCAGACCGGCAAGGAGCACAGCTTCTACGTGCAGCAGATCGACCCGAACCTGTACCGCGTGGGCGTGCAGCAGCCGCTGGGCGAGCTGGCTCCGGGCGCCACGGTGAGCACCGATGCGCGCCTGTTCGCCGGTCCGCAGGAAGAGCACATGCTCGAGAAGATCGCCCCTGGCCTGGAACTGGTGAAGGACTACGGCTGGCTGACCATCCTGGCCAAGCCGCTGTTCTGGCTGCTGGAGAAGCTGCACGGCTTCCTGGGCAACTGGGGCTGGTCGATCATCGCGCTGACGGTGCTGATCAAGCTGGTGTTCTTCCCGCTGTCGGCGGCGAGCTACAAGTCCATGGGCAAGATGAAGGACCTGCAGCCGCGCATGACCGCGATGCGTGAGCGCTACAAGAACGACCCGCAGAAGATGAACCAGGAGATGATGGCGCTGTACCGGACCGAGAAGGTCAACCCGCTCGGCGGCTGCCTGCCGATCGTGATCCAGATTCCGGTGTTCATCGCGCTGTACTGGGTGCTGCTGTCGTCGGTGGAAATGCGCGGTGCGCCGTGGCTGGGCTGGATCCATGATTTGTCGGTGCCGGATCCGTTCTACATCCTGCCGATCGTGATGGCGGTGTCGATGTTCGTGCAGACCAAGCTGAACCCGACCCCGCCGGACCCGGTGCAGGCCAAGGTGATGATGATCATGCCGCTGGTGTTCTCGGTGATGTTCTTCTTCTTCCCGGCCGGCCTGGTGCTGTACTGGGTGGTGAACAACATCCTGTCGATTGCGCAGCAATGGCAGATCAACCGGATGCTGGGCAAGGGCAAGGCGCCGGTTGTGGCCAAGAGCTGATTGCCTGATCGCAGCAGATCGATGCAGTAAGCAGGAAGCCCGGCAGTGATGCCGGGCTTTTTGTTTGGTAGATCGCTGATGGAGCTGGACTGTCGAGCGGTTTGCTCCCCTCTCCCATGAAGTGGGAGAGGGGCCTTGTTCACGCGGCGATAGCTACGGCTGGTCTCTGCCGGCCTCTGCTGGCTGCGGCAGGCGTATGCTACTGGCCTGCGCCTCACTGCCTGGAGAATCCCCATGAGCTGGTCCGCCCACCAATACGTCGCCTTCGAAGACGAACGCACCCGCCCGGTCCGTGACCTGGTGGCCGCCATTCCCAACGAGATCGCGCGCAGCGCGGTGGATATCGGCTGCGGCCCCGGCAACTCCACCGAGGTATTGCTGGCGCGCTATGCGGGCGCATCGGTCACCGGCCTGGACAGTTCCGACGACATGGTCGACGCCGCGCGCAAGCGCCTGCCTGATGTGCAGTTCCGCGTGGCCGATATCGGCGCCTGGGATGACCCCGGCCCGTACGACGTGATCCTCGCCAACGCCGTGCTGCAATGGCTGCCCGACCACGGCCGTCTGTTCCCTGAGCTGGTCTCCAAGCTTTCCCAGGGTGGCACGCTCGCCGTGCAGATGCCGGACAACCTGGAAGAACCGGCGCACCAGCTGATGCGCCGCGTGGCGGCGGAAGGGCCGTGGGCCGACAAGCTGGCCGGCGCCAGCAAGTCCCGCGCCGAACGCGCGCCGGCGCGCTGGTACTACGAGCTGCTGCGCCCGCTGTGCCAGCGCGTGGACGTATGGCTGACCACCTACCATCATCCGCTCGCCGGCGGCCCGGCCGCGGTGGTGGAGTGGTTCAAGGGCAGCGGCCTGCGCCCGTTCCTGCAGCCGCTGGACGAGGCCGAGCGGGCCGCCTACCTGGCGCGCTACCAGACCGAGATCGCCAACGCGTACCCGGCGCTGCCGGACGGCTCGGTGCTGCTGCCGTTCCCGCGCCTGTTCATCGTGGCGACGCGCTGAAGCAGCATTACGCGGGCTTGTGGCACACCGCCTCGATGTTGTGCCCGTCCGGGTCCAGCACGAAGGCGCCGTAGTAGTCGGGATGGTAGTGCGCGCGAAGGCCCGGTGCGCCGTTGTCGCGCCCGCCCGCGGCCAGTGCCGCGCGATGGAAGGCATCGACGGTCGCGCGGCTGTCCACGCGGAATGCCACGTGCACCGGCGGCTGGTTAGGCGTGCCACGGTGGATCCAGAAATCCGGATGGCCGGGCGTGCCGAAGCCGGCCACGTCGGTGCTGCCGGTGACGCTGGCCGGGAATTCCTTGTCCAGCACGTAACCGATGGCGCCCAGCGCCGCCTGGTAGAAGGCGCGGCTTTTCTCGTAATCGCTGACGCTGACGCCGGTGTGGTCGATCATGGATGGCTTCCTTGTCGAGGTGGGAGCAAAAGGAACTCAGGCCAGGTCCAGCACGCTCATGGTGGCGTTGAACCGGCTGGCCAGCACGGATTGGCCATGGACGTCGGCAAACACGTCGGCCTCGACCACGATGATCGAACGGCCGGACTTGAGCACGTCGGCGCGGCAGCGCAGCCGTTCGCTGCGCACGGACCTGAGCAGGTTGATCTTGAATTCCGCGGTGACCACGTGCTGGCCCGCCTCCAGGATGGTCGAGGCTGCCGCGCCGGCGGTGTGGTCGGCCATGGTGGCCTGCACGCCCGCGTGGACGATGCCGCCATGCTGCAGATGGCGCGCGGCGATGGCCAGCGTGGACTCGCACCAGCCCGGCCCGCAGTCCGCCAGCGCGATGCCGACGTCGTTGACGAAGGCGGCCTGGCGGAAGCCCGCCTCGATGGTGTCGCGCAGCAGCAGCCGTTCCTGTTCGGTGGTCATGGCGGTTCCTCGTGGGTCGGGGAAGTGGTCCGGGCGAATCTGCGCATTCCAGCGTGAAGGGCGGGGCCTGTCAACCGCCCGGGCGGCGTGAGCGCCGCATGCCGCCCAAGCGCGTGCAGTCGCCTACACTGAACACATCTGCGTCCCGCGTGCGCGCCTGACCGCATGCAGACCGCCATGAACGCTGACGCCCAATCCCCCATGCTGCGCCGCAAGACCCGGCCCGCTGCTGCCTTTGCCGCGCTGGCGCAAGCCAGCCTGGCGCGCATCGACGCGTGCCTGGATCCGCTGCAGCGCCGCGACGACCCGGAAGACCTGCACCAGCTGCGCATCGCCCTGCGCCAGGCGCGCGCGGTGGTGTGGGCGATGGGTCCGGCCCTGCCGCGGCAGGAGCGCGACCGCTGGAAGCGCGACCTGCGGATGCTGGCGCGCGCCACCAGCGAAGTCCGCGACTGGGACGTATTCCTGGCCGAGACCATCGGCCCGGCCCGCGAACTGGAGCCGCACGACCCGATCCTGGCCGCCATCGCCGACACCGCCGGGCAGCGCCGCGACGCCGCGCGCGAAGCCATGCTGGCGGCGCTCGCCACCTACCGCGACTGGCCGCTGCCGGCGCTGCATCGCGACCTGGCACACCTGGCGCATCTGGCCGCGCGCGCCCGCAACGATGGCCCCCGCCTGGCTCCGTTTTCACGCCAGCGCGTGCGCCGCGGCCGCAAGCAGCTGCGGGCGCTGGCCAAGCGCGCTCGCGGCGGCGATGCCGACGCGATGCACGCGCAGCGCATCGCCGGCAAGCGGCTGCGCTATGTGATCGAGGCGCTGGCGCCGGTGCTGCCGGCGCGCTATACCCGACGCCTGCATCGCAAGCTGGTCAAGCGCCAGGCCAGTCTCGGGCAGCGGGTCGACGGCATCGTCGCGCGCCGCCTGATGGCCGAGTGCCTGGATCTTCAGGCGATGCCGGACGATGTGCCACCGCCGCTGCCCGGCGCCAGCTGACCGCTGCGCCAGCCATGGCGGCCTGCCCACCGCGTGCCACGCCAACCGCACCCGATCTGCGACAATACCGCCATGACTGCTTCCCAGCTTCCCATTGCCGCCATCGCCACCGCGCCCGGCCGCGGCGGCATCGGCGTGGTGCGCGTGTCCGGCCCCGATGTCGGCCCCGTGATGCGCGCCGTCTGCGGCCAGGCACTGAAGCCGCGCCACGCCACCTACCTGCCGTTTCTCGATGGCAACGGCAAGGTCATCGACCACGGCCTGGCGCTGTATTTCCCGGCGCCCAACTCCTATACCGGCGAGGAAGTGCTGGAGCTGCAGGGCCACGGCGGCCCGGTGGTGATGCAGATGCTCCTGACGCGCTGCCTGCAGGCCGGCGACGGCATCGGCCTGCGCCTGGCCGAGCCCGGCGAGTTCACGCGCCGCGCCTTCCTCAATGACAAGCTCGACCTGGCCCAGGCCGAGGCCGTGGCCGACCTGATCGAAGCCAGCACCGAGGCCGCGGCGCGCTCCGCCGCGCGCTCGATGGAAGGCGAGTTCTCCAACGCCATCCGCCAGCTGGTGGACAAGGTCATCCACCTGCGCATGCTGGTCGAGGCCACGCTCGATTTCCCCGAGGAAGAGATCGATTTCCTGGAGCAGTCCGATGCGCGCGGCCAGCTTGCCGCCATCCGCAATGAACTGGGCGCGGTGCTGGCGCAGGCGCGCCAGGGCGCGCTGCTGCGCGAAGGGCTGTCGGTGGTGCTGGCGGGCCAGCCCAACGTGGGCAAGTCGTCGCTGCTGAACGCCCTGGCGGGCGCGGAGCTGGCCATCGTCACGCCGATTGCCGGCACCACCCGCGACCGCGTGCGCGAGACCATCCAGATCGACGGCATCCCGCTGCATATCATCGACACCGCCGGCCTGCGCGACGAAGCCGCCGACGAAGTCGAGCGCATCGGCATCGAGCGCACCTGGGACGCCATCCGCCGCGCCGACATCGTGCTGCACCTGGTCGACGCCACGGATTACCTGCGCCACGGCCTGTCCGAGATCGACGACGCCATCGACGACAAGCTCAGCGGTCAGCTGCCGCCGGGCGCGCCGATCGTGCGCATCGTCAACAAGATCGACAAGGCCCCATCCGTGGGCGAAATCATGTTCGGCGGCAACCGCCCGCACGTGGTCGCCGCCAACGGCCCCAACCCGACCGAAATCTGGATCTCGGCGCGCACCGGCGCCGGCATCGAGTTGCTGCGCCGCGAACTGCTGCGGCTGATCGGCTGGCAGTCCGGCAACGAAGGCACCTTCCTCGCGCGCGAACGGCACCTGACCGCGCTGCGGCAGGCGCAATCGCACCTGGACGTGGCCGCCGACCAGAGCGAGCGCCAGGCCCAGGCGCTGGACCTGTTTGCGGAAGAGCTGCGGCTCGCGCAGGAGCACCTGAACAGCATTACCGGCGAGTTCACCAGCGATGATTTGCTGGGGACGATCTTTACGCGTTTTTGTATCGGGAAATAGCGAACGCCGAATACACGGAACTCCTCTGATCCAAAGACAGTCGCCACGACGCGCATGCGCCTGACCCTCATCACCTTCGGTACCCAGGGCGACTGCCGCCCCATCGTCGCCCTGGCCCTGGGCCTGCGTGAAGCCGGCCATGACGTGCTGGTGCTGGGCGAACGCTCGGCCGCGCCGCTGGCCGCCGAGCACGGCATCCCGTTCGAACCCATGGCCGGGGATATCCAGCAGACGCTGGCGCCGGGCGGCGCGCTGCACAAGCTGATGACCGAGGGCGGCAACGTGGCTGAGGCCACGCGCGCGTTCGGGCGCATTGCCGAGGACAACACCGAGGCATGGATGGCGCAGCTGGCGCAGGCGGCGCGCGATGCGGATGGCATCGTGTTTTCGGGACTGACGGCATACGTGGCGCTGTCGGTGGGCGAGCAGCTGGGCAAGCCGGTGATCGGGGCGGGCATGTTCCCGATCTCGCCGACGCGGGCGTTTCCGTCGGCGCTGCTGCCGCCGGTCAGGATGCCGGGATGGGCCAACCGCGCCAGCCACCACCTGATCAACTTCGTGCTGTGGCGGATGTTCCGCAATGCGACCAATGCGGCGCGATCCCGGCTGTTCGGCGTGCAGGCGCGCAAGACGATGTGGCCGGCGTTTCCGACGCTGTATGCGATGTCGCCGCAACTGGTGCCGCGTCCGCAGGACTGGCATGGCGACTGGCTGGTGACCGGCGCCTGGGCGCTGCCGCCGCAGCCGGACTGGCAGCCGGACCCGTCGCTGCGCGACTTCCTGGCGGCGGGCGAGGCGCCGCTCTATATCGGTTTCGGCAGCATGGCGGGCTTTGACCGGCACAAGGTGGTGTCGGCACTGGTGCAGGCGGTCGACGGCCGGCGCGCGCTGTTTTATCCGGGCTGGAGCGGCATCGACGCGGGCGCGTTGCCGGCCAGCTTCCATGTGATTGGCGCGACGCCGCATGACTGGCTGCTGCCGCGCGTGGCCGCGGCCATCCACCATGGCGGCGCGGGCACCACGCATGCGGCGGCGGCGGCGGGCGTGCCGTCGATCGTGCTGCCGTTTGCGGGCGACCAGTTCTTCTGGGCGGGCCGGCTGGCTGCGCTGGGGGTGGCGCCGCGGCATGTCGCCGGGCACAAGATCGATGCGCCGGGGCTGGCGTCGATGATCGCCTTCACCGAGCAGCCGGCCACGCGCGCACGCGCCGCCACACTGGGCCGCGCGGTGGCCGCCGAGCGCGGCGTCGACCATGCGGTGGCGGCGATTGCGCGCTTTTGCCGCAGGCAGGGCGCATAATTCGCGCTTCGCCTTCCGTTTTCCGCTTTGACTGACGCAGGACCTTCCCGATGTTGAACCGCACCCAGCAAATCCTCATTGCCATCGTCGCCGTGGCTGTCCTTGGCATGTTGTGGTTTGCCGGCAATGACCGCCGCGATGATGTCGGCGGCGCCGTGCCCGATGCACAGACCGACGCGCAGACCAACGCGCAGACCAACGCGCAGGCCGACGCAAAGGCCGATGCGCAGGCCGTGGCCAGCGCGGCGCGCGGCGTGCCGCGCAACGGCACGCTGGATCCTGTCAGCATCGACCCGCAACGCCCCGCCCACCGCCTGCCGCAGCTGCAGGCCGACGCGCTGCTGAATGCGTACCGCGACAATCCCGACAAAGCCGACCGCGACTACCTCAACCAGTACGTGATCGTCGAAGGCGTGGCCAGCGGCATCCGCCGCGATGGCGAGCAGGTCTTTGTGGACATCCGCACCAACGACCCCGGCGCCAATGTGCGCGCGCTGCTGCTGCCGCGCCAGATCTGCGGCCCGGCCGGGCGCGAGTGCGAGGTGGAAGCCCGCGCCACCATGGTGCGGCGAGGCCAGAAGGTGGCGGTGGAATGCAACGGCGCCGGCCTTGCCGACGGCACACCGCTGCTGCGCGACTGCCTGCTGCGCGGCGGCGCCAACTGAGCGCGCCCGCGACGCTTCCGGAGTTACGCCATGCAATCCGTACTGTCCGTCCTTGCCATCCTGATCATGGTGGCGACCCTTGTCGGCGTGATCTCGCCCGCCTGGCTCAGCCAGACGCTGTTCGGCGGCAAACCCGTGTCGCGCGTGCAGGTGGCGGTGGTCGGCGTGTGCCTGGCCGCGCTGTGCCTGGTGCTGGTGGGCCGGCTGGCGGGAGGCGGCGCGGGCGGCTAAGGCGCCATCCGCAATGCCAGAAGCGGGCGTTTTGCGCTTCTGTTTGGCCGATTGGATTGGCCTGCCGGCGCCTACAGTGTGAAGGTATGCGGTGGCCATTGTGCCTTGCCGTGGCGCACCGCCCAGCCATCCAGGACACTCCATGAACCATGCACTGCTGGCGGCCTGCGTGGGCCTGCTGCTCACCGGCTGTTCGACCTACCAGGCCGTGACGCCGGTCGACCGCCTCGACCCCGCCGATCCCGTGGTCGCGTTCCAGCTCCCGGCCGGCGGCGGCCCGCTGGGCAACTACGGCGCCAACGGCACGCTGCTGTGCGTGGTGGTGAACCCGGTCAGCGGCAATGACTTTGTCGAGAACTTCCTGTCGTCGCTGCGCCGGCGCAATTTCGAGGTGAAGGTGCTGCAGGCGCAGACCTCGGTCGCGGCGTGCCCGATGGTGGCGCTGTACACCGCGCGCGGCGCCTGGTACTGGAACGCCTACCTGAACAACGCCGACATCACCGTGTTCCGCAATGGCGACCGGGTCGGCAAGGCCATCTACAACGCCAACCGCAGCGCCGGCGGGCTGAACCTGAGCAACTTCGTGCAGCCGTCGTCCAAGCTCGATGAACTGGTCGAGCAGCTGTTCCCCGGCATGCTGCCGCCGCCCCCGCCGCCGGCGGGCACGGGGCCCGCGCCGGCCGCCTAGCCGATCCGCAGTCAACCGGAGGGCCGCGCCATGTCCCTGTGCGCAGCATCCTGCCGGGCGCAGCCGCGCCCGGCCCAGCGTACCCGGGTCAGCGCTCCAGCCGGCCCAGGCGCACCACGGTCACGCCCGGGCGCAACTGGCGCAGCGACGGCATCACCAGCACGCAATCCGGATACGGCGTCAGCACCGGCTCGCCGTCGCGCCAGCCGATTACGGTCCCGGCCTCGGTAAAGGTCTCCAGCCCGGTGTAGGGGCCGGCAAAGCGGAAGTCCATGCTGGTGGCCACCACCGGCTCGGTCACGCGCACCACGCGCTGCGTGGCGGGCAGCGGCTGCAGCCAGCCGGCCGGCAGGTCGCTTTCCTCGACGATGCCGGCATGCAGCAGGAAGCGCGCGGTGCTGTCGCGCGCCACCGTCACGGCGGCCGGCTCCCAGTGCTGGCCGCATTCGATCAGCAGCGCGTTGCGCGGGCTGGCGGCATCGCCGAAGCCGTCGTAGTCGCGCATGCGGCGGCCTTCGGGATGGCCTTCGTCGACGATCACGTCGGCCGGCGCAGCGAGCGCGCGCGCCAGCGCGATGCCCTTGTCCAGCGGGCCGGAAACGATCAGCGGCCGGCTTTTCTCGTGCATCGAATGCAGGTCCAGCAGCAGGTCGACGGTGTCGATCGCCGGCCGCATGGCGCGCGCGCGGCGCAGTTCCGATGAATCGAGGCTGGCGTCATCGAGCACCTTCGCGGTCCAGACGCGGTTGAAGTCCTGGTCGACGAAGCGCGAGGCGTCCGGGCTGGCGGGATCGAAGCGGTGGTATGCGTCGACATTGGCAAAGGCCAGCGTCAGGCGGCCGCGCCGGGGGCGCAGGCCGTGGTCGAGCAGCGCCTTGACGGCGATGGCGCCGCAGACCTCGTTGCCGTGTGTCAGCGCGTTGACCATCACGTGCGGGCCGGGCTGGCCGCTGTCGAAGGTGTAGAGGTAGGGGATGCCGGTGTTGCCGGCGGCGTAGGGGTGGATGTCCGGGAAGGCGACATCGACGGGGTAGGCTTCCAGGGGTGCGGTGGGCTGGTGGGTCATCGGAGTCGGTGCGTTCAGGGTGCCTGGCGGGTCGGTGCCTGCCGGGTCGATGTGATAGGGGCAGGGAGTGTGCGGGCGGCGGCGCCATGGCAAGCGCCGGCCCTCTCCCCCAACCCCTCTCCCGCAAGCGGGAGAGGGGAGCAAACCGGCGGATCAGGAAGGCTTCCACGCTCGCTCATGCTGATGGTGGTTTCCTTCTCCCGCGGGCAGGAGAGAGAAGCGCTTCGGCCCTAGTCCTTCCGGATGTGTTCGCCCCTCTCCCGCTTGCGGGAGAGGGGCGGGGGAGAGGGCTGGCGCCTGCAGCAGCGACGCCGCCTCGCCGTCCCGCTTACTGTTGAATCCCCGCGGTCTGCACGATCGTGCGATAGCGCCCGGTCTCGCGCTTGATAAAGCTGCCGAACTGCGCCGGGTTGGCGGGCGCCACTTCCACGCCGGCCTCGGCCAGCTTCTTCTTCACGTCCGGCATGGCCAGCACGGCCTGCATCTCGGTGTTCAGGCGCTCGACCACTGGCTTGGGCAAGCTGGCCGGGCCCATCAGGCCGAACCACACGCCCATGTCCACGCCCTTGAGCGCGGGCGTCTCGGCCAGCGCGGGCACGTTCGGCGCCACCGGCGAGCGCTTGGCGCCGGTCACGCCGTAGGCCTGCACGCGGCCCGCCTGGATATGCGGCAGCGCCGACGACAGCACCATCACCGCCAGGTCGATCTGTCCGCCGAGCAGGTCGGTGGCCATGGCCGACGCGCCCTTGTACGGCACGTGCGTGATCTCGACCTTGCCCTGCTGCTTGATCAGCTCGCCCGCCAGGTTCAGCGGGGTGCCGACGCCGGAGGAGGCATACGACAGCTTGCCGGGCTGGGCCCTGGCCAGCGTGATCAGCTCGGCCGCATTCTTCGCCGGCAGGCCGGGCTTGCCGACCAGCACCATCGGCTGGGTGCCGACAAAGGTCACGGGCGCCAGGTCCTTCTCGCCGTCATAGCGCACCGCCGGGTTGGTCAGGCGCGCGATCGACACTTCGCTGCCCGAGCCCATCAGCAGGGTATAGCCATCGGCTTCGGCCTTGACCACCTTGGCCGCGCCGATGGTGCCGCCGGCGCCGCCCAGGTTTTCGATCACCACGCTCTGGCCCAGGCGCTTGCCCAGCTCGGGGGCGATGGTGCGCGCCACCAGGTCGACGCTGCCGCCGGCGGTGTAGCCCACCACCAGCGTGATCGGCTTGGTGGGCCAGGTGGCGGCGGCGGCGCTGGAAACGGCGCCGGCGGAGGCGGCAAGGCAGAATGCGGCCGCAGCCGCGCGCAGGGTGGTCTTCATGGTGTTGGCTCGGGGTCCCGGAATCATGGTTGTGGACCGATGGTAGAAGCGCGGCACCGGGCCGGCGTGCGGCTTTGGCAAGCGCGGTTGCCGATTCGGCAAGGGTGCCGGCGCGGTTCAGCGCGGCGCCCGCACTGCCGCCTCCCAGAAGGCCTCGGCTAGCGGCCGCATCGGCGCGCGCGGCCGGTACAGGCGGATGTCGAGCGCGAGGTCGCCGCCATCCTCGTCGCGCGCGGCGGGAATGGCGCGCACCAGCCGGCCCTCGCGCAGGTCGTCGGCAATCAGCCGCGCCGGCAGCCAGGCCAGGCCCATGCGCTGGCGCACCATCTCGTGCACGGACTCGGCAAAGTCGCTGACCGCGATCACGTCGAGGCGCGGCGCCAGCTTGCGGCGCGCGATCTCCTGGTTGACCATGCGGCCCAGCGTCAGGGTCTCGGCGTAGGCGATCATCGGCACCGGCCTGGCCGCGGCCTTGCCCGCGACCTTGCCCGTCCCGAGCCGGTGCAGCGGCGCGCCGCGCGCATCGGCGGCGCTGACGCACACCAGCCGCTCCACGCCGGCCAGGTGGAACTGGTAGCGCGCGTCGTCCAGCATCACCGGCAGGTCGGGCGGGCTGTAGCACAGCAGGAAATCGGCATCGCCCTCGGCGAACATCGCCAGCGCGTCGTGCATCGGGAAGGTCGACAGGCGGGTGCGGAAGCCGGCCGCGGCGGGATCATGGCGCAGCGCCTCGCGCAGGCCCGCGAGCCAGGCGGGCACCATCGAGCGCGCCAGCGTCTTGCCGGTGGCGATGGTAACGGTGCTGGCGTCGGCGCGGTGCGCGGCGCGCAGCGCCAGGCGGGTGTCGTCGAGCGTGCGCAGCGCGCTCTGCGCGGCTTCCAGGAACTGCCGCCCCTCGGCGGTCAGGCGCACCGGGAAGGCGCTGCGGTCGATCAGCGGGGCGCCGGCCCAGACTTCCAGCGCCTGCATGCGCCGGCCAAAGGCGGGCGGGGTCACGTTGCGCAGTTCGGCGGCGCGCGCGAGGCTGCCGGCCTGGGCCAGGCAGACGAAGTCTTCGAGCCAGCGGATATGCATGGAAAACGGGCGGTCGCGTTGGGGGCAATGCCTGCATTATCGGCAAAACCCACCGCGACTTTGCCTGCCGCGTTCCTCGGTTAGAGTTTTTCGCATGACACTGACCCGGCGCCGCCAACCCTCGTCCCCGACCCGCCCGGCGTCCGCCGCGTCCGGACCGCCGCCCGCCCCGGAGTACGCCATCGACGAACTGGCGCGCGTGGCCGGCACCACGGTGCGCAACGTGCGCTCGTACCAGGACCGCGGCCTGATCGACCCGCCGCAGCGGCGCGGACGCGTCGGCATCTACACCCAGGCGCACCTGGGGCGGCTCAAGCTGATCCACCACCTGCTGGCGCGCGCCTACACCCTGGCCAATATCACCGAGCTGCTCAAGGCCATCGTCGAAGGGCACCACCTGCGCTCGATCCTGGGGCTGGAAACCGCCATCAGCAGCCCGTGGACCAACGAGACCCCGCGCCACTATTCCTACCTGGCGCTGGCACGGCTGTTCGGCCGCGCGATCTCGCGCCCGGCGCTGGCCAAAGTGGTTTGCCAGCGGCGCCTGGCGCACATCAAACGGCGTCGCGCGGCAGCATCGCCGCCATGCAACGGGGCGGCCGCGTGCGTTTGAAACCGCAGGATTTTTTGGGACTTCGCCGATGACGAGGGCGCGGGCGCAACAACCGGGGCTAGGCGGTCCGGCCCTTGCGCCAGCCATGCGGCGTTTCACCGGTCCAGCGCTTGAACGCGTGGGTGAAGGCGCTCTGTTCGGAATAGCCGAGCCGCATCGCGCATTGCGCCAGGCTCAGGCCGGGTTCGGCCAGATACTGTTGGGCCAGCGCTTGCCGCACGTTATCCACAAGCTGTGAATAACTGATGCCCTGCGCCTGCAGCCGCCGCTGCAGCGTGCGCACCGGCAGGCCCAGGTGCGATGCGACGTCGGCGATCGGCACCTCGCCTTGCGGCAGCCGCGCACGGATACAGGCACGCGCCTGCGCCAGCGCGTCGGCGCCGGCGGGCACGATCTGCTGCAGCTGCGAGTCGGCGATGCGCGTCATCTGCGCCTGCATGCCGGCATCGGCCTGCAGCGACGGCAGGTCCAGCAGGGCGCGCTCGATATGCATGGCATGGCGCGCGGCGTTGAAGACCACGGGACAGCCGAACACCTGGGCATGCAAGCGGGTGTCGGCGGGGGCGGCGTGCGGGAATTCGACCTGCGTCGCCACATGCTGGCCGCCGATCAGCCAGCGCGCGAACACCACCCACGTGGCCATATGCAGCTCATGCGCGTGGCGCGACAGCGGGCCATGTCGGGCCTGCCATGTCATGCACGCCGACTGCGGGGTTTCGATCAGGCGCGTGCCGCCGATGTCGTTGGCCAGCACTTCATAGCGGATGCCCTGCAGGATGGCGTCGCGCACGGTGGGCGTGGTCAGCACCACGTAGCCCATCTCGGCATAGTGGCGCGGCGCGAAGGCGGCGCCGGCGCGCAGGCCGACATCGGCATCGCCGGTGGCCTGCTCCAGCCAGTCCAGCAGCGCGAGATAGGCCGCGCCGGGAACGCGCGTGGCGGTCTGCGCCTGCGCCCCCGCGTCCAGCAACACCGGCGGCACGCCGACGGCGCGCAGCTGCGCGGCCGCGGCGATGCCCTGGCGCTCGCCGTGGTCGAGCACGGCGCGCAGGTAGGCGAGCGAGACGGTGGCCGATGTGGTGCCGGAGGCGGTGCCGGCCTGCGTACCACCGGCACTGGCACCGCCATCGGGCGGAGTGGCGCGTGGCATCAAATCACCTGTCATGCGGAATCAAGACCGGGCACCGATCTTTATCCAAACTCCGGGGAGCGTCAATGCGGGCCTGCCCGCCCGCACCGCAGCAGAGACAAGAGACCGACGCAAGGAGACCCGATGCGCCCCAACCCTCACCACCGTCGCGAGGCGGCCGCTGCCGCTGCGCTGCACGCGCTGTCGCGGCGCGGCTTCCTCAAGGTCGGCCTTGGCTTCTCGGCCGCGCTGGCGTGTACCGCGCTACTGCCGGCGCTGGCCGGCTGCTCGTCCGCGGCTCCGGCCCCGCACGCCGGCATGTCGTTCCTGCGCCCGGACGATGTGGCGCTGTTCCGCGCGCTGCTGCCGGCCATCGTGACGGAGCTGGGCGAGGCCCAGCCGCCGCGCCGCGCCGCACTGGAGCACGACGCGCTGCGCAATATCGACGCCACCTGCGCCGCGATGGGCGCGGGCGCGCAGGCCGAGCTGCGCAAGCTGTTCGGCCTGCTGGCCGGCATGCCGCTGCGCTGGGCGCTGACCGGCATGCGCCGGGACTGGAGCGCGGCCACGCCGGCGCAGGTGCAGGCCTTCCTGGCGCGCTGGCGCGCCAGCCGGCTGGCCACGCTCAACGCCGGCGCGGTGGTGCTGGTCAAGCTTGCGAGCGTGGGCTACTACGTGCTGCCGGCCGCGTGGGCGGGCAGCGGCTATCCCGGCCCCAACGCGGCCGTCTACCAGGCGCTGCACGCCTGATCCCGACATGGCCATCGACAATCTCTACGATGCCGGCATCGCCGCCGGCTGGAAGGTCTTCGACGCCGCCACCTTCTCCGCGTCGCGCACGCTCGATGCCGACGTCGTCATCGTCGGCAGCGGCGCGGGCGGCGGCATCAGCGCCGAGGCCCTCAGCCGCGCCGGCCTGCGCGTGGTGCTGCTGGAAGAAGGCGCGCTGCGCACCTCGGACAGCTTCCGCGACATGGACGAGAACCGCGCCTACCGCGAGCTGTACCAGGAGGCCGCGGCGCGCACCACCGCCGACGGCGCCATTGCCATCCTGCAGGGCCGCGCGGTCGGCGGCAGCACCACGGTCAACTGGTCGTCGAGCTTCCGCACGCCGCCGCAAACGCTGGCGCACTGGGCCACGCACCACGCCGTCACGGGTCACGGCGAGGCCGAGATGGCGCCGTGGTTCCAGCAAGTGGAAGCGCGCCTGGGCATCGCACCGTGGGCGATGGCGCCCAATCCCAACAACGACGTGCTGCGGCGCGGCTGCGAGACGCTGGGCTGGGAATGGCACGTGATCCCGCGCAACGTGAAGGGCTGCTGGAACTCGGGCTATTGCGGCTTCGGCTGCCCGGTCAATGCCAAGCAGTCGATGCTGGTCTCGACCATTCCCGCGGCGCTGGCCAGCGGCGCAACGCTGGTGCACCGCGTGCGCGTGCGCACGCTCGAGCACGACGGCAAGCGCGTGGGCTCGGTCACCGGCGAAGCGCTGGGCGTCGACGGCCATACCCCCACGGGCATCAGCGTGGTCGTGCGCGCCCCGCACGTGATCGCCGCCGGCGGCGCCATCAACACGCCGGCATTGCTGCTGCGCTCGCGCGTGCCGGACCCGCACCAGCGACTGGGGCTGCGCACATTTATCCACCCGGTGAATATCAGCATTGCAAAAATGCCGGATCGCATTGATCCCTATTATGGCGCGCCACAGTCGGTTGCCTCCGACCATTTCCAGTGGCAGGACGGCGCGACCGGGCCGATGGGGTACAAGCTGGAGGTGCCGCCCATGTTCCCCGGCATCAGCGCCGGCGTGGTCAACGGCGTGGGCGAGGCGCTGCGCCGCGACATGGCGCAGCTGCCGCATACCAACGCCATGCTGGCGCTGCTGCGCGACGGCTTCGTGCCGGACAGCCCGGGCGGGCAGGTGCGCCTGGCGCCCGACGGCAGCCCGCTGCTGGATTACGAGATGACCGACTACGCCTGGGACGGCGTGCGGCGCGCGTGGCTGAGCATGGCGCAGGCGCAGTTCGCCGCCGGCGCCGAACGCGTGCGGCCCGCGCACCTCGATGCCGCCGAATACCGCAGCTGGCCAGAAGCCCGCGCGGCCATCGCGCGGCTGCCGCTCAAGCCGTTCCGCACGGCGCTGTTCACCGCGCACCTGATGGGCGGCTGCGGCATGAGCGACGACCCGCGCGGCGGCGTGGTCGACAGCCGCGGCCGCCATCACCAGCTGGCCAACCTGTCGGTGTTCGACGGCTCGGTATTCCCGACCAGCGTGGGCGCCAATCCGCAATTGTCGGTATTCGCGCTCGCCGCGCAGAACGCCGACGCGCTGGCGCAAACCCTCACGTCATGATGTATTGGCGCGAGGCCGGCACGGCCTGGTCTGGTTGCGCAGGCAGGCGGCCAGCGTGCCCGCTGCATGACGCGACGGACAATACCGTGCGATGGCCAACACAACCTCGGTTTTTAGAATGCCCATTCCAATTCAAGTCTTGTGAAACGCCCGAAGCCGTAGATAGGCTTCGTACAGCTGTTTCAAGCATCCGTATGCCGTCAGAGCAGGGAGCGGGCAGCGCAGCCAATTGCACAGGGGTTTATCGCGGTACAGAAGAGAGAAGCGCCCCCATGAAGACCGGCAAAAGCTCGGCAGGAGACACCAAGGCCCGGATTCTCGACGCCACGGAAAAGCTGTTCACCGAGGTCGGCTACGAAGCCACCTCGCTCAGGCAGGTCACGTCGCGCGCCATCGTCAACCTGGCCGCCGTGAACTACCACTTCCGCAGCAAGGACATCATGATGCACGCCGTGCTGAGCCGGCGCCTGGACCCGCTCAATGCGCGGCGCCTGGCGCTGCTCGATGCGTGCGAAGCGCGCTGGCCCGGCCACGCCATCCGCTGCGAACACGTGATGGGCGCGCTGTTCGTACCCGCGCTGCAGATGGCGCGCGACCCCGCGGTGGGCGGGCCGTCGTTCCTGCGGCTGCTGGGACGCGTGTATTCGGATACCTCGCCCTTTATCCAGCAATACCTGCTGGAGCACTACGCGCCGGTGTACGGCCGCTTCTTCGATGCCTTCGCGCGCGCCATCCCGGCGCTGCCGCGGCAGGAGCTGGGCTGGCGCCTGCAGTTCGCGCTCAAGGCGCTGGCCGGCGTGCTCGCCGGCGAGGAACTGGCCAGCCTGCTGCCCGCGTTCACGCAGGGCCGGCAGATGAGCGATGCGCACGTGCTGGCCCAGCTCACCGCGATGGTCGAGGCGGTGCTGAACGTGGCGCAGCCCGGCGCGGACCAGCTCGCGGCGCTGCAGTCAGTGTTCGAGCTGGGCGAGCAGCAATCGCAGCACAGCGGGCAGCACAGCGCGCAGCGCGCCGGCAGCCTGGCGGCGCAGCCCGCCGATGACCCGGATGCCAGCGTGGCCGCGCTCGCGGCCACCATGGGCGACGCGGCCAGCCATGCCGCCGCCCTCGGCAAGGCCCGCACCAGCGCACGCATCGTGCGCAACGCGGGCACCAAGCGCGCCGCCGCCGTCAGCAGCGTGACGGTAGGCGCGCGCGAGCACACCGTGAGCTTTCCCAGCAACCCGCTGGATGACTGGATGCGAATGCGCACCAGGACATAGCGGCCGCCGGTTACCGCCGGCACGGCGCCGCCGCGCTCACGCAACCTGAACCGTCGATCCACCCAGCGTGGCCGCGCCGCGGCCCGTGGACCCCGTGCGCCCCGCGTCATGCCGCCAGCGCTGCGGTGATCCCGTTCGCTCTGCCTGTCTCGAGGAGGAAGCTGCCGCGTCAATCCATCCGCCGATCCGACTATCCCGCCGATCATCCAGCCGGCCATCGCTCCGGCCGCGCCATCTTGCCGCCGTCGCCGCCGCCGTCATCGGGCTGCTGGGCGCAACGCTGGCGTTTGCGCCCGTCGCCGTGGCGCAGCCGGCCAGCGCTGCGGCCGCGGCGGGCACGGCCTATGACGGCCTGCCGTCGGCACAGCAGGCCGCGCTGTTCTCGCGCCAGGTCGCCAGCGGTGAGCTCGCGCGCCTGTCCGATGCGCAGGTGCTGGCCGTGTTCCAGGCGCTGCAGCCGGATGCGCTGCTGAAATGGGCGCGCGCCGAGATGAAGCGCTATCCCGGATACGAATACTGGATGTCGCGCCAGGAGCGGCTCAACGGCCAGTGGCAGGAACAGCCCGCGAGGATGCAGGTCCGCTACCGCCATGCGCCGCGCCAGCTCTATGCGAAGTGGCTGCCGGGCGAGGCGCAGGCGGGCCAGGAAATCCTCTACGACGAGACCCGCCGCAAGGACGAGATGTACGGCCACCTGGGCGGCATGCTGGGCTTCACCTCGATGTGGATTGCGCTCGACGGCTCGCTGGCGCGCTCGCCGTCCAACCATACCGTGCGCGACCTGGGCTTCCAGTACGTGCTGTCGATGCTGGAGCGCGACGCCAGAGGCGCCGCGCGCCGGCACGCAGGCGCCGCCGCAATGCGCGGACACCGGCACGTGCCCGGCGCAGGGGCCGGTCACCATCGGCGGCCCGCCCGGATCGCTGTGCCCGGCGGCGCTGGACTACGGCACCACCTTTACCGGCGGCTCGGGCGCGGGCGAACTGGTCAAGCTGCGCTTTGATACCGCGGCGCGCACGTACGAGCGGCAGCTGCCTCGGCACCGGAAACAACTGGAAGCTGCGCAGCGCCGACGGTGCGTTCGAGAGCGGCAATGCCGACGGCAGCCGCCGCTATCCGTCGTTCCAGGGCCAGGCCATCACCGCCAACAACGCCAGCCGCGCCAAGGGGCTGATGGTGGTGGGCAAGCTCGACGGCGCGCTGGTGCCGCTGCTGCTGCGCGCCGGCTATGCGCAGATCTCGCTGCTGCGGCTGACGGTCAATGTCGACGATGAATCGGGGCTGGCGCTGATGGCACCGGCCACCACCGTCGCCAGCGGCCAGCTCGACGGCGGCTATAGGCGCGCGCATCCAGTTCAACGGCGTGCTCGGCGCCGGCGCGGTGCCCGTGCCGCAGCCCGGCGGCGCGCTGCTGTCGACCTCGAAAACCAAGCTGGAGCCGAATCCGCTGGTGTTCTTTTTGGCGCCTTCGTACAAGTTTTGAGGTCAAAAAAAACCAGTGGCGAGACCACTGGCTTTTGTCAGTCGAACCGCTGACGGTGTACTCCCTCTCCAGCTTGCGGGAGAGGGCCGGGGAGAGGGCGGGAGCCTCAACGAAGTTCAGGCCTTCGCAATTGCCGGCGCCGGCCCTCTCCCCCAGCCCCTCTCCCGCAAGCGGGAGAGGGGAGCAAACCCTCGGCAAGGGATGCCGCGTTACTGTGTCACCGTCCCTTGCCCAGCCGGCGCCTGCTGCGCCACCGCACTGCTCTCCTGCAACCCGCCGCCCAGCGACCGGTACAGATCGATCGCATTGTTCAGCCGCAGCTGCCGGGCCTGCACCAGCGCCTGTTCCGCGGTGAACAGCTGGCGCTGCGCATCGAGCTCGTCCAGGTAGCTGGCCACGCCGCTGCGGAAGCGCAGGCGCGACAGCTCGTAGCGAGCGGCCTCGGCGTCGCGCGCCTGTTCCTGGCCCGCGACCTGGTCTTCCAGCGTGCCGCGCGCCACCAGTGCGTCGGCCACCTCCGCGAAGGCCGTCTGGATGGTCTTCTCGTAGTTGGCGATCTGGATGTTCTTGCGCACGTTGGCCAGGTCCAGGTTCGACAGGTTGCGGCCATAGTCGAAGATCGGCAGCGTCAGCTGCGGCGCGAACGACCAGGCGCGCGTGCCGGCATCGAACAGCCCGGAGAAGGTCGGGCTGATGGTGCCGCCGCTGGCGGTCAGCGTGATGCGCGGAAAGAATGCCGCGCGCGCCGCGCCGATATTGGCGTTGGCCGACAGCAGCAGCTGCTCGGCCTGGCGGATATCGGGACGCTGCTCGAGCAGGTCCGACGGCAGCCCTGGCGGAATATCGCTGATGATGCGCTCGTCCGACAGGCGCATCGGCTCGGGCAGGTTCTCGATGGTGCCGATGGGCTTGCCCACCAGCACTTCGAGCGCGTTGTACGCCTGCGCGCGCTGGCGTGCCAGCTGCGCCGCGGCGACGCGTGCCTGCGCCACCAGCGACTCGTTGTCGCGCAGGTCCAGTGCCGAGGTGGCGCCGGCCTCGAAGCGCCGCTTGGCCAGCCCGTAGGTGCTTTCGCGCGCCTTCAGGGTGTCGCGCGCCAGCTCGTACTGTTCGGCGTAGGCGCGTTCGGCCAGGTAGGCCTTGGCGACTTCCGAGACCAGCGAGATCTGCGCCGAGCGGCGTGCCTCTTCGGTGGCGAAGTACTGCGCCAGCGCGGCATTGGACAGGCTGCGCACGCGCCCGAAGAAATCGAGCTCGTACGACGAGATGCCCAGGCCGACCTGGTACACCTCGGTCACGCCCGGCTGGCCGAGCACCGTCGCCGCCTCGGCGGCGGTGGTGCGGGCCCGGGTGTAGCCGCCGTTGACGTTCACCGTGGGCAGCAGGTCGGCGCGCTGCACCTGGTACAGCGCGCGCGCTTCCTCGATGCGCAGCGCCGCGGTGCGCAGGTCGCGGTTGTTTTCCAGCGAGGTCGCGATCAGCGCCTGCAAGCGCGGGTCGCGGAAGAATTCGCGCCAGCCGATGTCGGCGGCGCGGCGGGTTTCGCCGCTCTTCACCTCGGCGGTGGCATAGCCTTCGGGCGCGGTCGGAAAGCTGTCTGCCACCGGCGGGGCAGGGCGGTCATAGTGGGGCGCCAGCGTGCACCCCGTCAGAACGCCGGCCACCAGCAGCAGCGTGGTCAGGGTCTTGGTCATGTCAGATTTCCTCTTGCGGGTCATGCCACTTCTTGTCCAGCATGCGCTGGCGCTCGCTGCCCTTGAAGCGCTTGCGCACTACCACGAAGAAGACCGGCACCAGGAAGATCGCCAGCACCGTGGCCGTGATCATCCCGCCCATCACGCCGGTACCGATCGCGCGCTGGCTGCCCGAGCCGGCGCCGGTGGCGATCGCCAGCGGCAGCACGCCCAGGATGAATGCCATCGACGTCATCAGGATCGGGCGGAAGCGCAGATGCACCGCTTCCAGCGTGGCTTCGACCAGGCCCTTGCCTTGCGCCTGCAGGTCCTTGGCGAATTCGACGATCAGGATCGCGTTCTTCGCCGACAAGCCGATCGTGGCGATCAGGCCCACCTTGAAGTACACATCGTTAGGCATGCCGCGCAGCGTCACGCCGAGCAGCGCGCCGAGCACGCCCAGCGGCACCACCAGCAGCACCGAGAACGGGATCGACCAGCTCTCGTACAGCGCGGCCAGGCACAGGAACACGATGATCAGCGACAGCGTGTACAGGATCGGTTCCTGCGAGCCGGCCAGGCGCTCTTCATACGACTGGCCCGACCACTCGAAACCGAAGCCCGGCGGCAGCTTGGCGAAGTTCTCTTCCATCGCGCGCATGGCTTCACCGGTACTGCGTCCCGGCGCGGCCTGGCCTGCGATCTTCACCGCCGGCATGCCGTTGAAGCGTTCCAGGCGCGGCGAGCCCATGATCCACTTGGACGTCGCGAACGCCGCGAACGCCACCATGTCGCCGTTGCTGTTCTTCACGCGCAGCTTGGTGAGGTCGTCCGGCAGGCGGCGGTCGGCGCCGTCGGCCTGCACGATCACCTTGCGCACCCGGCCTTCATAGATAAAGTCGTTGACGTAGCTGGAGCCGAACGCAATCGACAGCGTCGAGTTGATCTCCGCCACCGACACGCCCAGCGCACGCGCCTTCTCGCGGTCGATGTCGATCTGCAGCTGCGGCGCGTCTTCCTGGCCTTCGGGGCGCACGCCCATCAGCACCGGGTTCTGCGCGGCCATGCCGAGCATCATGTTGCGCGCTTCCATCAGCTTGGCGTGGCCCTGCCCGGTGCGGTCCTGCAGGCGGAAGTCGAAGCCCGAGGAGTTGCCCAGCTCGGCAATCGCCGGCGGGTTGAGCGGGAAGATGATCGCGTCCTTGATGAACGAGAGCGCGCCGAAGGCACGGCCCACCAGCGCCTGCGCGTTCTCGCCCTCGCCGGTGCGCTCCTTCCAGTCCTTCAGGCGCACGAACGCGATACCGCCGTTCTGGCCGCGGCCGAAGAAGGAGAAGCCCGCCACCGTGATCATCTGGTCCACCACCTTGCTTTCCTTCTGCAGGTAGTAGTCCTCGATCTGCTTGAGCACGCCGATGGTACGGTCCTGCGTGGCGCCGTTGGGCAGCTGCACCACCGTGATCATGTAGCCCTGGTCTTCATCCGGCAGGAACGACGACGGCAGGCGCTTGAACAGCACCACCACGCCCGCGATGATCAGCGCGTAGATGATCAGGTAGCGGCCGGTGCGCTTGAGGATGCGCGCGACCACGCCCTGGTAGCCGGTCGACGCGGTGGCGAAGGTGCGGTTGAACCAGCCGAAGAAGCCCTTCTTCTCATGGTGATGGCCCGCTTCCACCGGCTTGAGCAGCGTCGCGCACAGCGCCGGGGTGAGCGTCAGCGCCAGCAGCGCCGAGAACGCCATCGAAGCGATCAGCGACAGCGAGAACTGGCGGTAGATGTTGCCCACCGAGCCCGAGAAGAACGCCATCGGGATGAACACCGCGGTCAGCACCAGCGTGATGCCGACGATGGCGCCGGTGATCTGGCCCATGGCCTTGCGTGTCGCTTCACGCGGCGAGAGTCCTTCCTCGCTCATGATCCGCTCGACGTTTTCCACCACCACGATGGCATCGTCCACCAGGATACCGATCGCCAGCACCATGCCGAACATGGTCAGCACGTTGATGGAGAAGCCGAACGCCAGCAGCGCGCCGAACGTGCCCAGCAGCGCGATCGGCACCACCAGCGTCGGGATGATGGTGGCGCGGAAGTTCTGCAGGAACAGGTACATCACCAGGAACACCAGCACCACGGCTTCCAGCAACGTCTTGATCACTTCCTCGATCGAGATCTTGACGAAGGCCGAGGTGTCGTAGGGCACCGTGTACTGGTAGTCCGCCGGGAAGGTCTTCGACAGCTCTTCCATCTTGGCGCGCACCGCGGTGGCCGTGGCCAGCGCGTTGCCGGTCGGGGCCAGCTTGATGGCGATGGCCGCCGACGGCTTGCCGTTGGTGCGGGCCAGGGTCGAGTAGTCGGCCCCGCCCAGCTCCACGCGGCCGACGTCCTTGATGCGCACCGACGAACCGTCGGGGTTGGTGCGCAGCAGGATGTTGCCGAACTGCTCAGGGGTGGACAGCCGGCTTTCGGTGGTGACGGTGGCGTTCAGCTCGGTGCCCTTGGGCGAGGGCGTGCCGCCCAGCTCGCCCACGGCGACCTGCACGTTCTGCTCGCTCACCGCGGCGGTCACGTCCAGCGGCGTCAGGTTGTAGCCAGTCAGCTTGGCCGGGTCCAGCCAGATGCGCATGGCGTACTCGGTGCCGAACAGGTCGGCCTGGCCCACGCCCGGCACGCGGCGGATCGAGTCGATCACCTGCGCCGAGACATAGTTGCCGAGCTGGATCGCGCTGGCCGTGCCGGACTTGGACGACACGGTCAGGAACATCATGTAGTTGTTGCCGGCCTTGTCCACGCGCACGCCCTGCTGGCGCACCTCCGCCGGCAGGCGCGCTTCCACGCGCTTGAGGCGGTTCTGCACTTCGACCGAATTCAGGTCGACGTTGGAACCCGGCGCGAACGCGATGGTGATCGTCGCCAGGCCGGTCGATTCGCTGGTCGAGTTGTAGTAGAGCAGGTTGGGGGCGCCGTTAAGCTCCTGCTCGATCACCGAAGTGACGGAATCCTCCAGCGTCTTGGCCGACGCACCCGGATAGGTGGCGGTGACCGAGATCGTCGGCGGGGCGATGTTCGGGTACTGCGCGATCGGCAACTGCATGATCGACAATATCCCGCCCAGCACGATGATCAGCGCGAGCACCCACGCGAACACCGGCCGGTCGATAAAAAACTTGGCCATAAGACTGGCTCCCTCTTTGTCTAGCCCTGTGTGCCGCGGCGGCTGGCTTCAGCTGCCTTGGCGCGGCGGTGTTCAGCCTTGCTTGCCCTCGGCCTTCGCTTCCTGCTTCGCTTCGGCCTTGGGGGCCGAGGCGGGGGCAGCGGAAGCCGAAGCCGAAGCCGGCGTAGCGGCCGGTGCCGAGGCATCCGCCTGCACGAACGGCACCGGCCTGGCCGGCGCGCCGACCTTGACCTTCTGCAGGCCTTCGACGATCACCTTCTCGCCGCCCTTCAGGCCTTCGGTCACGATCCAGCGGTCGCCGATGGCCTGCGGCGCCTTGACTTGCACCGATGCGACCTTGCCGTCGCTGCCCACCACCAGCACGGTGGCGCCCTGCGCGCCGCGGATCAGTGCCCGCTGTGGCACGGTCAGCGCGTTCTCGTCCACGCCCTGCTCGATCTTCACGCGCACGAAGGTGCCCGACAGCAGCTCGCGCTTCGGGTTGGGGAACTGCGCGCGCAGCGTGATCGCGCCGGTGGTCGGGTCGACTGTCATGTCCGAGAACAGCAGCTTGCCGGTGTGCTCGTACTCGCGGCCGTCTTCCACGTACAGGTGCACGTTGGCGCCGCCGTTGACGCCCTTGACGGCGCCCGACTCGATGGCGCGGCGCAGGCGCGTGACCTCCGAAGCCGGCTGGGTGAAGGTGACCCACATCGGGTCGATCTGCTCCACCAGCGCCAGCTTGGTCGCCTCGCCCTTGCCCACCAGCGCGCCCTCGGTCACCAGCGCACGGCCGGCGCGGCCGCTGATCGGCGCGGTCACGGTGGTGTAGCCCAGATTGATCTGGGCAGTGCGCACGGCGGCCTTGGCCGATGCCACGTCGGCATTGGCCTGGCCGGCGGCGGCCACGGCGTCGTCGTACTCCTGCTTGCTGACCGCGTTGACGGCCACCAGCGGCTTGTAGCGCTCGGACTTCAGGCGCGCCGACACCGCATTCGCCTCGGCGCGCTGCAGCGCGGCCTGGGCCGACGACAGCTCGGCCTGGTAGGGCGCCGGGTCGATGCGGAACATCACCTGGCCGGCCTTCACTTCGCCGCCCTCGGTGTAGTTGCGCGACAGCACGATGCCTTCGACGCGGGCGCGCACTTCGGCCGTGCGCACGCCTTCCAGGCGGCCCGGCAGTTCATTGACGACGGCGACCGGCGACGGCGTCACGGTGACCACGCCCACTTCCGGCGGCGGCGGGGCGCCGCCCTCGGCCTTCTTGTCGCCGCAGGCGCTCAGCGCCACGGCCGACAGGGCCGCTAGTGCATAGGCTGCAACGCAACTGATACGTTGGGACTTCCTCATCGATAACCCCATGATGGCAATTTGAGATTCGCCGTGCCGCCCCGGGCTGTCATCGGACAAACGGGAACGGCAGGGCGCGCCGCAAGGCTGTGCGGCGGGCAAAAGCGTGATGCTAGCCACGAATCGCGGCGTCGCCGTGACGATTGCGACGAACGGTGGCTTTTATGGAACGACTGGATCAATCGACCGGCTGGCCTGCGGCAGGAGCGCCCGCCGTGCTGGGTAGGTCACAGAGGGCGGCTGGCCGAATGCCGGACAAGCGCGTATTATATATACATTCAAGCATGTATGTTAAGTTGATGTTGCGAAAGGGGCTTTCGGCGCACAACCTGCGCGGAAAGGCCCGGCAAGACGCAAGAGCATGCCGCTCCCTCGATCGGATCGGTACGAAATGCGTGCAATCCATCCCGGATCAGGGCGCAAACCGCCGGCTCGGGTTAGGATGCGCGCCGTCGTGTCGGCTCGCAAGCTTGGCAAAGCCCATCATGTGATGACAACGACCCGCCGGGGCCCAGGCAACCGGCATGTGCGGCGGCACTGGCGGCCGCATCAGGGTGAGCACCAACCAGGCCGGCCATGCGCGCGCGATCGCGCCATGCCGCCGGCACCAGAGACAATCATGGTCAGACGCACCAAGGAAGAGGCGCTTGAGACGCGCCACCGGATACTCGACGCGGCCGAGGCCGTATTCCACGCCCGCGGCGTGGCACGCCCGTCGCTGGCCGACATTGCCGAGGCTGCGGGGGTGACCCGCGGCGCGATCTACTGGCACTTCAAGAACAAGAGCGATGTATTCGCCGCCATGTGCGACCGGGTCCACCTGCCGGTGGAGGCATTGATCGAGCCGGAGCGGCTGGCGCGCCAGGAAGATCCGCTCGGCGGCATCCGCGACATCTGCGCCTACGTGATGCGCCAGACCGTGATCAACCCGCGCTGGCGCCGCGTGTTCGAGATCATCTTCCACAAGTGCGAAATGGTGCGGGACAACGGCGCCATCTTCGAGCGCCAGCGCCAGTCGCACCAGGAAGGCCTGGTCAAGATGCGCGAGCACCTGCGCCTGGCGCTGGAGCGCGGCCAGCTGCCGGCCGACCTGGACCTGGACCTGGCCGTCAACGCCTTCCACGCCGCGGTTGGCGGAGTGCTCGCGCACTGGCTGTTCTCGCCGCAGGACTTCAACCTCGACGCCAATGCCGAGCGCCTGTCCGACGCCTTCATCGATACCCTGCGGTTTTCGCCGGCACTGCGCCACGGCTATGTGCCGCGACCGATGGCCGAGCTGGACCAGGAGCTGTCGACGCTGTGCCAGCAGGCCTGCGCCAACGCGCAGAACGGCGGCCTCGACACCCCCGACCTGGTGCCCTGAGACACGCTGGCGGCGGCGGCAGCGCTAGCCGCGCACGGCCTCGCGCCAGCGCGCCAGGAACGCGCGCTTGCGCATCGCATCCTGCGCCGCCAGCAGCCCGGGGCCGACGCTGATCGGCTTGAGCGCGTAGCCGAGCCGCTCCGACAGCGCCGCGGCGGTGTGCACGGTGTCGGTGTCGGTGCGGATGGTATAGAGCTGCGAGGTCGACTTGGCCAGCAGCGCCTGCCCCGCGCGCGACAGCAGGTAGTCCAGCCACAGCCGCGCCGCATTCGGCCGCGGCGCGCGGCGCGCGATAAAGGCCACGCGCGACATCACCAGGGTGTAGTCGCTCGGGGCGATCACGTCGATGGCGGCGCCGCGCTGCATCAGCGACAGCGCGTACGATCCCAGCAGGTTGTAGCCCATCACCAGCTCGCCACCGGCAATGCGCTCGATCATCTCCGCGGTCGATGCCGACAGCTGCACCCCGGCCCGGCCGAGCGCCTGCGCCAGGTACCAGAACTCGCTGCCCATGCGCGCGTCCTGCTGCGCCAGCAGGTATCCCACCCCCGAGCGTTCCACGTCGTAGGTCACCACCTTGCCGTGCCAGCGCGGCGCGTGCTCCTGCAGCAGCCGCGCCAGGCCGCTGCGGCTGCGCGGCGGGCGCATGCCGGCCAGGTGGTGGCGGTTGTAGACGATCACCGCGGGCTCGAAGGTGGTGCCCCAGGCCTCGTCGCGCCACACCGCCCAGCCCGGCAGGCCGGCGCGCTCGGGCGAGGCGTAGCGCTGCGCATGGCCGTCGTTGACCAGCTTGATCTGCAGGTCCATGGCGGTGCTCCACAGCACATCGGCAAAGACTGCATCGGGCGCGGGCGGCCGGCCCGACAACGCGGCGCTCTCGGCCAGGAAGCGCTGGTTGAGCTCGACCGTGTTGAGATCCTGGTAGTGCACGCGGATGCCGGGGTAGCGCGCCTCGAACGCGGCGATCAGCGGCCGCGCCACCTCCAGGTCGGTCGACGCGTACACCGTGACCATGCCTTCGCGCAGCGCGCCGGCAATGGTGGCGTCATACCCCGACGGATACCCCGGCGGCGGCACCGGCGGCCTGGACTGGGCAGGAAGGGGCCATGCGGCGCCGCCCAGCAGTGCGGCGCCCAGCAGGCGGCGGCGCTGTCCCGAAGCGGGCGAAGCGCAGGCTGACTGGCACGGCTGGGATGGCTGCGACGGCTGGGACGAACGCGCGGACACGGTGCTCGGGACGGAGGGGCTGCCGATGCCGCCGGTGACGCGGCGAGCGCGCCGGGAGCGGCGGGGCGAGGGTATTATAGGCGCCCGCGGCGGGCGCGCTCCATCGGTGCTGCCCCCGGTTTTGCGGGCGCTTTCCATGCCTTGTCCCCGCGTGTGCGCGCCGCAACTAACATAGAACCAACCGGCACAGGAGGAGACCGGCATGCGCATCCTGCTGGTGGAGGATGAAGTCGAACTGGCACGCTGGGTCGCCCGCGCGCTGGAGCAGGGCGGGTTTGTGATCGAGCACGTCGCCGACGGCCTGCAGGCCGAGGCACGGCTGCAGGCCGAGGAATACGACGCCGTGCTGCTCGACCTGCGGCTGCCGGGCAAGGACGGGCTGGCCGTGCTCAAGTCGATGCGCGGGCGCGACGACCGCACCCCGGTGCTGATCCTGACCGCGCAGGACACGCTGGACGAGCGCGTGCGCGGCCTGAACCTGGGCGCCGACGACTACCTGCCCAAGCCCTTTGCCATCGCCGAGCTGGAAGCGCGGCTGCTGGCGCTGATCCGCCGCAGCCGCGGGCGCGCGCATCCGCGCCTGCAGTGCGGCACGCTGGTGTTCGACGGCGAGACCCGCAGCTTCACGCTGGACGGCGCGCCGCTGGCGCTGACGCCGCGCGAATCGACCCTGCTGGGCGCGCTGCTGGCGCGTAGCGGCCAGCCGCTGACCAAGGCGCAGCTGCTCGACAAGGTGTTCTCGCTCGACGCCGACGTGTCCCCCGATGCAATCGAGGTGCTGGTCTACCGGCTGCGCAAGAAGCTGGCCGGGCACGGGGTCACCATCGTCACGCTGCGCGGCTTCGGCTACCTGCTGGAGCCGGAGGCCCGGGGCTGAGATGCGGCACCCGGTGCTGCTGTGGCGCCGCGGCAGCCTGCGCCGGCAACTGCTGTTGCTGCTGCTGCCGGCGCTGGCGGCAATGATGGCGCTCGACACCTGGCTCACCTACGGCACCCTGCGCGATGCCGCCAATACCGCCTACGACCGCTCGCTCTACGGTTCGATCCGCGCCATCGACAACGCCATCGGCATGGCCGGCGACAACGTCCAGCTGACCCTCCCCGACGCCGCCATGGAGATCTTCGAGACCGCGGCGCAGACCCATGTGTTCTACCGGGTCTCGACCGAGCGCGCCGGCCAGGTCGAGACCGTGACCGGCTACAGCGACCTGCCCCTGCCGCGCGGCGCGCTGCTCAACAACCAGCCGCGCTTCTACGACGCCGAATACATGGGCGAGGCCGTGCGCATTGCCGCGATGGCGCGGCCGGTGTACCGGCCCGACGCGCGCATGCGCGTGATCATCCAGGTGGCCGAGACCGCCGAGCCGCGCAGCGCGCTGATCGGCTCGGTTTGGCGCAGCGCACTGGCGCGCGACCTGCTGCTGATCCTGCTCAGCGCCGCGATCCTGGTGGGCGGCGTCACCTACGTGCTGCGTCCGCTGGCGCGCGTGCGCGACGACGTCGAGGCGCGCTCGCCCGAGGACCTGACCCCGCTCGCGTTCGAGCGCGTGCCCGCCGAGGTGCGCCCGCTGGTCGATGCGGTCAACCTGCACGTATCGCGCTCGGCCGCGATGGCGCAGTCGCAGGCGCAGTTCATCGCCGATGCCGCGCACCAGCTGCGCACCCCGCTGGCCATCCTCAAGACCCAGGCCGAGTACGCCCAGCGCCAGCTCAACGGCCCCGACCCCGAAGCCGCGCGCGCCGCCGCCGGCGAAGCCGTGGGCGGCATCGTCACCCAGCTGGAACAGGCCGCGCGGCTGACCAACCAGCTGCTCGCGCTGGCGCGGGTACGCCAGCACCGCGCCGATGCCACGCAAGCTGGTGAAGCCGGCGAAGGCATCGACATCATCGATGCCGTCACCGTCGCCGAGCAGGTGGCACTGGACTACCTGCCGCTGGCGCGCGGCAAGCAGCAGGACTTCGGCTGGGAGCCGGTGCCTGGGCTGGCGCTGCCGGTGCGCGCCGACCCCGCGCTGCTGCGCGAGGCGCTGGCCAACCTGGTCCACAACGCGATCCAGTACTCGCCGCGCGGCAGCCGCATCACGCTGTCGGCGACGCGGTCGGGCGATCACGCCTGCCTGGTGGTCGAGGACGATGGACCCGGCATTCCGGCCGAGGAGCGCGAGAAGGTGTTCGCGCGCTTCTACCGGCGGGTGGGCAATGCGGAGCCGGGCTCGGGGCTGGGGCTGGCGATTTCGCGGGAGATGGCGTCGCGGTTTGGGGGGACGGTGGAATTGGGGGAAGGTGGGCAGGGTACCGGGGTGCGGGCGGTGTTGAGATTGCCGGTCGAGGCCAGCTAGGCCTACGACGGTCCAGGGCATGCGTGGCTTTGGGCGCAGGACTCCGTGGATGCGCCGGCCCGCTCCCCCGCCCCTCTCCCGCAAGCGGGTGGGAACGCGCTGGGGGCGCTGGGGATGAGCGACCCCGTCGTCCCTGGTTACCCAAACAACTCCTCCGCCACCGTAGGATGCACCTGCACCGTAGTCTGCAAATGCGCTTCCCTTACGCCCAGCCTTAACGCCACCGCCAGCGCCTGCACGATCTCCGGCGCCGCGTTATCCATCAGGTGCACCCCCAGCACGCGCCCGCTGCGCGCATTGAGCACCAGCTTGAACAGCGACTGGTGCGGCGTGCCGGCGAAGCGATGCTCCAGCGAGACAAAGCGCTTGACCACGGTACGGATGCGCTCGGGCTTGCCGGCGGCCTCGATCGCCTGGGTTTCGGTCAATCCCACCGACCCGATCGCGGGCTCGCAGAACACCGCGGTGGGCACGAAGTCGAAATCTGCGCGGTCGCCGCGCCGCCCGAACAGGCGGTCGGCCAGCCAGCGCCCCTGGGCGGTGGCCACCGGCGTCAGGTGCAGGCCGTCGATGGCATCGCCCAGCGCATAGACGCTGCGCACGCTGCTGCGGAACTGGCGGTCGACGCGGATGCCGCCGCGCTCGCCCAAGGCCACGCCCAGCGCTTCCAGCCCCAGGTCCTGCACGTTGGAAACGCGTCCGATCGCCGCCAGCGCGGCCTGCGCGCGCACGGCTTCGGTCTGGCCGGCACGGCTGGGGTCGTTGGTCGGCTGGTAGCAGACTTCGACGGCGCCATTGGCCTGGCTCAGCAGGTGCACGCGCGCATTCAGGTGCAGGCGCACGCCGCGCGCGGTGAGCGCGTCGGCCAGCGCGGTGCCGATGTCGTGGTCGAAATGCGGCAGCAGCCGATCGCCGGCAACGATCAGGTCGACCTTGACGCCGTAGCGCGACAGGATCGAGGCCTGCTCCACGCCGATATAGCCGCCGCCGATGACGGCGACGGAGGCGGGCAGGCTCTGCCAGGTGAAGACATCGTCCGAGCTTGCCGCCAGGTCGCCGCCGGGCACGTCGAGCGTGCGCGGGCGCGCGCCGGTAGCGATCAGGATGCGGCGCGCATGGATGGTCTCGTCGCCGACGCAGACTTCCTCCGGCCCGGTGACCCGTGCCTCGCCGTGCAGCACCTCCACGCCGGAATCGGTCAGGCGCTGGGTGTAGCCCACGTTCAGACGCGCGACCTCGGCGTTGACGCGCACGATGGCATCGCGCCAGTCCTCGTGCCCGCCGGTGTGCGACAGGCAGCCCGCCAGGATCGCCGACCACGACGCGCCATAGGACAGCATCTTCTTGGGCACGCAGCCGCGGTTGACACAGGTGCCGCCGATGGCGTCGCGCTCGACCAGGATCACGCGCGCGCCGTGCGCCGCCGCGCGCCGCGCGCAGGCCACGCCGGCGGAGCCGCCGCCGATCACCACCAGGTCGGCCGCGCGCGCCTTGTCGTTGCGCCTGCGGCCGCTGCGCGCGCGCGGCACCTGCTGCACCGGCGGCGCCGCGCTGACTTCGCGGGCGCGCCGCGGCGTGCCGGATCCCTGCACGATGGAAAGCGGTGTCTGGCGTTTGGTCATCCATGCCTCCTGTCGCGGCACGCGGGCCGCATCGACAATCATCAGGCCAGCGCCGGCAACACGAAAGCTAGGCAGCGGGCCGCAGTTCGGTATTCAGGATCGACGGCCACTCGCGCAGGAAAGTTTCCCCGTCGCGGCGGCCCAGTTCATAGGCGTGCGTCATGGCCTCGGGCCGGGTGTAGTCCCAGCTCGAGATCGGCACGCGTTGCGAAGGCTGCAGGTACAGGCGGCGCTGGCCGCCTTGCTCGATGACGAAACGGCGCGGGCGCGGGTACAGCCGCGTGACCAGCACCAGTACATTGCCCGGCGCGGGGTCGAGCGCATCGACCGGGACGTTATCCACCAGCCCGCCATCCAGCACCGGCCGGCCGTCGCGGCGCAGCACGGGGGTAAAGGGCGGCGTCGACGCGGACTGCAGCAGCAGGTCGGCCAGCTGCTCGGGCGAGGCGCAGTCCTGCGCGCGCACGAACTCGGGCCGGAAGCCCAGCTTGCGCCCCAGCCGCGGGTGCAGTGTCTTGAGCACGTGCTTGTCGATGTTGTACGCCAGCAGCCCGGCGGCCACCGCCAGGCGCGGGCCGCTCCAGCGCGGGATATGCGCCACGCCGACGCGGATCTCCGGCGCCTGCTGCAGCTGCGCGAGGCGCCCGTCGGCAAAGATCGACAGCAGCGCGGTGCGGTAGATGCCGTAGTGCGGGAACACGCGCTCGTTGCGCAGCAGGTTGCCCCAGTAGGCATTGCGGCGATTTTCGGCCAGCACCGCGCGGTAGTAGTCCATGGTCTGGTGCGAGTCGTGCGCATAGACCATGCAGGCGGTGGCCGCGCCGGCCGAGATCGCGGCGATCACGCGCGGGCGCAGCTGCAGTTCCGGCGCGACCGTGTCCCACCAGCCCGCCTGCCACCAGCAGCGGTTGCCGCCGCCGGCAAAGACAACCTGGTCGAAGGGATTGGCGTCGGCGGAAAGCATCGGGGCCCCGGAGCGCGTCAGAGCAGGGCGTAGGTGGTGGTGGCCTGCACCGCCAGCTTGCCGTCGGTGCCGGTCAGCTCGATCTCGCCGAACACCACGGTCTTGCCGAGGCGCAGCACGTTGGCGCGCACCAGCACGTCGCCGTCGATCACCGGGCGCATGAAGTTGGTGGTCAGCGACACCGTGGTCATCGGCCGGAACGCGCCCAGCGCACTGGCCACGGCGACGATCATGGCGGTATCCGCGGCGGACATCAGCACCTGGCCGCAGACCCGCCGCCCGCATGGCGGAACGATTCGCTGAACGGCAGGCGCAGCGTCACGCCGCGCTCATCGACCGCCTCGGCGCGCAGGCCGAGCTGGCGTACCCACGGCGCCAGCACGCGCTCGAGCGTGGCGTCGATGTCGGCAAGGGTCAGGGCTTCGGGCATGGTGCTCCTCGTTCTGTCCGGCCGCACCATGGCGGTCAATGGCGATCCTGTGGCGGACCGCTATTCCGTCTCCCCGGGCGCGACGCGATGTTTGAGGCAATGATACAGGGGCCCGGTGGCCAGCACCACGAACGCCATCCGGATCACGTGGAAGGCGGTCACCAGCGGCACCCCGATCTCCAGCACCTTGGCGGTGATGCACATCTCGGCGATGCCGCCCGGGGTGGTGCCCAGGATCACCGTGGCCGGGTGCGCGCCCGACAGCGCCGACAGCGCCCAGCCGAACAGCGCCGACACCATCAGCGCCAGCACGGTGTACAGCGCCACGCCCGACAGGAAGCGCGGCGCGGTATGCAGGAACTCGCGCGAGAAGCGCACCCCCAGCGACACCCCGATCAGCAGCTGGCCGGCCCGGCTCATCCAGGTGGGAATCGCCGACAGCTCGATGCCGCAGGCGGTCAGCACCGCCGCCGCCAGCAGCGTGCCGATCACGAACGGGTTGGGCATGTTCAGCCGCTTCACCAGCAGCGCCACGCCCAGCGTGATCGCCACCAGCGCCACCAGACCCGGCGCGCTGACCACGCGCGGCCCGGGGATATACGGGTCGAGCCCGTGGATGCCACCGTACTGGAAGATCGCCGGCACCATCACCACCACCATCAGCACCCGCAGCGAATGCGCGGCCGCGACCTGGTCGATGCGCGCGCCGTTGCGTTCGGCCAGGTTGGCCATCTCCGAGGCGCCGCCGATGGCGGTGGAGAAGAACGCGGTCTTGAAGGCGACGCCGGTGGCCCGCCGCAGCAGCAGCGCGCCGCCCGCGCCCAGCGCCAGCGCGAACAGCGAGCTGGCCACGATGTACGGCAGGTACTCCACCAGCCGCGCCACCACATCCGGGGTGAAATACAGCCCGAGCGAGGCGCCGATCACCCATTGGCCGGCATTGCGCGCCTGCGCCGGCGCGCGCAGGTCGGCGCCGGCCATGCGCGCGGCGGCCACCGCCAGCAGCGGCCCGATCATCCACGGCAGCGGCGTATGCAGGAAGGTACAGAGCAGGGCGGCGGCCAGCCCGAGCGCCAGCGTGGGCAGCGCGGACAGCCAGCGGTTGGCGGCAAGCGGCATCGGTCAGCGGCCTGGCGCGGGGCGCCGGCGCTTGTTGTTTTGCAATGTCTGGTCGGAGGAAAGCAAGAGGCCCGCACGCCATGGCGCCGGGCCCCCGCAGAGACTATCGCATGCTACCGCGTGTTATGCGGCATTGTCAGCCTGCGCATGCGCGCTGTTACGCCCGGCGTGCCAGCGCAGCAGGCGCGGGATCACCACCACCGCCACGGTCAGCGCCAGGATCGAGGCCGAGATCGGCTGGCGCAGGAACAGGCTCCAGTCGCCCTGGCCGATCGACAGCGCATTGCGCAGCTGCTTCTCCGCCATCGGCCCGAGGATCATGCCGACGATCACCGGCGCGGTGGGGAAGTCGAAGCGGCGCATCACCATGCCGAGCAGGCCGATTGCGAACAGCAGCAGCAGGTCGAACCACGACTGGCGGATGCCGTACGCGCCCAGCCCGGCGAAGATCAGGATGCCGCCGTACAGCAGCGGCGTTGGCACGCGCAGCATGCGCACCCACAGGCCGATCGCGGGCAGGTTCAGCACCAGCAGCATGACGTTGCCGATATACAGCGACGCCAGCAGGCCCCATACCAGGTCGCCCGAGGTCTGGAACAGCATCGGGCCCGGCTGCAGGTTGTAGTTCTGGAACGCGGCCAGCAGGATCGCGGTGGTGTTGGAGGTCGGGATGCCCAGCGTCAGCAGCGGCGCCAGCGTCGCGGTCACGGCCGAGTTGTTGGCGGCCTCGGGGCCGGCCACGCCTTCGATCGCGCCGACCTTGCCGAACTCTTCCTTGTGGTCCGACAGCTTCTTCTCGGTCGCGTACGACAGGAAGGTCGGGATCTCCGCGCCGCCCGCGGGGATCAGGCCGAACGGGAAGCCGATGAAGGTGCCGCGGATCCACGCCGGCAGCGAACGCTTCCAGTCCGACCGGTTCATGTGGGTCGAGCTGAGCTTGTTGTAGGTGCTGGGCGGCTGCGGGAAGAACGCGTTGAACAGCGCCTCGCCCACCGCGAACAGGCCCACGGCGACCACCACGATGTCGATGCCGTCGTACAGCTCCTGCACGTTCATCGAATAGCGGGTCTGTCCCGACAGCGAGTCCATGCCGATCAGGCCGATGCCCAGGCCCAGGAACAGCGCGGTCATGCCGCGCAGCAGCGACGAGCCCAGCACCGCCGAGACCGTGGTGAAGGCCAGCAGCATGATCATGAAGTACTCGCCGGGGCCGAACTGCAGCGCCACGTCGGCCGCCACCGGCGCGAACAGCGACAGCAGCACGGTGGCGATGGTGCCGGCCACGAACGAGCCGATCGCCGCGGTGGCCAGGGCCGGGCCGGCGCGGCCGTTCTTGGCCATCAGGTTGCCTTCCATGGCGGTGACCATGGTGGAGGACTCGCCCGGCGTGTTCATCAGGATCGAGGTGGTCGAGCCGCCGTACATCGCGCCGTAGTAGATGCCGGCGAACATGATCAGCGCCGCGGTGGGCTCGACCTTGGCGGTCAGCGGCAGCAGCATCGCCACCGTCAGCGCGGGGCCGATGCCGGGCAGCACGCCGATGGCGGTGCCGAGGAAGCAGCCCACCAGGGCCCACATCAGGTTGATCGGCGTGATCGCGACGGCAAAGCCGTGCATCAGCATGTTCAGGGTTTCCATTCGAAGACTCCTTGCTGGACGGGCGGGCTCAGAAGCCGGCGATGGGGAGCAGCGGCAGGTTGATGCCGAGCAGGAATTCAAACAGCGCCCACATCGGCACCGTGATGCACAGCCCGACGATGGCGTCGCGCACCAGGCGGCGGCTGCCGTAGCCGCGCGCGACGCAGACCATCAGCAGCGTCGACGACAGCACGAAGCCGAGCGTACCGATCAGCGCCATGTTCAGCACCAGGCCCGCGGCGACCCAGATGAAGCCGCCGAAGTTGTGCGGCGCGTTGGGCAGCTCCGCATCCTCTTCCGGCATGTTGCGGAAACCGCCGCGCACGCCCTGCCAGGTCAGCAGCGCGCCGCACACGGCCAGGCCGAGCGCGACCAGCGTGGGCACGAAGCGCGGCGACAGGCCGGCATAGCCCTCGTCGCCGGTAATGCCCGACAGCCCGAGGAAGAAGAACAGCGAGATTGCCAGCACGGCGATGCCGATGGCGAGGTGCGAGGGTTTCATGGAGACTCCTTGGCCAGGGTCGCCGGGCCGCAGGGGCTGGCGTGCGCGACGCTGGCGGATGCTGCCCGCGCGGCGGCGGGGCCCGGTGACATATGTTGTTGTCTTCGGTATCGCAGGTGGACACCGGGCCCCGCGCCGTGTTTCCGGCCGCCGGGATCACCGGCGGCGTCGGCAGGCACGACAGGTAAAGCGGGAGGAATGCGTTAAGGCGGTATGGCGGCGCGCTGAAGCCGGCGCCGGACGGTGTTACTTGGCCACACCCAGTTCACGCAGCGTGCCGCCCAGTCGGGTCGATTCGCTGTCGACGAACTTGCCGAACTCGTCACCCGTCAGCAGGAACGGGGTCCAGTCGTTCTTCTGCAGCGTGTCCTTCCAGGCCTTGCTCTCGGTGGCCTTGACCACCGCGTCGATCATGGCCTTGCGCTGCTCCGGCGTGGTGCCCGGCGCGCCGTACACACCGCGCCAGTTATAGATCTCGACGTTGACGCCTTGCTCCTTCAGCGTCGGGATGTCGGCAACGCGGTCCTTGGAGGTGACCGCCAGTGCGCGCATCTTGCCGCTCTTGATAAAGGGCAGGAATTCCGACACGCCGGCGATGCCCACCGTCACGTGCCCGCCCATGATCGAGGCCGAGGCTTCGCCGCCGCCCTGGAACGGCACGTAGTTGACCTTCTTCGGGTCGACGCCGGTCTCCTTGGCGATCAGGCCGGCCAGGATATGGTCGATCGAGCCCTTGGAGCCGCCGCCCCAGCTGACGCTGCCCGGATTGGCCTTGAGTTGCGTGGTCAGGTCCTTGACCGACTTGATCGGCGAGCTGGCCGGCACGGTGATGACCATGGTGTCGGCGAACAGGCGCGCGATCGGGGTCGCGTTCTTCAGCGTGACCGGCGGCTTGTTGGTCTCGATCGCGCCGACCATCACCGCGCCCACCACCATCAGCGCATTGGGGTTGCCCTTGTCGGTGTTGACGAACTGGGTCAGGGCGATGGTGCCGCCGGCGCCACCCTTGTTGTCGTACGAGGCGGCCTTGGCCTGGCCCGCGGCAATCATCGCCGCGCCCAGCGAGCGGCCGGTCTGGTCGAAACCGCCACCCGGGTTCGCGCCGATCATGACCTTGACGTTGTCGATGGCGAAGGCGGGCGCGGCCATGGCAGCGGCGGCAACGGTGGCGGATGCCATCACGGCATGGGCGAAGCGGAAATAGGTACGGCGCATGGCGGTCTCCTTGGTAATACCGGTGATCGCTTGCCAGCCGATGGCGGCCGCGATCCGACCCGGGGGTTCCGGCGGCCACGGCGTTGCGGGACGGGATGCGGGCCCCGGGGCGTGCGCGGCAGCGCGGCACCGGGCTGGTCTCCTGTCCGGCGCGGCAAGGGCTGGCCGGGACTGTTCTTGGATATTGGTGAACATCAGACCGGAACTGCTGGTCATGGGCCGGATTCTAGGCGGGGGAAACTGTCAAAAGGCTGTCAAATCGGGGGAGTTGGCGTTGGGGTTTACGTGGATGGTGGCGGAGTGGGCGTGTGGACCGGGGGAGTTCGTGGAGGCGCCGGCCCTCTCCCCCAACCCCTCTCCCGCAAGCGGGAGAGGGGAGCTAACCGGCGGTATGCGAAAGCATTCGGGCTTGCTGCATCCCTCCGCAAGCGTTCCTCTCTCCCGCGCGCGGGAGAGGGGTGGGGGAGAGGGCCGGCGTGTCCATGGCAGCCTTGCCCTGGAACACCCACCTCACCCCGCCGGCCTCGCCTGCAGGCACGGATCCTTGCGCTCGACCGCCGGCACCACCACCGCCATGTCGAACTCGCCATCGCTCGGCGCGCTTTCCACGTAGCCCACGCTGAGCACCTTGCCGGCCTCGTCCGCAAGCCAGCGCGGCACCCCCACATCGCGCCGCACATGCCCGTTCCCCGCGATCAGCACCACGCCGCGCCCGGCATAAGGCCGCAACGCCTGCGCCATCACCGCGTCGCGCGCGGCCTGTGCCGCCAGCATGCCGGGCAGCATCGCCTTGGGGAAATTGCCGCAGTGCCCGCGGTCGAGCACCGCGGTCTGCGCCGCCACCAGGTCCGGCGGCAACGCGCCGGTCAGGCCGAGTTGCTGCCGCTCGTCCGCGGTAAGCAGCGCATCGAGCCCGCCGCGCACGATCTTGCCCGCGTCGGCGCGCGACAGGTTGGCGGCAACCAGCGGCAGCTCATATTGCAGCGCCAGCGCCACCACCGGCCGGTACAGCGGCCACTGCCAGGCGCTGCCGCCCGCCTGCGCGATCAGGTGCTCGGCGTCGCGCGGGCGCTCGCGCCGGGCCCGGTCGATATCGGCCTGGCGCTCGCGGTCGAACTGCTCCATGGCGATGGCCGGGCGCCAGCCTTGCTCGACCGCGCGCGTCAGCGCGGCGAGCCGCTGCTGCTGTCCGGCGGCGTTGTCGTGGACCTCGCCCAGCAGCACGTAGGGCTTGCCGGCAAAGGCGGCGCCGACCGTGGACGGCGCCGGCCCCGGCGCGGCACAGCCGGCGCTCAACCCGGCAACAGCGGCCAGCATGGCGGCTGGGTACAAGCGGAATGCCATCACGCGGTTTCCTTTATCTCGGCGAGATGCGCTCGGGAACGGGCGCATAGCGGCGCTTCCGGCAATCGCCCTCAGTGCTGCCGCACCGTCTCCCCCGGCACCTTCTGCGGCAGCTCGTTGCCGTGCGCGTCGATCTGCAGCGGCCCGGTGCCCGAGAACCGGTCCAGCGCCAGATAGATCACCGGCGTGATGAACAGCGTGATCACCTGCGAGAACAGCAGGCCGCCGACCACCGCCAGGCCCAGCGGCTGGCGCAGCTCGGCGCCGGCGCCCAGGCCCAGCGCCAGCGGCAGCGCGCCCATCACCGCGGCGAAGGTGGTCATCATGATCGGCCGGAAGCGCAGCAGGCAGGCCTGCCGGATCGCGCGGGCCGGGGTCATGCCCTGCTCGCGCTGCGCCGCCAGCGCGAAGTCGATCATCATGATCGCGTTCTTCTTGACGATGCCGATCAGCATCAGCACGCCGATCACCGCGATCAGCGACAGCTCGACGTTGAAGATAAACAGCGTCAGCAACGCCCCCACCGCCGCCGACGGCAGGCCCGCCAGGATGGTGAGCGGGTGGATGTAGCTTTCGTACAGCACCCCCAGCAGGGTGTAGATCACCGCGATCGCCGCCACCAGCAGCACGATCTGGGTCGCCTGCGACGACTGGAACACCGCCGCGTCGCCACCCCAGCTGGTGAAAATCGAGGTCGGCATCGCGATCTCCTGCCGGTAGCGGTCGATGCGCGCCGAGGCGTCGCCCAGCGCCGCGCCCGGGGCCAGGTTGAACGACACCGTCACCGACGGCAGCTGCCCCTGGTGGTTGACCGCGATCGGCCCGACCCGGCGCTCGGTGGTGGCGAAGGCCGACACCGGCACCATCTGCCCGGTCTTGCTGCGCACATAGAGCTTGGAGAACGCGCTTTCGTCGGTGCGGTCGACATCGGCCGCCTGCAGGATCACGTAGTAGTTGTCGATCGGCGTGTAGATGGTCGACACCTGCCGCTCGCCGAAGGCCGAATAGAGCGCGGTGCGCACGTCCTGCATCTGCACGCCCAGCGCATTGGCCTTGTCGCGGTCGATGGTCAGGTGCGCCTCCAGCCCGGACTGCTGCGAGTCGCTGGTGACATCGCGGAACAGGGTGTCGGCGCGCATCTTCGCCATCAGCTGGTCGGAGTAGTCCTGCAACTGCCCCGCCTTCACGCTCTGCAGCGTGTACTGGTAGCGGCTCTTGCTCTGGCGCCCGCCCAGCTGCAGGTTCTGCACCGGCGCAAAATACACTGCCAGGCCCGGCACGCCGGACACATCGCGCCGCAATGACTCGATCACCTTGGGCATGGCGGCGCGCTCGCCGCGCGGCTTCAGTTCCACGAACATGCGGCCGGTATTGATGGCCGGCGACGGGCCGCCGCCGATGGCCACCACGATGCTCTTGACCGCCGGGTTGGCGCGCATGCGCTCGGCCGCGTCGCGCAGGCGTTCCGACATCGCGTCGAACGAAATATCCTGCGGTCCTTCGGCGTTGACGCGGATCTGGCCGATATCCTCTTCCGGGAAGAAGCCCTTGGGGATGGCCACGAACAGCACCGCGGTCAGCACGAAGGTCAGGCCGGCAGCCACCAGCACGGTGCGCCGGTGCGCCAGGCACCAGTCCAGCCCGCGCGCATAGCGGTGCAGCGTGTATTCGAACAGGTTCTCGAACCACTGCGTCGAGCGCATGCCCAGGGTCTGCTTCTGCGCCACGGCGGGCTGCGGCGGCTGTCCCGTCGGATGGTCGCCATAGGCGTGGTGCGACTCATCGACCGGCACGTTCTCGGCCGACAGGAAGCGCGCGCACAGCATCGGGATCAGCGTCAGCGACACCAGCGCCGACACCAGGATCGACAGCGATACCACCGCTGCGAATTCGTGGAACAGCAGCCCGATCACCCCCGGCATGAAGAAGATCGGGATGAACACCGCCACCAGAGAGATCGAGATCGACAGGATGGTGAAGCCCATCTCGCGCGATCCCACCAGCGCGGCCTTCAGCGGCGCCACGCCGTCCTCGATATGGCGCACGATGTTCTCGAGCATGACGATGGCATCGTCGACCACCAGCCCCACCGCCAGCGTGATCGCCAGCAGCGAGACATTGTCCAGGCTGTAGCCGAACGCCTTCATCAGCGCCACCGTGCCGATCAGCGAGATCGGCAGCGACACCGTCGGGATCAGCGTGGCCGCGGCGCGGCGCAGGAACAGGAAGATCACCATCACCACCAGCGCCACCGTCAGCGCCAGCGTGAACTGCACGTCGTGGATCGATTCGCGGATCGAGCGCGAGCGGTCGTTGACCACCGCCACGTTGATCGAGCCCGGCATCTGCTGGATCAGCCGGGGCAGGGCGGCGTGGATCGCGTCGACCACGGCGACAGTGTTGGCGTCCGGCTGGCGCAGCACCGCCAGCACGATCGAGCGCTCGTTGTTGAGCCAGCTGCCGGTCTTGATGGTCTCGACGCTGCCCTCGACCTCGGCCACGTCGGACAGCCGCACCAGCGCGCCGTTGGGCTGGCTGGCGACGATGATATTGCGGAAGGCGTCGGCACTGGCCAGCTGCCGGTTGGCCTGGATCGTCAGGGTCTGGCGCGCGCTGTCGAGCGTGCCCACCGGCGTGTTGGCGTTGGCCCGGTTCAGCGCGGTGGCGAGTTCATCGAGCGTGAGTCCGCGCGCGGCCAGTGCATCCGGGTGGGCGCGCACGCGCACCGCAAAGCGCTTCTGGCCGAAGATCTGCACCTGCGCCACGCCCGGCAGTGTCGCCAGCGTCGGCGAGATCAGGTTGTCGCCGAAGGCATTCAGGTCGGCCAGGCTCATCGCCGGCGAGTTGATCGCCAGCAGCAGCACCGGCGCGTCGGCCGGGTTGACCTTGCGGTACGACGGCGGCGTCGTCATCTCGATCGGCAGCGAGCGCTGCGCGCGGAACAGCGCCGCCTGCACGTCGACGGCCGCGTCGTCGATATCGCGGTCGCTGTTGAATTCGATGGTGATGCTGGAATTGCCGAGCGTGTTCGACGAGCTGATCACCGACACGCCCGGAATCGTCGCAAATTGCTTCTCGAGCTGGGTGGCCACCGACGCGGCCATGGTCTCGGGGCTGGCGCCGGGCAGGGTCGCGGTGACCTGGATCACCGGCGAGTTGAAGCTGGGCAGCGCCGCAATGGGAATGGTCGGATACAGCACGATGCCGGTGACCACCACCGCCAGGCACAGCAGTACCGTCATCACCGGACGGCGGATGCAGAGTTCCGAGAGCGTCATGGCTCAGTGCCCCGCGCTGGCAGGGCGGGTGGCGGCAGCGGCCGACGCGGGCGAGGCGCCGCGCGCCGCCTCGCGCACCAGTGCGCCGGGGCGCAGGTTCTGCGTGCCTTCCACCACCACGCGGGCGCCGGGCTGCACGCCCTCGACCACGGCCGCGGCGGCGGTGGTGGTCACCACCCGCACCGGCACGCGCGCCACCTTGCTGTCGGGCTGCACCACATAGACGAAACGGCCCTCGGGGCCGGTCACCACCGCCTGCGGCGGCACCGAGAGCGCGTCTTTCAGCGTCTGCACCACGGCGCTGACGGTGGCATAGGTGCCTGGCCACAGCCGCTGTTCTTCATTGTCGAACTGGGCCTTGACGCGGATGGTGCCGTACTGCGGGTCGACCGTGTTGTCGACGAAGCTGATGCGGCCGGTCACCGGCGCCTGGTTGCCGTCGTTGGGTTGCGCCGTGACCTCCACCGGGCCGGCGCGCAGCGCCTCGCGCAGTGCCGCCAGCTGGCGTTCGGGCAGGCTGAAGGTAACGGCGATCGGCTGCACCTGGGCAATCGTCACCATCGGCTGGGTGCTGTTGGGCAGCACCAGCGAGCCCGGGAAGGCGTTGATCACGCCGGTGCGGCCGCTGATGGTGGCGCGGATCGCGCCGTAGCTGACCGCGACGCGGCTGGCCTCGATCGCGGCCTGGTCGGCGCGCACGGTGGCGGCGAAACCATCCACCTTGGCCTGCGCGGTATCGACGGCGCTCTTCGAGATGAAATTGCGCTGCAGCAGCTCCTGGCTGCGCGCCAGCGTGCGGCGCGCATCGGCCAGGTCGGCCTGGTCGCGCAGCAACTGCGCCTGGGCCTTGGCCAGGTTGGCCTCGTCCATGCGGGTATCGAGCGAGAACAGCAGGTCGCCGGGCTTGACGGTCTGGCCTTCCTTGATATGGACGGTGCGCACGGTGCTGGACACCTGCGGCCGCACCTCCACCGTGGACAGCGCCGTGACATTGCCGTTGGCCGAGACCTGCAGCGGCACGTCGCCCTGCTGCACCGGCGCGGTCGACACCACCGCCGCCGCAGGCGGCTTGGGCGCCGGCTTTGGCGCCAGCCAGGTGCGCCACGCGAACCAGCCCAGGCCGGCGACCGCCAGCACGATCACCACCGCCAGCCACGGCGACACGCGGCCGCGACCGGTCCCGGCGGCCGCCCTCCAGTTGCTGTCGACAAAGCCCTTGGGCTGGTCGATCCTGTCAGATTTCATATTGTGTGGACCCTCTGCCCCGCGTCTTCAGCGCCACTCCCCGTGTACCGCCCGGCATGTCTTGTACAGATTGCTGCCGGTGCGTGTCGCGCAAAGACTCTACTAGTACCGCGCTTCGCCCGCCGGAGCCAGCGCCGCGTATTACAGTCCGTTACAGAGGTGCAAGGGTCTGGTAATGCCCGGCGCCGGCAAACGCCGCCCGGGCCACAGGGGAGGCCGGTGATGTGTGTAGCGGGGCGCTTGTATGGTTAGACAAACATTATCAGAAAAGCTGCCGCCGGCCATCGCGGCGCCACTGATTTACGCTGTCGACCGACAATTCCCGTGGTCCGGCCTGCACAACCACGGCATCGCCGGCGCGCACTTCGCCCTTCAGCACCACGCTGAGATAGACCCCGGAGTAGCCGCTCTGCACCATGTCGCGCACCGCATGGCGGTACCCCAGCGCGGCATTGAACTTGTAGCAGGGCTGGCGCGGGGCTTCCACCCGCAGCAGGGCGGTGCCCACCCGCACCAGGTCGCCGATCCATAGCGCGGACTCCAGCAAACCCTCCAGCGTCAGGTTTTCCCCCATCGCGCCGTAGGGCAGCGGCGGCCCGGAGTCAGGCTGGGCGCAGGCGCGGCGGCGGGCATTCCACCAGGCGTAGTGCTCCGACGGGTAAGCGTAGACCGCCTTGTCCAGGCCGCCGTGCACGGTCAGGTCGCCCTGCTCGTCGCCCGCCAGGCCCAGCTGCTGCACCTGGACCCGCAGCGGGTGCAGCAGCGTGCTGACCGGATGCTTGCGGATGCCCGACAGCACCACCGCCTCGGTGCCCGCGCCCGCCACCACCAGCGGGATGGCCTTGCCCAGGCTGACCGCCAGCACGCGCGCCAGGCCAGGCCGAGGTCTCGAATCGCTCACGTGCGCCCCCGCTTCGTGGTTGTGGAAAGGGATGTGGATAAGCTGCGGATATCCCTGAGGATAACGGGGCGGATAAGGCTGTGGATAAGTGCTTGGTGCGGTTCCTCACAAGGCGCCGGCCGGGGTCTCCGGCGCCCGTTTCAGAGCGGAATCAGAGCTGCCGGGCCGCTTGCGCAGGCTGCCAGCGGCAGCCCAGCAGGCGCGCCCGCTGCGACACCGCCAGCGCCGCCAGCATCAGCGCCGCCGCGCCCCAGTGCAGGGTATCGGGACCCGCCACGGTATAGATCGCCGCGCCGGCCATGGCGCCGGCGGCCTGGCCCAGGTAGATCGACGAGGAGTTCAGCGAGATCGACACCGAGGCCCGCTCCGGCGCCAGCAGCACCAGCCGCGCCTGCTGGGCGCTGTTGGTGGCAAAGCCGCCCACGCCCCACAGCATGAACAGCGCCACCAGCGCCACGCTGCCGAGCCCGGCCAGCGGCCACAGCACCATCGCCGTGATCGACGTCAGCAAGGTCACCTGCACGATCCGGCTGGGCGTGACCCGGTCCATCCGTGCAGCCGCCATGGCGTTGCCGAACACCCCGCAGGCACCGTAGGCCAGGAACATCAGGCTGAGCGCGCCGCCGCTGATGCCATAGACGTCGCGCATCAGCGGCGCGATATACGTAAACAGCGTAAACATGCCTGCCGACGAGATCATGGTGGTCAGCACCACCAGCATCACCGGCTTGTGGCGCAGCACCGCGCCCCAGGCCTCGCGCCCGGCCGGCGGCACCATCAGCCCGCGCGGCAGCGCGCGCCACACCCCCGCCGCCGCCAGCAGCGCCATCACCCCGACCAGCGCCATGCTGACGCGCCAGCCCAGCGTGCTGGCAATCCACGTCCCCAGCGGCACGCCCACCACGCTGGCAATGCTCCAGCCCAGGAACACGAAGCTGATGGCGCGCCCGCGGGTCTGCGCATTGACCAAGAGCGGCAGCGTGGCCGCGGTCTGCGGCGTATAGATGGCGGCCCCGATCGCGGTCACGAACCGGATCGCCATCAGCGCGGCAAAGCCCGGTGCCAGCGCCGCGGCCAGGTGCATCACTCCATAGACCAGCAGCGAACCCGCCAGCAGCAGGCGGCGGTCGATGCGCGAGCCCAGCGTGGCGAACAGCGGCGCGCCCACGCAGGTGGCCAGCGCGAACACCGCGATCAGCTGCCCGGCACTGGCAGCGCCCAGCCCGAAATCGCCGGCAATGTCGTTCAACATGCCGGTCACGATCATGGCACCGGTGCCGATGACGAAATTGCCGACGCAGAGCGTCACGAGCCTGGGGTCCATGCCGGCCTTGGGAATTTGAAGGGGGCGCAGCGCGCCTTGGGGTTGTCCGGGCTGCCGCGGGCCGTGGCGGGCCGGGCGGTAAGGGAAGTCCCGAGTGTAGCGGCTCCGGGAAATTCGCGTTCGCGGGGAGATGACGCCCGCCGCAGCCAACACCATGCGAACAGGGCCCCCTCTCCCGCGAAGTGGGAGAGGGGGGGTGAGGGCCGGAGCGTCAACGGAGTAACGCATGTCGGTATGCCAGCGCCTGCCCTCACCCCTGCCCCTCGCCCGCGCGCGGGAGAGGGGAGCAAACCGGCAGGGGACGAAAAGCCTCAGCGCGTCAGCACCGGCGCCAGCGCCTTCGGGTTGACGATGCAGTCATGCTTGCCGCCCAGCACGTCCAGGATGTTCTGGAAGGCGGTGCGGAAATACAGCTCGTAGCTGTCACGCTCGACGTAGCCCAGGTGCGGCGTGCAGATGCAGTTTTCCATGCGCAACAGCGCGTGGCCCTGCAGGATCGGCTCGGATTCAAAGACGTCGACCGCTGCCATGCCCGGGCGGCCGCGGTTCAGCGCGGTGACCAGGGCGTTCTCTTCGAGCAGTTCGGCGCGGCTGGTATTGACGAACAGGGCGGTCGGCTTCATCGCGGTCAGGTCGGCCTGCTTGACGATGCCGCGGGTGTCGTCGTTCAGGCGCAGGTGCAGCGACAGCACATCGCTGTCGGCGAACAATTGCTCCTTGGATGCCGCCACGTCCAGGCCGTCGGCGCGCGCGCCTTCCAGCGACGCCTCGCGGCCCCAGACCAGCACCTTCATGCCGAAGGCGCGGCCATAGCCGGCCAGCAGCCGGCCGATCTTGCCGTAGCCCCAGATCCCCAGGGTCTGGCCGCGCAGCATTTGGCCCAGGCCGAAATTGGGCGGCATGGTGGTCGATTTCAGGCCCGACTGCTGCCACGCCCCATGCTTCAGGCTGGCCACGTACTGCGGAATACGGCGCTGGGCGGCCATGATCAGCGCCCAGGTCAGCTCGGCCGGCGCCACCGGCGAGCCCACGCCCTCCAGCACTGCCACGCCGCGGTCGGTGGCGGCATCCAGGTCGATGTGGCTGCCGGGCCCCGCGCCGACCCTGCCGGTCTGGCTGATCAGCTTCAGTTTCGGCAGTTTTTCCAGCAATTGGCGCGTGATGCGGGTGCGTTCGCGGATCAGCACCACGGCTTCCACGTCCGACAGGCGCGCCGCCAGCTGGCCCACGCCCTTGACGGTGTTGTTGAACACCTTGACGTCATGCCCCTCGAGCAGGCTGAAGCAAGGCAGCTTGCGCACGGCATCCTGGTAATCGTCGAGTACGGCAATCTTCATCGGCAACCCTGGTTATCTTCGGGACGTTGTGCCAGTTGGTGCGCGCGCCCACTGAGGCGTGCGCCGGCCAACAGTATTGTTGTGAAACGTTTGCAAGGCCTGCACCGGCGTGCCACAGCCCTGCCGCCGCGCGGTGCAAATCCCGCGCCGGGCGCCGCCGGCAATTGTTGCGCAGCAAAAAACAGGGGGGTGCGCCAGTGGTATCCTTGCCTGCTCCGGTGCCGCCGCAGATCGTCGGTCGAGCGTTGCTCCCGTCACGCGGCTGCCTCCGGACAAAGCCCGGCCGGCATCTGCAGGCCACCCTGCGCGGGCGAAGCGCCACTGTAGCGCAGCCGTGGCGAACGCCGCGACCTTTTGCGCAAACCGGGCCGCCGCGGAGTTGTAACGGGATGTGACGCTCCCGATGCGGCGCCTGCGATGGCCAGCGGCAGTGGCGGCTACGGCGCCCGGCGCGCATCACGCCCCGCCGGCCAGGCTTGGTACGGATTCCTTCCCTTCCTTCCCTTTACAAACCTGGAGTTGCAGTATGAACCACCCCACGATGCAAGGTACGGCACCCGTCAATGCGCCGGCCTGGGTCAAGCACCCCAAGCTGATCGCCTGGGTCGCGGAAATCGCCGCGCTGACCAAGCCCGACAATATCTACTGGTGTGATGGCTCGCAGGAAGAATATGACCGCCTGTGCGAGCAGATGGTCGCCGCCGGCACCCTGAAGCGGCTGAACCCGGCCAAGCGCAAGAACTCCTTCCTGGCACTGTCGGACCCGTCGGACGTGGCCCGTGTCGAAGACCGTACCTTCATCTGCTCCGAGCAGCAGGAAGATGCCGGCCCGACCAACAACTGGACCCCGCCGGCCGAGATGCGCCAGACCCTGGCCGGCCTGTTCGACGGCTGCATGCGCGGCCGCACCCTGTACGTGGTGCCGTTCTCGATGGGGCCGCTGGGTTCGCCGATTGCCCATATCGGCGTGGAACTGTCGGATTCGCCGTACGTTGCGGTCAACATGCGCATCATGACCCGCATGGGCAAGGCCGTGTACGAGGTGCTGGGCAGCAACGGCGCCTTCGTGCCGTGCGTGCACACCGTGGGCAAGCCGCTGGCCGCCGGCGAGCAAGACGTGGCGTGGCCGTGCAATCCCACCAAGTACATCGTCCATTTCCCGGAAACGCGCGAGATCTGGTCGTTTGGCTCGGGCTATGGCGGCAATGCGCTGCTCGGCAAGAAGTGCTTCGCGCTGCGGATCGCCTCGACCATGGGCCGCGACGAAGGCTGGCTCGCCGAGCACATGCTGGTCCTCGGCGTGACCTCGCCCGAGGGCAGGAAATACCATGTCGCCGCCGCCTTCCCGTCGGCCTGCGGCAAGACCAACTTCGCCATGCTGATCCCGCCCAAGGGCTTCGAGGGCTGGAAGGTCACCACCATCGGCGACGACATCGCCTGGATCAAGCCGGGCAAGGACGGCCGCCTGTACGCGATCAACCCGGAAGCCGGCTACTTCGGCGTGGCGCCGGGCACCAGCGAGAAGACCAACTACAACGCGATGGCGACGCTCAAGGAAAACGTCATCTTCACCAACGTGGCGCTGACCGACGACGGCGACGTGTGGTGGGAAGGCATGACCAAGGAAGCGCCCGCGCACCTGATCGACTGGCAGGGCAAGGACTGGACCCCCGAGATTGCGAAGGCCACCGGAGCCAAGGCCGCGCACCCGAACGCGCGCTTCACCGCGCCCGCGTCGCAGTGCCCGTCGATCGACGACAACTGGGACAACCCGGCCGGCGTACCCATCGATGCGTTTATCTTCGGCGGCCGCCGCTCGACCACGGTGCCGCTGGTGACCGAGGCGCGCAACTGGACCGAGGGTGTCTACATGGCGGCCACCATGGGCTCGGAAACCACCGCCGCGGCCGCCGGCCAGCAAGGCGTGGTGCGCCGCGACCCGTTCGCGATGCTGCCGTTCTGCGGCTACAACATGAGCGACTATTTCGGCCACTGGCTCGAACTGGGCAAGACGCTCGAGGCCGCGGGCGCCAGGCTGCCGAAGATCTACTGCGTCAACTGGTTCCGCAAGGACGCCGACGGCAACTTCGTGTGGCCGGGCTTCGGCGAGAACATGCGCGTGCTGTCGTGGATGATCGACCGGGTGGAAGGCAAGGGGCAGGGCGCCGAGCACGTGTTCGGCACCTCGCCGCGTTACCAGGACCTGAACTGGAACGGCGTCGAGTTCTCGCCGGAGCAGTTCGAGCAGGTGACCTCGATCGAGCGCGACGCGTGGCAGCAGGAGTTGGCGCTGCATGACGAGCTGTTCAGCAAGCTGCGGCAGCACCTGCCGCAGGCGCTGGTGGAAACGCGCGCCGCGCTGGGCAAGCGGCTGGAGGGATGATCCTCGGGGTCTGCTACCAGAAGCAGCCTGGATCGCGCCGGTTTGCTCCCCTCTCCCCATGAGGGGAGAGGGAGAACACCTTGCCTCACCCAAAACCGCTCTTTTCGTTTGCGTCGTGGGCGTCATTCACCCGCCCTCGCTGTCCCCCAGCGTCTCCACCGCATACTTCACCAGCCCGGCCCGCCCCTCGATCCCCAGCTTGCGCTTCAGGTTCAGCCGGTGCGTCTCGACGGTGCGCACCGACACCCCAAGCTGCGCCGCGATCTCCTTGTTGGCGAGGCCGCGGCCGATGCCGCGCAGGATATCGCGCTCGCGCGGCGTGAGCGCGTCGAGCGGGCCGGCCGCCGGGCTTTGCTCGGCGATGCCGCGCGCGATGCGGGCGCTGTAGAACACGCGCCCGGCCAGCACCGCGCGGATCGCCGCGATCAGTTCGTCGGCCGGGGCGTCCTTGAGCACATAGCCGCGCGCGCCGGCACGCACCGCCTGGCGCACGTACTCCAGGTTGTCGTGCATCGACACGATCAGCACGGCAAGTTCCGGATAGCGGTCGTGCAGCGCCGCCGCCAGCGCAATCCCGCCCATGCCGCGCATGCCGATATCGGTGATCACCAGGTCCGGTATCTCGGCCACGCCGGCGCGGTCCAGCCACGCCAGCGCGGCTTCGCCGTCGTCGGCTTCGCCCACCACGCGCAGGCCGGGCTGCAGCGCCAGGTGCATGCGCATGCCGTCGCGCACCAGCGCGTGGTCGTCGATCAGCAGCACGCGCGCGGGCGCTTCGTGGTCTGCGCTATCTTCGGCAAGAAACTGGATCATGACTGCGAGGGTCCTGCGGTAATGGCAGCGCGCGCGGCGGGCGCCGGGCTGGCCAGCGGCAGCGAGGCGATGATGCGGGTGCCGCCCGGGCCGGAAACGATATCGAACTGCCCGCACAGCGCGGCGATGCGCTCACGCAGGTTGCGCAGGCCGATGCCGCGCTGCGGGTCGGCCTGCATGCGCGCAACGTCGAAGCCGTGGCCGTCGTCGCGCACCGCCAGGCGCGTGGCATCGGCATCGAAGGCGAGTGATACGGCAACGCGCCGCGCGCCGGCATGGCGCTCGACGTTGGTCAGCGCTTCCTGGGCAATGCGGAACAGCGCCGTGGCCTGCTCGTCGGGCAGTTCGCGCGGGGTGCCGCTTTGCGTCACCACGATCTGGAGGCCGCTGCCGCCCTGCATCTCGCGCGCCAGGTGCTGGAGCGCGGCGAACAGGCCGAGGTCGTCGAGCAGCGCCGGGCGCAGGTTGCGCGCCACGCGACGCACTTCATTGAAGACGGTATCGAGCCGGTTCAGCGCCATGCCCAGCACCGGCGCCACCGCCGCGCCTTCGGCCGGGGCCAGGCGCAGCCGGTTGGCGGCGGTTTCCAGCACCAGCTTGACCGAGACCAGCAGCTGGCTGATGCCGTCGTGCAGTTCGCGCGACAGCCGCGCGCGCTCTTCTTCCTGCGACTGCACCACGCGCTGCGCCAGCTGGCGCAGCTTGGCGTCAGCCTCGCGATGTTCGCTGACGTTGAGCGCCAGGCCGCTGGCCGCCACCAGCAGGATGCTGATGCCGGCGATCACGCCGATCCACGCCATGGTCTCGCGGATATCGGTCTCGGCGCGCGCGTCGAGCTGGCGCAGCGTGCTTTCGACGTCATCCAGGTAGATGCCGGTGCCGAGCATCCAGCCCCATTCGGGCACCGCCACCACGTAGCCCAGCTTGGGCGCCAGCTGCTGCGACGACGGCTTGCGCCACTGGTAGCGCACCGCGCCGCCGCCGCCCTTGGCCGCCGCGATCAGTTGCTGGATGGTGGGCGCGCCCTGCGGGTCGCGCAGCGTCCACAAGTCCTGGCCGACCAGCTCGGGCTGGCGCGGGTGCATCAGGTTGCGGCCCTGCAGGTCGTACAGGAAGAAGTAGCCGTCGGGACCGTAGTCGAGCCGCGCCAGCGCTTCCATCGCCGCCTGGCGCGTGGCGGCGTCCTTGCGCCCCGAGCGCACCAGCGGCGCGATCGCGCTCTGCGCCAGCTCGACGTAGTGGCGCAGCTCGGTCTCCTTGCTCTGCAGGTAGGCGGCCTCGACCAGCGCGCGTTCATGTTGCGCGAGCTGGGTGGCCTGGAAGCGCACCGCCAGCGCGATGCCGAGCATCGCCAGCGCGAGCGGCGCCACGGCGAGCAACAGGATTTTCTGGCGGAGTTTCATACAAGACCGGGGGAACGGGGGTAAACACCGATGCCGCGCAGGCGGCATGCCACCGTCGACTTGCGTAGTACTACGCAGAAGTGCTGCGTAGTTACGCGCTTGTGCCGGGTTTGGCGGCTGTCAATACTACACGCCGGACGCGCAAGCCGCCCCAACATGCGGCGCGGGTCCACGCAGTTGGTGCACCGCCTACCCGGTTGGTGCATCGCCTGCCTGCAAGACGAGATCCGGAAACGACACGAACCGGGCGCGCAGCAACCTCGATTCCAGCAGCCCGGATACCCCTCGCCGCCGGATTGCCAAGCTGCCCGCCCAGGCGCCCGCCGCCGCCCCGCCCGTTGCCAGTTGCCAGTCCTTCGCCGCCGCAGGCTTTCCAAATCCCGGTCTGAGGAGACCCTTCAAAATGAATCGCATCGGAGAACACCTGGTGTGGCTGGCCGTCGCCATCCTTGGCGCGTTTGCCTTCGGCACCGTCGCGCTCGCGCGCGGCGAGGCCGTCAGCGCGCTGTGGATCGTGGTGGCCGCGCTCTGCATCTACCTGATCGCCTATCGGTACTACAGCCGCTTCATCGCCGACAAGGTGATGCAGCTCGATCCCAAGCGCATGACGCCCGCGTGGCGCCATAACGATGGCCTGGACTATGTGCCGACCAACAAGGCGGTGCTGTTCGGCCACCACTTTGCCGCGATCGCCGGCGCGGGCCCGCTGGTGGGCCCGGTGCTGGCCGCGCAGATGGGCTACATGCCGGGCATGCTGTGGCTGCTGGCCGGCGTGGTGTTCGCCGGCGCGGTGCAGGACTTCATGGTGCTGTTCATCTCGACGCGCCGCGACGGCCGCTCACTGGGCGACCTGGTCAAGTCCGAGATGGGCACGGTGCCGGGCATGATCGCGCTGTTCGGCTGCTTCATGATCATGATCATCATCCTGGCGGTGCTGGCACTGATCGTGGTGAAGGCGCTGGCGGACTCGCCGTGGGGCACCTTCACCGTGGCGGTGACCATCCCCATCGCCATCTTCATGGGCATCTACACCCGCTACATCCGCCCGGGCCGCATCGGCGAAGTCTCGGTGATCGGTTTCGTGCTGCTGATGCTGGCCATCATCGGCGGCCAGTACGTGCATGAAAGCGCGACGCTGGCGCCGCTGTTCACCTACGGCGGCAAGGCGCTGACCTGGATGCTGATCATCTACGGGTTCATCGCCGCGGTGCTGCCGGTGTGGCTGCTGCTGGCCCCGCGCGACTACCTGTCGACCTTCCTGAAGATCGGCACCATCATCGCGCTGGCCGTCGGCATCCTGATCGTCGCGCCGGAGCTGAAGATGCCGGCCTTCACGCAGTTCGCCGCGGGCGGCGGGCCGGTGTGGTCGGGGAACCTGTTCCCGTTCCTGTTCATCACCATTGCCTGCGGCGCGGTGTCGGGCTTCCACGCACTGATCTCGTCGGGCACCACGCCCAAGCTGCTGGAGAACGAAACCCACGCGCGCTTCATCGGCTACGGCGCGATGCTGGCCGAGTCCTTCGTCGCCATCATGGCGCTGGTGGCCGCCGCGGTGATCGAGCCGGGCGTGTACTTCGCCATGAACAGCCCGGCCGCGGTGATCGGCACCACCCCCGAGGCGGTGGCACAGGCGGTCTCGACCTGGGGCTTCGTGATCACGCCGGACGTGCTGGTGCAGACCGCCAAGGACGTCGGCGAGAACACCATCATCTCGCGCGCCGGCGGTGCGCCGACGCTGGCCGTTGGCATCGCCCACATCCTGCACCAGGTGGTGGGCGGCCAGGCCATGATGGCGTTCTGGTACCACTTCGCCATCCTGTTCGAAGCGCTCTTCATCCTGACCGCCGTCGACGCGGGCACCCGGGCCGGCCGCTTCATGCTGCAGGACCTGCTGGGCAGCTTCGTGCCGTCGATGAAGCGCACCGACTCGCTGCCGGCCAACCTGATCGCCACCGCGCTGACGGTGGCGGCCTGGGGCTACTTCCTGTACCAGGGCGTGGTCGATCCACTCGGCGGCATCAATACGCTGTGGCCGCTGTTCGGCATCTCCAACCAGATGCTGGCCGCGGTGGCACTGGTGCTGGGCACCTGCGTGCTGGTCAAGATGAAGCGCGGCCAGTACGCCTGGGTCACGCTGGTGCCGACCGTCTGGCTGCTGATCTGCACGCTGACCGCCGGCTGGCAGAAGCTGTTCCATGCCGACCCCAAGGTCAGCTTCCTGACCCACGCCGCCAAGTTCAGCGCCGCCATCGCCGAAGGCAAGGTGCTGGCACCGGCCAAGTCGATGGAGCAGATGCACCGCATCGTCTTCAACGATTACCTGGATGCCGGCCTGTGCGCGCTGTTCATGGTGGTGGTGCTGTCGATCGTGTGCTACGGCTTCAAGACCGCGCTGCAGGCGCGCGCCGTGAACCGCCCGACCGACAAGGAAACGCCGTTCGAGCCGTTGCCGGGCGCCGCCTCGGCCCAGTCCTGACGCTGACCTCGACAAGGAGCCGCCATGCTGGAACAACTTGGCACCATGGGCCGGTACCTCGGCCAGTCGCTGCGCCTGATGGTCGGGCTGCCCGACTACCAGACCTACGTGGCCCACATGGAAAGCACGCACCCCGAGCGCGCGCCAATGAGCTACGAAGAGTTCTTCCGCGAGCGCCAGGAAGCGCGCTACGGCGGCGGGCAGGGCAAGTGCTGCTGACGGCACGCTAACTATCTCGCAGCAAGCGCAAGCGGCGGACAATGCAGACAGGCGATCACATGGTCGCCTGTCTTTTTATTAAGTGTTGTATTTTCACCGCGCCGTTGTAATGGCCCGATACCGTTTCTGCAGGGGGTTACAGGGCTTTACAGGTGGTTACAGCAAGGCTGCGGCACCTTATCTACACTTGCGACACATCATGGCAATTCGAGGAAAAAACATATGACTCGCCATTCCGTTCGCAACCTGACCGTTGCCCTTGCCCTGGCGGCCTGTGCGCTGCCGGCCGTCGCGGGCGACATGAACAATGCCCTCGGCGGCGCGCTCGGCGGTGTCGCCGGCGCCGCGGTCGGCGGCGCGCTGGGCGGCAGCACCGGCGCCGTGATCGGCGGTGCGGTGGGTGGCGGCGCCGGTGGCGCGGTCACGTCCAACCGCCGCGAGCGCACCGGCGCCATCATCGGCGGCGCGCTTGGCGGTGGTGCCGGCACCGCTGCCGGCAACGCCATGGGCGGACGCACCGGCGGCCTCATCGGCGCCGGCCTGGGTGGCGGCGCGGGCGCGGCGCTGGGCGGCAACATCTCGCGTAACAACTCGTACGACGACGATCGCGGCTACTACAGCAAGAGCCATTACAAGCGCAAGAAGCACAAGCACCATCACCGCCACCACTACGACGATTGAGTCGTAGCGTGGTCAGCAAAACGGGCCGTCATGGCCCGTTTTTCTTTGGGCGCCGCCACCGCCGCGTATCCACCAGACGTCGTTGCGTTGCGGTGTCTGGCATAATCGACCACAGTCCGGGCCGGATCTGCCGGCGCCAGAAACAAAGAAGCCCGCACCGGGACCGGTGCGGGCTTCTTCTCCAATAAAGCGGGAGAGACGCGGGGCGCTCTCCTAAAGACCTGTGGAGACCAGGTTCAAGCGCTGGACCGTGCCGGCTCAGAGCGGCGCGCGATCGGTCGTGGTGTCGTACTTCGCGCCTTCCGCGAAAGTGTCGAACTTGCCGGTGCGGGCGCCGTCGGTGAAGGCGTCGAACTTGCCAGCCCTGGCACCGTCCGTGTACGGGTCGAACTTGCCGGCGCGGGCGCCGTCGGCATAGACGTCGAAGCTGGCCACCTTGGCGCCGTCGGTGTAGACATCGAACTTGCCGTTCTTGGCAAAGGCCGGCGCGGCGGACAGGGCGGCAGCGACGGTGGCGACAGCGATCAGGGCGTAGCGGTTGGTTTTCATGATTCAGGACTTCCTTGTAGCGTGGATGCCTGATCCGGCACCTTCAGGGAAGGGTATGTTGCAATGCGGCATCCGATGGCTAGATATTAGGCATTTCCCTCATATCAATAAATATCAGGATCCACAATGCTTAGTTTTGATTCGAACAATAAAATAAGCTGATTGCGTAAGAATTCAGCAAAGAACCGGGAGACTATGTCATGGATCGCTTGCAGTCGATGCGTGTGTTTTCCAAAGTGGTGGAGCTGGGCAGCTTCGCGCGTGCAGCGCAGCAGCTGGAAATGTCCAACGCCGTGGTCACGCGCTACGTGGCCGACCTGGAAAGCCACCTCGGCACCCGCCTGCTCAACCGGACCACGCGCAGCCTGTCGCTGACCGATGCCGGCGAGACCTACCTGCAGCGCTGCCAGCAGATCCTGGAAGACGTGGAGGAAGCCGAAAGCGTGGTCACGGCCCGCAGCCAGTCGCTGTCCGGCACGCTGCGCCTGGTGACGCCGGTGATGTTCGGCCTGCACCTGCTGCCCCAGCTGTTGTCGCGCTTCCAGCAGCTTTATCCGGAGGTGGTGTTCGACGTGATCCTGTCGGACCGCAATGTCGATATCGTCGAGGAAGGCCGCGACGTGGCGGTGATGCTGTCGGACCTGGGACTGGGCTCGCACCTGGTGGCGCGCCCGCTGATTTCGGCCGAGGTGATCCTCTGCGCGTCGCCCGGCTATGTCGCGGCGCATGCCCCGATCCGCCATGCTCATGAGCTGAGCCACCATCGCTGCATCGCCATGCGCCTGCCGATTGCCGAGCACGAATGGACGCTGCTGGGCCCCGAAGGCGAGGTGACCGTGCCGATCCGCCCCGGGCTGCTGTGCAGCAACGCCGAACTGGCGCACCAGGCCGCCCTCGCCGACATGGGCGTGGCCATGCTTTCGTCCTACCTGGCGCGGCCCAATATCGAATCGGGCCGTCTGGTGCACGTGCTGCCGCAGTACCAGTTGCCCCGGCGCGATGTCAGCGTGGTCTACCCCAGCCGCAAGTTCCTGCCGACCAAGGTGCGCGCCTTTATCGACTTCCTGCTGGAAGAAGGGCAGATGCGGGACAAGGACGCGCCGCCTGTCGCCAGCCTGGGCGCCCACGCCATGCGAACCTGAGCGGCAGCGCGCCCCGGCTACGGCGCGCAGACAGCAGAACGCCCGGCAATGCCGGGCGTTCTGCCATGGGCGGGGTGCTTACTCGCCGGCCGCGGCGGCGCGCGTCTTCTTCGCCGCGGCGGTCTTGGCGGGTGCCTTCTTGGCGGCGGCCTTTTTCGCCGGCGCCTTGGCCGCGACCGTCTTGGCCGCGGTCTTGGCGGCCGTCTTCGTCGCCGGCGCCGCTTCGGCCTCGGCCTCGGCCGTGCCACGCGATGCCGCCTTGCCGGGTGCCTTGGCCGCGGTCTTGGCGCCCGCCTTGGGCTCGCGCGCCTCGAACTCGAAGCCGATCTTGCCGTCGGGCTGCTTGACCAGGAAGGCCTTGAAGTTGCGGCCGGTGCGCGACGACTTGAAGCCGGTCAGCAGGTCGGTCTTGCCTTCGTTGAGCAGCTTGCCGATCTGCTCGCGGCTGATCTCCTGCTGCAGGATGATCTTGCCGGTGGTGAAGTCGCAGCTCTTGGGGCTGGTGGTGCTGTTCTCGCAGACGTATTTCATGCCGTGCTCGAACACCGAGCCACCGCACTTCGGGCACGTTCCCACCGGCTGCTGGCCGCTGAAGTCGACCGGCTCGCCGTCGTTGTCGTCGTCATTCTGGCCGAAGTCGAATTCCATCTTGTAATGGCCTTCGTCGTCCTTGCCCAGCTTGAGGATGGCGGCGAACGGACGGCCCATCTTGCTGCGGAAGCCCTGCAGCGGACCGATTTCCTTCTTCAGCAGCAGTTCCTCGACTTCTTCGATCTCGAACTGGCGGCCGCCCGGGATCTTGCTGATCGAGAATTCGCACGCGGTGCAGGCAAAGCGGCGGTAGTTCTCCTTGACCTGTCCGCCGCACTGCGGACACGGCGTGTCCAGCGTGGCGTAGTCGCCCGGGATGGTGTCGCTATCGTATTCCTTGGCGCGCTTGACGATCTGCTGCGTCATCTGCGCGATCTCGAGCATGAACTCGTCGCGCTTCAGGCGCCCGCGCTCGATCTGCGAGAGCTTGTGCTCCCACTCGCCGGTCAGTTCGGCCTGCGTCAGTTCCTGCACGCCCAGGCCGCGCAGCAGCGTCATCAGCTGGAACGCCTTGGCGGTCGGGATCAGCTCGCGGCCTTCACGCACCAGGTACTTCTCGGTCAGCAGGCCTTCGATGATGGCCGCGCGCGTGGCCGGCGTGCCCAGGCCCTTGCCAGCCATGGCCTCGCGCAGCGCGTCGTCGTCGACCAGCTTGCCGGCGCCTTCCATCGCCGACAGCAGCGTGGCTTCGTTGTAGCGCGCGGGCGGCTTGGTGGTCAGGCCGACGCTCTCGACCTTGTCGGTCTTGACCTTCTCGTCCTTGGCCACCGGCACCAGGTTGGCGGCATCCTTGTCGCCCTGCGCCTCGCGGCCGTAGATCACCAGCCAGCCCGGGTTGACCAGCACCTTGCCTTCGGTCTTGAAATGGTGGCCGGCAACTTCCGTGATGCGGGTCGTGACCTGGAACTCGGCGGCCGGGAAGAACACCGCCAGGAAGCGGCGCACCACCAGGTCATACAGCTTCTGCTCCGGCTCCGACAGGTTCTTGGGCGCCTGCAGCGTCGGGATGATGGCGAAGTGGTCGCTGATCTTGCTATTGTCGAAGATCTTCTTGTTCGGCTTGACCCAGCCCTGCGCCAGGATCTTCTTGGCGTGCGGCAGGTAGTTGGGCGAGCTGTCGGCAAGCATGTCCATGGTCTGCTTGACCGTGTCCATGTAGTCCTCGGGCAGCGCGCGCGCGTCGGTACGCGGGTAGGTCAGGACCTTGTGCTTTTCATACAGCGCCTGCGCCAGGCCCAGCGTGTTCTTGGCCGAAAAGCCGAAGCGCGAGTTGGCCTCGCGCTGCAGCGTGGTCAGGTCGAACAGTGCCGGCGACTGCTGCGTTGACGGCTTGGATTCCTCGGTGACGGTGCCCGGCTTGTCGCGGCAGGCCGCGACGATGCTCTTGGCCTCGGCCTCGCTCCACAGCCTCGACTCGCGCGCCTCGGGATCGAATTCGCTCTTCTTGAACTTGGGGTCGAACCAGCGGCCTTCGTACAGGCCCGCGGCCGCGATGAACTCGGCACGCACTTCCCAGTAGTCGCGCGGGACGAAGTGCTTGATCTTCTCTTCGCGCTCGACCACGATCGACAGCGTCGGAGTCTGCACGCGGCCCACGGTGGTCAGGAAGAAGCCGCCGCCCTTGCTGTTGAAGGCGGTCATCGCGCGCGTGCCGTTGATGCCGACCAGCCAGTCGGCCTCGGAGCGGCAGCGCGCGGCGTCGGCCAGCGGCAGCATGTCCTCGTCTTCGCGCAGCGCGGCGAAGCCGTCGCGGATGGCCTGCGGCGTCATCGATTGCAGCCACAGCCGCCGGATCGGCTGCTTGGCCTTGGCCTGCTGCGCGATCAGGCGAAAGATCAGTTCCCCTTCACGCCCCGCGTCGCAGGCATTGATCAGCGCGGTCACGTCCTTGCGCTTGATCAGCCGGTTCAGCACCTTCAGGCGCGACTCGGTCTTGGCGATCGGGCGCAGGTCGAAGTGGGGCGGGATCACCGGCAGGTTGGCGAAGCTCCACTTGCCGCGCTTGACCTCGTATTCGTCCGGCGCGGCGATCTCGACCAGGTGGCCGACGGCGGAGGACAGCACGTAGTCGTCGCTCTCGAAATACTCGTCGTGCTTGGTAAACCCCCCGAGGGCACGGGCGATATCCGCCGCGACCGACGGCTTTTCCGCGATGATGAGGGCTTTTGACATGGGAAGGGTCCTTGCGGGCTGCGTCCGGCAACCCGCTAATTGCACTGCAAACGTAGTAATCAGAACGCCGGGGGGCTATGAGGCGCCAATAATAAGCGCGGTTTCGACGGCGGTGCAAGCCAGCCTCATGGCGTCTCGCCTGCCGTCGCGCGCGCCGCCTAGGCGCCGCCGCGCCCCCCGCCAAGCAACCAGTCCAGCACCTCCGGCACGTCCTCCGCGGGCGCCGGCATGGCCGCGCCACGCGTGAGCATGCGCTCGAGCACCTCGATATGCGGCAGCAGGGTGCCATAGAACTGCGGCGTGCCACCCGCGGCCGGCTGCACCAGCACGGTCGGGAAATTCTCGATATCGATATCGCCGAGCGCATCCGCATGGGTCTCGATATCGATCCAGACAAAGCAATCATCCGGATGGCGCGCGGCCAGCGCCGTCAGCGCCACCAGGTAGTCCCGGCACGTGCCGCACCACTGCGCGCACAGGCAGGCCACCAGGCGGCCCTGCGGCCGCGCCGCCAGGCAGTCGGCGATGGCGCCGGCATCACGTTCAGGAAAGTAAACGGTCATGGCATCGGAAACATGAGGTGCCCGCGACACACGGACAGTCGGCGATTGTATCGGTATTGCGCGCGCTGCCCGGCGCGGCCTTCACGCAAGGCGTCGGAACAGGTTTCCCGGTAGACGCTCGGCATGCCCGGCCAGTTCCAGTTCCAGCAGGCGGGCCGCGGCGGCGTCCGGGGGCTGGCCGCTGCGCTCGCACAGCGCATCCAGCGTAACCGGATCGTATCCGAGGGCGGCTAGCAGGGGGTCGGCGGGATCGGCAAATTCAGACTGGTCCGAAGCCTCGGCCCGCGCCGGCGGCAGGCCAGGCACCGGCGCGGCCGGCCCGAGGTTGATTTCCTCGAGCACGTCCCCGGTGCGCTCCACCAGCTTGGCGCCCTGACGAATCAGCAGATGGCAACCCTGCGACAGCGGCGCGTGGATCGATCCCGGCACCGCGAACACCTCGCGCCCGAGTTCCGCGGCCAGCCGCGCGGTGATCAGCGAGCCCGATCGCGCCGCGGCCTCCACCACCAGCACCCCGTGCGCCAGCGCCGCGATGATGCGGTTGCGGCGCGGGAAGTTGGCCGGCAGGCCCTGCATGCCCAGCGGGAATTCGGTGACCACTGCGCCCCGCCGGGCGACCTCATGGGCCAGGGCCAGGTTGTCGGCGGGATAGACCCGGTCGGCCCCCGTCCCCGTGATCGCGACGGTGCCGCCGCAGCCAAGCAGGCCGCCGGCATGGGCGGCGGCGTCGATCCCCAGCGCCAGGCCGGAGATCACCGTCAGGCCCGCCTCGGACAGCTCGCGCCCGAACGCCTGCGCATCGCGCTTACCCTGCTCGGTGGCATTGCGCGCGCCGACGATGGCGACCGCCGGACGCGCCAGCAGCGCGGGATCGCCTTTGATATATAGCAGCGGCGGCGGATCGTGCAGATCGAACAGGCGGCGCGGGTAGGCGTCATCGGCCAGCGTCACCAGCTGGTTGCCGGGCGTGCCGAGCCACGCCAGCGTGCGTTCGACCAGGGCCGCGAGCCCGGTCGCCGGGCTGGCCACCACCGCGCGGGCCAGCCTGGCCGGGACCACGGTGGACAGTGCCGTCACGCTCTGCGCCAGCACCTGCCGCGGCAGGCCGAACGCCGCCAGCAGCAGGCGCACCGCGACCGGGCCGACGCCGGGGGCACAAGCCAGCTGCAGCCAGGCCTTCAGGTCGTCGGCATCGCGACAGGCGGCTGGCGCGCCGGCGCCGGCATGGCAAGGAGATGCGGCGCCGACAGGCGCCGCCGGGGATGTCACCAAGAGCGGCTCAGCGCGGCGAGGTGGCGCGGTCGCCCACCGCGATCACGTTGGAAGCGTCGGTGACCAGCGCATACGAGACGCCGGGAAACACGCGGAAGACGAAGGCCAGCCCGTAGCGCTCGTCCGGCAGCCGGATGGCCCGGTTGCTGTCGGTCTTGTCGGTCACGGTTTCGCCGGCGCGCGACAGGGCCAGCACGTGGCCCGGTTCCACCCCGGCCTGGCTGCCGAGGTTGAGCACCACGACCTGCCTGGCGCCACCGAACTCGACTCCGCCATAGACCTTGGCGACGCGGCCGTCGAGCTGCGCATCGGGTGCGTGCGGCACGTAGCGCAAGGCCTCGCGCGCAGGCTGCGGCATCAGCAGCGTGCCGACGCCCATCTCTTGCCTGGCCTGCGTGACCTGCAGGGTCGAGACCGCGTCCGGACCCTGCGCGCCGCGTGCCAGCCGCACATTGCCTTCATATTCGGCCTCGTAGCCGAGCAGGGCCTGGGTCACGGGATCGCGCACCGGGGTGAGCGGGCGGTAGGCCTGCCAGTCGCTGCCCTGCGGCGCGTCCGCCGGGATGCCGCGGGCGTAGCCGGTGTCGTCGCGGCCCAGGATGACGCGCGACTCGGACACCGCGACGATGCGTGCCGAGGTGTCCAGCGTGTCCTGGTCGACCACCAGCGGCCGGATCAGGAAGGGCTCGATCTCGGCGGCGGGGATGCTCTGGATGGCGGCGCCGTCGGCGGCGCCGCTGCGCACCTGCGGCGACAGGCGCACGGTGTCGCTGGCACCCGGCGCGGTCGACAGCCAGGCCCGCCCGTCGCGCTGGATCAGGTACAGGATCTGGCCCGGGTAGATCAGGTGCGGATTGCGGATCTGCTGCTGGTTCATGCCCCAGAGTTCGGGCCAGCGCCAGGGCTGGCGCAGGAAGCGGCCCGAGATGCCCCACAGCGTGTCGCCGGCGCGCACGGTATATTGCGATGGCGCGTTGGCGGCAAGATCGGCCACGGGAATGCCTTGCCGGGCGCTGCGCTGGGCCTCGGCCTGCTGGGCCGGGGTGACCGCCAGGTCAGCCGCCGTGGCAGCTGGCGCGGCCACGGCGGTAAAGGCCGCGGCACTCAATAACGGATATGCAAATCTGGGGATGAACGCGTGCAGCCTGCGGCCCGACGCCGCCTGGTGTTCTTTGGTAAGATCGCGCATTTTCCTGACCGGCCGGTGGTTCGGCCGGATTGACCCGGGAGAGCGTGCCCGTTGCGGCGCGCCTTGAATTTTTGTACTTGCGCCCCGATTCTGCATGTAAACATCCGCCGCCGCAACGCGGCCCGGTTGCCGGCAGCAGCCGGCGTTGCGCCCCAGCATCATGGCAAAACTCGACATCCTGACCTACCCCGATCCCCGCCTGCACACCGTTGCCAAACCCGTGGCCGCGGTGGACGACCGCATCCGCCAGCTGGTCAAGGACATGGCGGAAACCATGTACGAAGCGCCCGGCATCGGCCTGGCCGCGACCCAGGTCAACGTGCACGAGCAGGTGGTGGTGATCGACATCTCGGAAACGCGTGACCAGCTCCAGGTCTTCATCAACCCGGAGATCGTCTGGGCCAGCGACAACCGCAAGGTGTGGGAAGAGGGCTGCCTGTCGGTGCCCGAGGTCTATGACCGGGTCGAGCGCCCCGACCGCGTGCGCGTGCGCGCGCTCAACGAGAAGGGCGAAAGCTTCGAGCTCGACGCCGACGACCTGCTGGCGGTCTGCATCCAGCACGAGATCGATCACCTGCGCGGCAAGGTCTTCGTCGAGTACCTGTCGCCGCTCAAGCTGAACCGCATCAAGAGCAAGCTGCAGAAGCGCGAACGCACCCGCATGTAAGCCGCCGTGGCGGCAATAAAGATGTAACAGCGCGCCGGAATCCGGCCACCCGCGTGCGGCAGCGGCGCGGGGTCTGTTATCTTTATGACTTCCGAAGAACCACGATACCGGCCGCTACAGCGGCCGGTGCCATTTCAGGCCACGGAACCTGCCATGTCCCAAGCCAGCCCCTTGCGTGTCGCCTTTGCCGGCACGCCCGAGTTTGCGCGCCTCGCGCTGGAAGCCATCCACGCCGCCGGCTTTCCGGTGGTCGCGGTGCTGACCCAGCCCGATCGGCCCGCCGGCCGCGGCATGCAGCTGCAGGCCAGCCCGGTGAAGCAGTTCGCCGTCGCCAATGGCCTGGCGCCGGTGCTGCAGCCACGTTCGCTGCGCCGCCACGGCAAGTATCCGCAGGAGGCCGCCGCGGCCATCGAAACCCTCGCCGGCCTCGCGCCCGATGTCATGGTGGTGGCGGCCTACGGCCTGATCCTGCCGGCCGAGGTGCTGACGCTGCCGCGGCTGGGCTGCCTGAATATCCACGGCTCGCTGCTGCCGCGCTGGCGCGGCGCGGCGCCGATCCACCGCGCCATCGAGGCAGGCGACGCCGAGACCGGCATCACGCTGATGCAGATGGACGAGGGCCTGGACACCGGCGACATGCTCACGCGCGAGGCGGTACCGATCGGCGCGGACGACACCACCGGCACGCTGCACGACGCCCTGGCCGCGCTCGGCGCGCGCATGATCGTGGATGCGCTGCGGCAACTGGACGCCGGCCGCCCGCTGCCGGCCACACCGCAACCGGAGCAAGGCGTCACCTACGCCGAGAAGATCGCCAAGGACGAAGCCCCGCTGGACCTGCGCCGCCCGGCCGCCGAGCTGGCCAACCAGGTGCGCGCCTTCAACCCGTTCCCGGGCGCCACCGTGCAGGTCGGCGACACCGTGATCAAGTGCTGGCAGGCGGTGCCGCTGGCGGCGGCCAGCAGCCTGCCACATCCGCCAGGCACGGTGCTGGCCGCCGACGCCGCCGGCATCCTGATCGCCTGCGGCGAAGGCAGCGCGCTGCAGGTCACCGAGCTGCAGAAGCCGGGCGGCCGCCGCCAGCCGGCGCAGCAGTTCCTGCAAGGCCTGCCGCTGCCCCCGGGCACGCGCTGCGCGGTGCCCGACAATGGCGCCGCGGCGGCGTGAGCGGGCAGCCCTTTGCCGCACCTGAGGCTTGAAGTGCCGCCGACAGCGCCCGCGTCTGCCGCGCATGCGCAACCTTGCATAGCCCGCTGAACGGGCGTTGAATTTTCCGCGATCAGCCCCTATCTAACGGGCATCGCGCCCGCTTATCCGGGGCGCGTCACGATTACACGGAGATCACCGCAATGTTCAACTGGGTCAAGACCTTCATGCTGATGGCGGCCATCACGGCGCTGTTCATCGTCATCGGCGGCATGATCGGCGGACGCAGCGGCATGATGTTCGCGCTGCTGATCGCGCTGGGCATGAACTTCTTCTCCTACTGGTTCTCGGACAAGATGGTCCTGCGCATGTACAACGCGCAGGAAGTCGATGCCGGCAGCGCCCCGCAGTTCTACGGCATGGTGCAGGACCTGGCGCAGCGCGCCGGCCTGCCGATGCCGCGCGTCTACCTGATCAACGAAGACGCGCCCAACGCCTTTGCCACCGGGCGCAATCCGGAACACGCCGCGGTGGCGGCCACCACCGGCATCCTGCGCGTGCTGTCCGAGCGCGAGCTGCGCGGCGTGATGGCGCACGAGCTGGCGCATGTGCGCCACCGCGACATCCTGACCTCCACCATCGCCGCCACCATGGCCGGCGCGATCTCGGCCCTGGCGAATATGGCGATGTTCTTCGGCGGGCGTGACGAGAACGGCAACCGCACCAACCCTATCGCCGGCATTGCCGTCGCGATCCTGGCGCCGCTGGCGGCGTCGCTGATCCAGATGGCGATCTCGCGCGCGCGTGAATTCGAAGCCGACCGCGGCGGCGCCGAGATCAGCGGCGACCCGCAGGCGCTGGCCAGCGCGCTCGACAAGATCCATCGCTACGCGCAGGGCATCCCGTTCCAGGCCGCCGAGGAGCATCCGGCGACGGCGCAGATGATGATCATGAACCCGCTGTCCGGCGGCGGCATCGCCAACCTGTTCTCGACCCATCCGGCCACCGAGGAACGCATCGCGCGCCTGATGCAGATGGCACAGACCGGCACCTACCCGGCCTGAGCCGCCGGAAATCCGGGGCGCGGCCCCGGCACAAGGTAAACTGCCCGCTGTTCCGCGTGGACCGGCGGGCTTTTTTTGGCCCGCGCCCACGCCTTCCCGATTCACGCCTTACCCGCTGCCTGATCCGCCGCCTGACCGATATGCGCCTGCCTCCCGATTCGCTTGCCTTCCAGATGCTTGGTGCCGCCACCGCGGTGCGCGCCGTCAGCGAAGGCACGGCCTTGCCCCAGGCGATCGAGGACGCCGCCGCGCAACTGCGGCTGGACCGCGTGCGCGATGCCGCCACCCGCGGCGCGCTGCAGGATATCGCCTACCGCACCATGCGCCAGTTCGGCACCGCGCGCGCGCTGGTGACCAGGCTGGTGACGCGCCCGCCCGGTGCGCAGGTCGATTCGCTGCTGGCGGTGGCGCTGGCCCTGTTGCTGGAACACGGGCCGGGCCCGCGCGAGCGGCACGAAGGCGCCGACCCGGCGCGCCACGACACCGACGCGGGCCGGCCGGGCTACAGCACCTTCACGGTGGTCGACCAGGCGGTCAGCGCGGCCGCCTCCGAACCCAAGACTGCGCATGCGCGCGGACTGGTCAACGCGGTGCTGCGCCGTTTCCTGCGCGAACGCAAGGCGCTGCTGGCCGAGGTCAACCGCGACGAGCAGGCGCGCTGGAACCTGCCGCCGTGGTGGCTGCGCATGCTGCGCGAGGCCTACCCCGACCGGTGGATGGCGCTGGCCGCCAGCGCCAACGTGCGCCCGCCGATGACGGTACGCGTCAACACCGCGCGCGTGTCGGTGCAGCAGTACCGCACCGACCTCGCCAATGCCGGCCTGGCCGGGCACGTCGTCGGTCCGCAGGCCGTGCGCCTGGTGCGCGCGGTCCCGGTGAACCAGCTGCCGGGCTTTGCCGAAGGCGTGGTCTCGGTGCAGGACGCTGGCGCGCAACTGGCCGCACCGCTGCTCGAGGTGGCCGACGGCATGCGCGTGCTCGATGCCTGCGCGGCGCCCGGCGGCAAGACCGGGCATTTGCTTGAGCTGGCCGATATCGAAGTGACCGCGGTCGAGAGCGACGCGCAGCGCGCCACCCGCATCGGCGAGAACCTGGCGCGCCTGGGCAAGTCGGCGAAGATCGTGGTCGGCGATGCCAGCCGGCCCGCCGACTGGTGGGACGGACAGCCGTTCGACCGCATCCTCGCTGACGTGCCGTGCTCGGCCTCGGGCATCGTGCGGCGCCATCCCGATATCCGCTGGCTGCGCCGCGAAACCGATATCGCCAAGCTCATCACCGAGCAACGCCGCATCGTCTCGCAGCTGTGGCCCCTGCTCAAGCCGGGCGGCATCCTGGTCTATGTCACCTGTTCTATTTTCCCAACGGAGGGCGAGGAGCAGGCGCGCTGGTTTGGTGAGCAACTGGCGGATGCGATACGATTGCAGGCGCCGGGACAGCTGCTGCCCGGCACCCAAGCAACGCTTGCCGCGGGCCCGGACGGTGCCAAGGCCACCCTTGACAGCACCGGCGGCACCGACGGTACCAGCCTGCCATCCGATCACGATGGCTTCTTCTACGCCCGCTTCCAGAAACGCGCCTGATCTGATCCGATGCCGAGCATGCCGCGCCTGTCAGGCTTTCGCGTTGAAGTGGACCTCCGCTGCGGACGGCTGGCGCGCCGGGCACTCGCGCTGCTGCTGGCGCTGGCCGCCGTGCTGTGGCTGCCCCGCGCGGCGCAGGCACAGGTGATCGAAGCCACCGAGGCCCGCGTCGAATACCAGGACGGCGGCTTCGAGCTTGCCGCCAGCTTCGACTTCGACCTGCCGCCCGCGCTCGAGGACGCGCTGCACAAGGGCATCTCGCTGTATTTCGCGGTCGACTTCCAGCTGTCGCGCTCGCGCTGGTACTGGTTCGACGACAAGCCGGTCAACACCACCCGCAGCGTGCGGCTGTCGTACCAGCCGCTGACACGCCAGTACCGCATCTCCACCGGCGGCCTGCAGCTGCCGTTCACGCGGCTGAAGAGCGCGCTGCAGTTTATCCAGCGCGTGCGCGGCTGGCGCGTGTTCGAGCGCAACGCGGTCAAGCCCGGCGAGACCTACAACGCCGAAGTGCGCATGCGGCTGGACCTGTCGCAGTTGCCCAAGCCGTTCCAGATCAACGCCGTCAACACGCGCGACTGGAACCTGGCGTCCGACTGGCGGCGCTTCACCTACACCGTGCCGACCGACCTGAGCGCGCCGCCCGCGCCACCGCCGCAGCCGCCGGCACCGCCGCCCGCGTTGCCCGCATCGCCCGCGCTGCCGGCCTCGCCGACCCTGCCCGCGCCCGCACCGTCTCCGGCCTCGATGCCGGCCGCGGCCAACGAGCGTGTCCTGGTGGAAGGACGCGGGCTGTATCTGCAGGCCGCGTCGTACGCGCTGTCGCCGGCGATGCTGGCGCAGCCCGCGCCGGGCCAGCCATGAGCAACCCGTTGTGGGACAGCCGCTTCCGGCGCGTGCTGTACCGCGTCGTGGCCGGCATCATCGTGTTCCTGGCGCTGGTGCTGGTGGGCCTGCTGGCGGGCGCGTCGGCCAATACCGAATTCTTCGATCGCTATTTCACGCTGCTGTTCAAGGTGAACCTGGTGATCGGCGCGCTGCTGGTGCTGACCGTGGGCGCGCTCGCGGTCACGCTGTGGCTGCGCTATCGCCGCGGCAAGTTCGGCACGCGGCTGATGACCAAGCTCGCGGTGTTCTTCGGCGTGGTGGGCGTGCTGCCCGGGGTGCTGATCTACCTGGTGTCGCTGCAATTTGTCTCGCGCAGCATCGAGTCCTGGTTCGACGTGCGCGTGGAAACCGCGCTCGAGGCCGGACTGAACCTGGGACGCTCCACCATCGACGGCGCGCTGGCCGACCTGCAGGTCAAGGCGCGGTTGATGTCCGAGCAGCTGGCCGGCGCCTCCGGCGTGGCCACCTCGCTGCAGCTGAACCGGCTGCGCGAGCAATACGGCGTGCAGGAAGCCGCCATCTTCACCGGCAGCGGCCGCGTGCTGGCATCCGCGTCCAGCAACTATGCCTCGCTGGTGCCGGACCTGCCTTCCGGCGTGCTGGCGGAACAGGCGCGGCTGGCGGGCGGCTATGCCGCGGTCGAGGGCGGCACCGATCCGTCGAGCGATGGCGGCCAGGCGGCCGAGCGCGTCGACAGCAGCCACCTGTACCGCCTGCGCGTGATCATCCCGCTGGGCGCGGCACCGGGGCCCGCGCAGGATACGGTCGGCGCCGCCAGCGCACCGCGTGCGCTGTCACGCTCGTCGCGCTGGGCCGGCTCCGGCCTGTCGGTCGAGCGCAGCCCGGAAGACTCGCCGTCGAGCGGCTTCGGCCTGGTCGGGGAGACCGTGCGCGAAGAGCGCTACCTGCAGGTGCTGCATCCGGTGCCGGCGGTGCTCGCGCGCAATGCCGACGAGGTCCAGCGCGCGTACCAGGAATACCAGGAGAAGGCGCTGGGCCGCACCGGCCTGCGCAAGATGTATATCGGCACGCTGACGCTGACGCTGTTCCTGGCGGTGTTCATCGCGGTGATGCTGGCGCTGCTGCTCGGCGGCCAGCTGGCGCGGCCGCTGTTGATGCTGCTGCAGGGAACCAAGGAAGTGGCCGAGGGCGATCTGTCGCCCAAGCGCGAGCTGAAGAGCCGCGACGAACTGGGCATGCTGACGCAGCAGTTCAACCAGATGACGCGCCAGCTGGCCGAGGCGCGGCTGGCGGTGGAAGAAAACCGCGCCGCGCTGGAGCAGTCGAAGGCTTACCTCGAAAGCGTGCTGCAGAACCTCACCGCGGGCGTGCTGGTGTTCGACCGCCGCTTCGTGCTGATCACCGCCAACCCCGGCGCCGAGCGCATCTTCCGCCAGCCCTTCGGCGCGGTGATGGGGCTGCCGATGGAACAGATCCCCGGCATGGGCGCGTTCGGCGAGATCGTGCGGCAAGCCTTCTCGGACCAGAACACCAGCGAGGTGCTGGGCGGTGCCGAGCACTGGCAAAAGCAGATCGAACTGCCGCAAGGTGAAGAGCAGCCGCTCACGCTGCTGGTGCGCGGCGCGCGCCTGCCCGGCGGCGAGCGCGACGAGCCCGGCTATGTGATCGTCTTCGACGATATTTCCGATGTGATTTCCGCTCAACGCTCGGTGGCGTGGGGCGAGGTCGCTCGGCGCCTGGCGCACGAGATCAAGAACCCGCTCACGCCGATCCAGCTCTCGGCCGAGCGCCTGCAGATGAAGCTCTCGCCCAAGCTCGAGGGCACCGATGCCGACGTGCTCAAGCGCGGCGCCGCCACCATCGTCAACCAGGTGGCCGCGATGAAGCGCATGGTCGATGATTTCCGCGACTACGCGCGCACGCCGCCGGCGGTGCTGCAATCGCTGCAGCTCAACAGCCTGGTGGCCGAGGTGCTGCACCTGTACGGCATCGACGATCCGGCGGTGCACGAGCACCCGGTGATCCATCCGACGCTGGGCAGTGCGCTGCCCGAGATCAAGGGCGACCCGACGCAGCTGCGCCAGGTCATCCACAACCTGCTGCAGAACGCGCAGGACGCTGCGGCGGAGAACGTCGCGGCCGGTAGGGCGGCGCCCCATATCACTCTGCACACCGAGACTGTAGAATACAAAGATTCTGCCGGCGAGAACCGGCAGGCCGTCAAGCTCACCATTGCGGACAATGGTCCCGGTTTTGCACCACGCATCCTGAGCCGTGCGTTCGAGCCTTATGTGACCACCAAAGCCAAGGGCACCGGTCTCGGGCTCGCGATGGTAAAGAAGATCATTGACGAACACGGCGCGCGCATCGAACTGCGCAATCGCATGGAAGGTGCCGAGATCGTCGGTGCGCAGATCTCGATCCTGTTCGTTAAACTGGCATAGTCAACATTGGCGTCCGGTCCCGGAACGCTGCGGTGGGGTTAAGAGGGGAAGTATGGCAACCATCCTCGTAGTCGATGACGAAATGGGAATCCGGGAGCTGCTCTCGGAGATCCTCAGCGACGAAGGCCATGTGGTCGAACTCGCGGAAAACGCGCAACAGGCGCGCGATTACCGTGCGGCGGGCACGCCCGATCTCGTGCTGCTCGATATCTGGATGCCCGATACCGATGGCGTCACGCTGCTCAAGGAGTGGTCCGCGCAGGGACAGCTGACCATGCCCGTGATCATGATGTCGGGCCACGCAACCATCGATACCGCGGTCGAGGCCACCAAGATCGGCGCGCTCAATTTCCTGGAAAAACCGATCGCGCTGCAGAAGCTGCTGTCCGCGGTGGAACAGGGCCTGGCCCGCGGCATCGAACGCCCGCGCAGCAGCGCCACGGCCGCCGCGGCACCCGCCACCGCGCCGACGTCTGAGCCCGGCACGGCCGCCGCCACGCCCGAGACCACTGCAGAAGCCGCACCCAACGGCAGCCCGGCGCGCGTGCCTGAAGCCGAGATGCAGTTCTCGTTCGACATGCCGCTGCGCGAAGCGCGCGACCTGTTCGAGCGCGCCTATTTCGAATACCACCTGCTGCGCGAACACGGCAGCATGACCCGCGTGGCCGAGAAGACCGGGCTGGAGCGCACCCACCTGTACCGCAAGCTCAAGCAGCTCGGCGTCGAACTGGGGCGCAACAAGCCGGAGCCGGCCGAACACTGAGGCAGTGCCGTACATGACGCTTGACTGGCTTTGAAAGACCAGTTATAGTTTCGCTTCTTTGGCCCGGTAGCTCAGTCGGTAGAGCAGAGGATTGAAAATCCTTGTGTCGGCGGTTCGATTCCGTCCCAGGCCACCAGAACAGGAAAAGCCCGGCTCTTGCAGCCGGGCTTTTTGCATTGGGCGCTCACTGTGCGCGCCATGCCTTCCGCGCTCTCCGGCGACACATCTGCGCAGCCCCTGACGACCCACGGCAGCCATTTTGCGCGGCGCGCAACACCCAATCCAGAAATAAAAATCTTCTACTTGGCACCCGATCCATGTCTCTCTACGATGCCCTGACACGCCGCCGCCAGGCGGGCGGGCCAGGCCGGCCAAGCCGCATCCCAAGTCTTATATAAAGCAGATACGCCGGCCCGGGCCGATACCTTTTCACCGGGGGTTCGATGGACACACTGATCGGGACGGACAAGCAGTGGCCGCCGCAGAGCGCGGCCGGCGAGCGTGGCTTGTGGAAGAGCACCGTGGCGGCGGCCAGCCAGGCGCTGGGGGCGGCGGGGCGGATGCAGCAAGCGGTATCGCAGACCCTGAAGCTGCAGAACAAGATCCGTGCGCTGCGCGACGAGCTGCATCAGATGGAAGCCGAGCGCGATGTCTACCGCGAGCTGCACGCGCGCACGGTGGAAGAGCTGCACCAGGCCATCGACCGTAGCCCGGCGGAGATCAAGCGGCTGCGCGCCGAGACCGAGGCCATGCAGGTGCGCCATCGCGCCTACAAGCTGCTGGTGCAGCACTACATGCGCGCGGGCACGCCGATCGATCCCGCCGTGTTTGCCGAACAGCGCAGCCGCGTGCAGCAGCACATCCTGTTCCAGCGCCGCAAGGGCATCCCGGTGGCGAATATCGTGGTCGAGGATATTGCGTTCCTGTTGCGCTGAATTGCGTTGAACGGCGCGATTCGAAACCCGGCGTCAGCACACAACAACGTCAGCGCGCATTGACGCGTCCGGGCCGGGTCGGAACACTGTCGCGACCGCGGGCGCAGCCGCTGCGCCGCGGCGTTGTCATGCTGATGGCAACGACCTGCCACCGTTCGAGGCGTCGTCTCAGGCGACGTTGTCCATCTTGCTGCTGCGCGCTATCCCCATCGTTTTCGCCACCGGCCCCGACCCAAAGCGGCGGGCCGGCCTTGCTCCCGCCCATGCTTCGCGCCGCAGCACCGGCGCGGCGCAGCGATGAGTACGCTGGCGCGCCGCCTGGTGGCGGAAGGACTCGGCACCGCGCTGCTGGTGGCCATCGTGGTCGGCTCGGGCATTCGTGCCGAGCGCCTCGCCGCCGGCGATACCGCGCTCGCACTGCTGGCGAATTCGCTCGCCACGGGCGCCGGGCTGGTGGCCTTGCTGGTGTCGCTGGGGGCCGTCTCGGGCGGGCATTTCAACCCGGTGGTGAGCTTGTCGGCGCTGGTGCAGGGCACACTGGCCCCACGCGATGCGCTGCGCTACGTGCTGGTGCAGCTGGCGGGCGGCGTCTGCGGCGTGCTCGCGGCGCATGCCATGTTCGGCGAGCCGGCACTGGCGTGGTCGGCGCAGAGCCGCACCGGCGCGTCGATGTGGTGGAGCGAGTTTGTGGCGACCTTCGGCCTGGTCGGCGTGGGCATCGGCACGTTGCGCAGCCGGCCGCAGCTGGTGCCGTTCGTGGTGGCCGGCTACATCACCGCAGGGTACTGGTTCACGTCGTCGACCTCGTTCGCCAATCCCGCGCTGACGCTGGCCTGCGCGCTGACCGATACCTTCACCGGGATCCGGCCGCAGGACGTGCCAGGCTTCGTGCTGGCCCAGATCGGCGGCGGGCTGGCGGCCACGCTGCTGTTCCACTGGCTGTTTCGCAAACCCGCCGCCGTGGCGCCGGCGCCGGTCGGTACCCTGAGCGGCGCGACTGCCAGCGCAACTACCAGCGCCGATTGAGCTGCACGCCGAAGATCGAGCCGCTCGGCTGCGACGCCCACGCGTCCGCCGGCGCGGTGTAGCCGATGCCATCCACGTCGCTGGCGCGGCTGTAGGTGTAGAAGGCGCGCAGGTTGGCATTGCCGGCCGACTTGCCCAGCGTCAGCGTCGGCGCCACCGTCAGCGCGGTGCGCTGGCCGCTGACGCCGAAGCCGGACGAGATCTGGTCGTGCGACACCTCGAAGTTCAGCCGGAACTGGCTGCTGGCCACGTAGGCGGGACGCAGGCGCGTGGTGGTCCATTGCAGCGTGCCGACCGGCGAACGGTCGAACTGCAGGCTTTGCTCCACCGCGCCGCTCAGCCCCCAGCGGCTCTTCCATTCGATCGAGTCGGCCACGCGCGTGCGCGACAGCGACGGTCCCATGCCGGTATAGCCGGTCATGGCATTGCGCGAACCCGAGCCAAACTGCACCCCCAGCCGGTTGGTGCCGAACAGCACGCCTTTCTGCTCGTGCAACGCCGACGCCCACCACGCCCCGCCCGGATCCTCCACCAGCGGCTGCGCTTCCACCCGCGTGAAGCCAAGCTGGACCGAACCCTGTTCATTGGTGGGGATGGGCGCGGTGCGCAGCGAGTGGTAGCTGGGCAGGTTCTGGCCGTTCTGGTCGGCGCGCGCGGTGTACTGGTAGTTCAGGCCGATATCGCCGATCAGCCTGGCGTTGTCAACGCCAAAGCGCATCGCCGTCGAATTGGGCGGCAGCAGGCCGGACGACATCAGGAACGGCGCGTTGTCGCGCCGGCCGGCCCACATGGTAGCGCCGTCCAGCACCGCCAGCCCGCTGACCGCCGTATAGAACTGTGGCACCAGCGCATAGGGATCGATCGCCGCGGGGCGACCATTGACGGTGGTGGCGTCCGTGCCGCGCGCCTGGGCGATCAGCATCACCTGGGCGCCACCGTCGAGGTCCAGCACCGACTCGCGGATCCGGACCTCGCCCGCGCTGCGGCAGGCCAGCCCGCTACCGATGCCGCTCGACAGCGCGCCGCCGGGGCAGGCGCGCATGGTGGACGAACGATCCTCGACCGCGGCGCGGCCGCTGTAGCTCAGGCGCCACACGGACTCGCCCGCCGGGTCATCGGCGGGCAGCTGGGAATGCAGCACCGGCGGCGCGTCCGACGGGGTGCCCGCGTCCGCAGCGCCTTGAGCCTGGGCAGGCGGCGCCTCGGCCTGGAACTCGCCGAGCCTGGGCGGGAACAGCACCAGTGGCGGTGGCGGCGGGGCCGGGGGCTCGGGTGGGCCGACGAACGCTGGATCGACCGGCGGCGGGGCTCCGGCGAGGCTGGTGTCCGCCGCAGCGGGTACGGTCACACTCGCCGCGGGCGCCGCTGCCCCGGCGATCAGCGCGGCGAGCGGATCCTCCGTCGTGGCCGGCGCGGCCGATGCCGCTGCGGCGGTCGCCGCTACTGGTGGCGGGGCAGGCGCCGCCACTGACGCGGTGACGCTTGCCGGCACCGCCGGCCGCGGCGCGATGCGCGGCGGCTGCAAGGCGGCCGCGGATCCGTCCGCGCCCGTCGCCGGGGCGCCGCTCTGCGCGCATGCCGCCAGACCCCAGGCGGCCAGCACGGCAAAGCCGAGGCGGCGCAGCGGCACGCAGCGGCCCGCGCAGGGACCGGGCGGCTTCAGGGGGAGTCGACGAGAACAAGCGGGCAATTGGTACGGCAACGGGGCGATTCAGCGGGCCACAAGGATATCCGGCAGGCAGGGCTCCGGAGGCGGGACTGTTTTTTATCAGCCGAGACCATTTGACCGCAAGCCGGGTTACAAAATCCATCACACCGTGCGGCGTCTCACAATACGAAAAACAGCGAAAATGGCGCATTCGACTAGCGAAAACCCGCACTTGCGCGGGGCCCCGTGCCGAAAGGGCCACCGCTATAATCGGCTGGCTTGTCTTTCGGGTAAGACAGCCCTCGGCCGTGGGCGCGGTACCAGCGTCTGGCATGCAGGGCACGCCGCCGTGCCCGTTCGCCACAGGCACTGCGCTGCGCAGGCCGCCGTTACCCCGTCGGCCGGTGCGTCACGGTCCGGCGCGCGGCCTCATGCAAGCCGTGCGCCCGCATCCGGATCAATATCTATAAGAGGAGAAGTGGAGATGGAACGTCGTTCCTTTCTGTTGAAAGCGTCGGCCGTGGCTGCCACCGGGGCACTGGCCGCGTGCGGCAAGGGTGAAGAAAAGGCAGCGCCTGTCGCCGCCAGCGGCCCGGCCGCGCCGGCTGTCGTGGGCAGCAACCCTGCCGTGGAATGGCGCCTGGCCTCGAGCTTCCCCAAGTCGCTCGACACCATCTTCGGCGGCGCCGAGACGCTGTCGGCCCGGGTCCGCGAACTGACCGACGGCAAGTTCAACATCAAGGTCTTCGCCGCCGGCGAAATCGTGCCGGGCCTGCAGGTGCTGGACGCGGTGCAGAACAACACCGTGCAGATCGGCCACACCGCCGGCTACTACTACTTTGGCAAGAACCCGACGCTGTGCTTCGACACCACCGTGCCGTTCGGCCTGACCACGCGCCAGCAGAATGCCTGGATGCTACAGGGCAACGGCATGAAGCTGATGCGCGAGTTCTTCAAGGAATACAACGTCGTCAATTTCCTGGGCGGCAACACCACCGCGCAGATGGGCGGCTGGTTCCGCAAGGAAATCAAGACCGTGGCCGACCTGCAGGGCCTGAAGTACCGCATCGCCGGGTTTGCCGGCGTGGTGCTGTCGCGCCTGGGCGTGGTGCCGCAGCAGATTGCCGGCGGCGACATTTACCCCGCGCTGGAGAAGGGCACCATCGACGCGGCCGAGTGGGTGGGCCCGTACGATGACGAGAAGCTGGGCTTCTACAAGGTGGCCCCGTACTACTACTATCCGGGCTGGTGGGAAGGCAGCGCGCAGCTGTCGTTCTACGCATCGGCCAGCGAGTTCGAGAAGCTGCCCGCGCTGTACAAGCGCGCGCTGGAAACCGCCACTATCGAGGCGCACACCGCCATGACGGCCAAGTACGACACGGTCAACCCGCAGGCGCTGGCACGCCTGCTGGAAAACGGCGTCAAGCTGCGTCCGTTCTCCAAGGAGATCATGGAAGCGTGCTTCAAGGCGACCCAGGAGTCCTACGCCGACGAAACCGCGAAGAACCCGTCGTTCAAGAAGATCTACGACGACTGGCGCGTGTTCCGCAACAACCAGGCCGCCTGGTTCAACGTGGCCGAGCAGGGCTTCGCCCAGTTCAGCTTCGCGCGCAAGCTGTAAGCCGCGTGGCGCCCGGGCAACCGGGCCCGCCGCAAACCCCATGGTCCTTCGGGAGCATGGGGTTTTTTATTGGCGGCGGCCGCACGCGGCGCGCGCCGGCGGGGATGGCGCGGCCCCGGTAGAATCGCCGGCATCGATCGGAAAACCTTATGCAACTCGGCATTCTCTACGCCCTGCTGGCGTACCTCATCTGGGGCCTGCTCCCGCTCTACATCAAGTCGCTGCCCGGTATCGCCCCCATGGAGATCCTGCTGCACCGGATGGTGTGGTCGCTGGTCTTCCTGGGGCTGATCCTGGCCTGGCGCCGCCAGTGGGCGTGGCTGGGCCAGGTGGTCAGGGACCGGCGCCTGTTGCTGTCGTTTGCCGCCAGCGCGGCGCTGCTGTGCGCGAACTGGTTCCTCTATATCTGGGCGGTGTCGGCCAACCGCGTGGTCGACGCCAGCCTGGGGTATTTCATCAATCCGCTGTTCAGCGTGCTGCTCGGCGTGGTGTTCCTGCATGAGCGCCTGCGCCGGGTGCAATGGCTGGCGATCGCGGTGGCGGCGGCCGGCGTGGCCTGGCTGACGGTGGCGGCGGGGCAGCTGCCCTGGATCGCGCTGGGCCTGGCCGCCAGCTTTGGCGGTTATGGGCTGTTGCGCAAGACCGGTGCGCTGGGCGCGCTGGAAGGGCTGTCGCTGGAAACGCTGCTGCTGTTCCCGCTGGCCGCGGCGGCGCTGGGCTGGCTGTTCGCCACCGGCCAGGACAGCTTCACTCACGCAGCGCCGGGTACGCAGTGGCTGCTGTTGCTGGCCGGGCCGGTGACGGCGGTGCCACTGCTGTTTTTTGCCGCCGGCGCGCGGCGCATTCCGCTGTCGCTGCTGGGTTTGCTGCAGTACACCGGTCCGACCCTGCAACTGCTGCTGGGCGTATGGCTGTGGCACGAGCCGTTCCCGGCGCAGAAGCAGGTGGGGTACGCGCTGATCTGGCTGTCGCTGGCCTTGTATGCGGCCGAAGGGCTGTGGATGAATGCGCGGCAGAAGTCCGCCGGCATCCAATCGATCAATGAGACGACGTGAAAAACGATATCTGCTATTCATCCCGCAGATAATATCCAGCTAGCCGCTCCCCATCCCGGCCGCCATGTCCGCCCCGCCTGACGCCAGTGCCGCGGTCCAGCGCAAGATCATCCATTGCGACTGCGACTGCTTCTACGCCTCGGTCGAAATGCGCGACGACCCGTCGCTGCGCGGCCGGCCGATGGCCGTGGGCGGCGCGCCCGACCGGCGCGGGGTGATCGCCACCTGCAACTACGAGGCACGCGCCTACGGCGTGCGTTCGGCGATGGCGTCGGCGCAGGCGCTCAAGCGCTGCCCGGACCTGCTGATCGTGCGTCCTGCGATGGACAAGTACCGCGAGGTCTCGCGCCGCATCTTTGCGATCTACCGCGAATACACCGCACTGGTCGAGCCGCTGTCGCTGGACGAGGCCTACCTCGATGTCAGCCTGTGCACCCACCATGCCGGCAGCGCCACCCGCATCGCCGAAGAGATCCGCCAGCGCGTGCGGGACGAGGTCGGGGTGACCGTGTCGGCCGGCGTGGGTCCCAGCAAGTTCGTCGCCAAGATCGCCAGCGACTGGAACAAGCCCGACGGCCTGTTCGTGGTCAGGCCGGCCGCGGTCGATGCCTTTGTCGCCGCGCTGCCGGTGGAGCGCATCCATGGGGTGGGCAAGGTCACCTCGGCCAAGCTGCGCCGGCTGGGGGCCGAGACCTGCGGCGACCTGCGGCCGTGGTCGCCGGACCGCCTGCATCGCGAGTTCGGCGTGTTCGGGGCGCGGCTGTACAAGCTGTGCCGCGGCGTCGACGAGCGCGCAGTCACGCCCGAACGCGAGCGCAAGTCGATCAGCGTGGAAGAGACCTATGCCGACGATTTGCCCGACCTGCAGGCGTGCCTGGCCGAACTGGAACCGCTGATCGCCATGCTGGAGGCGCGCATTGCGCGCGCCCAGGCGCATGACACCATCGACAAGCTCACGGTAAAGCTGCGCTTCTCGGACTTCCGGCAGACCACGGTGGAATGCCGCGGCCATGCCCCGGATCGCGGCGTCTATGCACGGCTGCTGGCCGAAGGCCATGCGCGCCGGGGCTTGCCGGTGCGGCTGCTGGGGGTTGGGGTGGCCACGAGCGACCGGGATACCGCGCAGCTGCAGCTGTTCGACTGAGCGCACGAATATTTACTCGATTTATCAGCGCGCAGCAATTGACCGTTCGCTGATAAATCGCATCGATACACCGGCCTACTGCAGGTCGTTGCGCATCACCAGCAGCCACGGCATGTGCGAGTTGGTGACCCCGTCGAGCCGGCCCGAATCGCCCAGCTCGATCTCTTCCATCGATACCGATTGCTGGACGTTGCCGCCGATGGCGCGCACCACGCGCGCGGCCGGATCCACGGCGACCACGATGTCGCAATGCATCGGCGTGGTGCCGAAACCAATCTCGGCAATGTCCTCGAGATAGCGGTCACGGCCGCGGCCGGCGCAGATGATGTCGCCGGGGCGGGGCATCGCCGGCACCGGCTCGATGCGGAATGCGGGATGGGGCAGGATGCCGTCGCGGGCATCGACCACGTACATCGAGTGCGACTGGCCAGTCAGGAACTGGCGCTCGTCCAGCCCAGCCTTGCGCAGGACCCATGAAACAAAGACCGCCGACCAGGCCCACGCGCCCTGCGTGACCTGCCTGCAGCCGGGCGTTTCGCCGACGATGCCCCAGTAGCGGCGCGCCAGCGTGCAGCCCAGCGGGGTGGCCTCCATGCCGGTGCCGTCCGGGAAAGAAAGGCAGCTGGCTGCCGGCGGCGGGTTGCCGTTGGTCTTGGACTCGGTATCGGTGGTGGCCACGGCAGGCGCGGCGGCGTCGGTCGGATACGACGGCGGCAGCTCGGCTGGCAATTCCGGCGCCGGCACCGGACTGTAGGTCACGCAAGAGGTGTCGTCGCGGCCCAGCCGCACCACCTGTCCGCCCCAGCGGGTCCATTCCTGGGTGGCGATCTCGACGATGCGCTCGCGCGGCGTGGCGCCCGGGCTCGTCACCGGCCGCTCAGTGTCCGGCAGCGCCCGCGCCTGCGGCCGGGCCGGCTCGATGAGCGTGGTGCAGGCGCTCAGCAGCGCCAGCAGCGCGGCCGCACAGGCGGCGCGCAGCGGCGCACGCACCTGTGGAGAACGCTGTGGAATCGGCTGTGGAAAGCGTTGTGCATAACGCTGTGGAGATCTGCGGTGCTGCGGACGGGCAAGCATGTTGGCCCCACATGGCACGGCGCCCGGCATGGCGAGTTCTGGCCAAGGCTGGACGCCCGTTGAAAGACTTGGCGCGCCATCGCCCAGGCGCGGAGCGGGCGATGCGGCGGATACTGCAGGATCTTCAGTTCACGACTGTGGATAACGTCCCCGCCTGGCGCGCGCCTGCGCCCTCGGGCACCGGGGCGGCGGCATGGCGGGGTCAGGCAATACCGGGCTCTGCAGCGCAGCCCGTCAGGATCACTGGTTGACAGCGTCCTTGAACTTCTGGCCAGCCTTGAACTTCACGGTCTTGGCGGCTTCGACCTTGATTTCTTCGCCGGTACGCGGGTTGCGCGCCATGCGCTCGCCACGCTCGCCCTTGCTGAACGTGCCAAAGCCGATGAGGCTCAGCGTGTCACCCTTGGCCACAGCGTCCATGATGGCCGACAGGGTCACGTTCAGTGCCTGTTCCGCCTTGGCCTTGGTCAGACCGTCCACCCCGGCTGCGATAGCGTCGATCAGTTCGGTTTTCGTCATGCTTCACTCCGTATCGAGTTTATAAAACACAGGCGTCCGCGGCCGGGCGGCCAGGCTGGCACCGCTCCGGCTAAGACGCCGCGGGCCACATGATACCGTGTCGGACAAGGCGCACCGGGAACAGATTGTTACCTGGTCGTTTCCGCAAGGCCGCGCCAGCACGGGGCTGGCGGCAAATCGAGGGGGTCACGTCGGGGCCCGCCAGCGGCAGGAATAGAGGCGTAAACGGCAAATGCCGTGCGCCAGGCGACTTTGGCTGCCGCAATCGGCGTGGCACGGTATACCCCCGCCAGGCGCCTGCAGAAGGCCGCTGACGGCCTTGAGACGCTCTCCGGGGGCAGGGGCACCCCGGGCGTGCTGAACGGACTGGAGGCCCTGCAGGGCTCCAATGAACTCAGATGCACTATGGTGCATGTCCAGGTCGGCGCTACAGCCAGCACTGTTCAGCGTTATTCGGCGCATGCATGCACCATCTGCCGCCGCGCTAAACCGGCATCGGCGGCATGCGCGTATACCGCGTCAATCGATCTTGCCGCCGTGTTTACGTCGCCGGTATACACGCCGCCCCATGGACAAACAGAAAGTCTCTCGCAAACCTGCGGTTTACGCCTGTCGCCTTTCGGATGATGCCTCAGCGCCGGCGTCGTTCTTTCGGTTTACCTTTTTCTTTCATGTATACAGATAGTAGTAGTAGGTAAACCCCCGCGCCCGCTGTGGAAAACCCCGTAAACATCTTTGCCTTCAAGGGTTTACGTAAACGAGAAGTGGTCTCGTCGAATGTTGGCCGAAGTGGAAGACTCAGCCCGATGGATGAGGTGCGAGCCGGACCCTCTCCGACTTATGCCCGAGGCATCCCCATGCCAGCCCCAGGCAGCCCACACCCAATCCGCGTCCTTGTCCACAGATCGGGCCCGGGTTATCCACATGCGGCTGGTATGCGAGTGGGGCGTATACCCGGTGAGCCGTTGGCCGTATACGTCGTGGGGACGCGGCTCGGGCGGCTGGCAGGAAGGCAGGGAGGTGTAGCTACGTATACGTGTCGCGGTCGCCCCGGTATCATCCCCGCTCGCGCCGGGTGGCCGGCACCGGCCACCCAGGCACAACAGGCGAAAGCACGGACAGGCAAATGGCGGACAAGGCAAAGCGCAAGGCAGCGGGCGAGAGCAGCAAGAAAACGGCGAGCGACCGGATCGAGGTGCGCCAGTCGGGCGTGCACGGCAAGGGCGTCTATGCCATCGCCCCGATTGCCGAGGGCGAGCGGGTGATCGAGTACAAGGGCGAGCACATCTCTTGGAAGAAGGCGCTGGAGCGCCATCCGCACGATCCCGGCGATCCCAACCACACCTTCTACTTCAGCCTGGACGACGGCAGCGTCATCGACGCCAAGTACGGCGGCAACCGCGCGCGCTGGATCAACCACGCCTGCGAGCCCAACTGCGAGGCGCGTGAAAAGAAGGGCCGCGTCTTCATTCACGCGCTGCGCGACATTGCCCAGGGCGAGGAGCTGTTCTATGACTACGGCCTGGTGATCGACGCGCGCTATACCGCCAAGCTGAAGAAGGAATTCGAGTGCCGCTGCGGCAGCCCGCAATGCCGCGGCACCATGCTGGCGCCCAAGGAAAAGAAAAAGAAGGCCAAGTAAGGCCGCCGCCCGCGCCGCAGCGGGTTCAGGCCACCGACCCTGCCGGCTCGCAGGGGATCCGGATCACGAAGCGCATCACCGCGCGCCGCGCGGGCGTGCTGTCCGTGGCGGTGGGTTGGGCCGCCGCGCCCGGCGCGGGCGGCACGTCCTCGATGCGGATGGTGCCGTGGTGCAGGGTCACGATCTCATGCACGATGGCCAGCCCCAGACCGGCGCCGCCCACCTGGTCGGCGCGGCCGCCGCCGGGCTCCGGCGCGCGGTCGCCGCGGAAGAAGCGCTTGAACACTTCCTCGCGCCGCTGCGGCGGGATGCCGGGGCCGTTGTCTTCCACCATCACCACCGCCATGCCGCGGTGACCCATGGCCTCGCCGCCGGCGCGCACCGTGATGCGTCCGCCCGACGGCACGTATTTCACCGCATTGTCGATCAGGTTGGACAGCGCCTCGCGCATCAGCAGCCGGTTGCCGCGCACCACGGCCGGCGCACTGCCGGTGAAGGTGGGGCCGGGCAGGATCTCGAAGCCCAGGTCGATGCGGCGCGCCAGCGCCTGCGGCACCCACTCGGCGCCGATCTCGAAGGCCAGCTCGGCCAGGTCGAAGTGTTCGACCGGCCCCAGCCGTTCCAGCGACAGCCCGGGCTCGGCCCGCGCCAGGGACAGCAGCTGGTTGGACAGCCGCACCGCGCGGTCCGCCGCGGTCTGCACCTCGCGCAGCGCATGGCGGGCCACTTCCAGCGAATCGGCGGTCTGCGCCCGGTCGGCATGCAGCTTGACCGCGGTCAGCGGCGTGCGCAGCTGGTGCGCGGCATCGGCAATGAACTTGCGCTGCGCGTCGAGCGCGTCGCGCAGCCGCGCCAGCAGCGCGTTCAGGCCGCGGATCAGCGGCGCCACCTCGGCCGGCACCTGGGTTTCGTCCAGCGCCGCCAGCGAGCGCGCGGTCTGGCGGTTGAGCTTGTCGGCCAGGATCTGCAGCGGCACCAGCTCTTCCTTGAGCACGTGCGACAGGATCAGGCTGCCGACCAGCAGCAGCAGGATCAGCGGCACCGACACCGACAGCAGGATCTCGTTGGCGGCGGTCTCGCGCCGGTCCAGCAGTTCCGCCACCTCGACCACGATCGGCCCGCGTGCGGCTTTGCCGGCCTCGCTGGTGCCGAGTTCGTCCACCGCCGCGCTGGGCAGCATCACCGGCAGCCGCACCGCGCGCACCTGGCGGCCGCTGAACCAGGCGTAGAACAGGCGCGCGTCATGCAGCGTGGTCTGGCCGGTGCCGTAGCCCAGCCAGGTGTCCATGCCGCCGATGAGCCCGTCGGGGCCGTGGATGCGCCAGTAGATGCGGTCGGTGCCCTCGGCCTCGACCAGCGTCTGCGCGATCATCGGGATGTCCTGCTCCAGGCGCGGGCCGGCGATGCGGATCTGCTGGGCGATGTTGTTGGCCACCCCGTACAGCGCGCGGTCGAACACCTGCGTGGTGTAGTGCGCCGCCAGCCAGTACGACAGCGAACCGCTGGTCAGCACCAGCGCGAACAGCGGCGTGGCCAGCGCGCGCAGCAGGTGCACGCGCAGGCTGATATTGGAGCCGGGGCGGGAAGCCTGGCGCGTCGCCGCGGGCGCAGGGCTGGCGCCGGCGGCGTCAGCCGCAGCGGAAGACGGGGGCACGTTCCGCGTTGCGATGCGGGAGGCCGTGCGCCAGGAAACCCGGGAGGAGGTGCGGGAGCGAGGCCACATTGCCGGCTAGGCCGAAGGCCAGGGCCGCGGGTCGGATCGGCGCGGCCGGAGCGGTTTCATTGTCCGGCGCGGATCTGCAGCAGGTAGCCGAAGCCACGCACGGTGACGATCTCGACGTCGCTGTCCTCGAGCTTCTTGCGCACGCGGTGCACGTAGACCTCGATCGCGGTGTCGCCGACGGTATCGCCGCCTTCGCCGGCGGGGTGGGCAAAGGTGGCCAGGTGGTCCTGCAGCTGGGCCTTGCTGACCACGCGGCCCTGGCGCTGCAGCAGCAGCTCCAGCACCGCGAACTCGCGCGGCGACAGCTCGAGCGGGCGCGCGTCGATAAACATGCGGCGGTCGTTGCCGGACAGGCGCAGCCGGCCCAGGCGCACGTCGCGCTCGGGCGCGGCCTCGCCATGCTGGCTGCGGCGCAGCAGCACGCGCACGCGCGCTTCCAGCTCGGGCAGGGCGAAGGGTTTGATCAGGTAGTCGTCGGCGCCGGCGTTCAGTCCCGAGAGCTTGTCCTCCAGCTCGTCGCGCGCGGTCAGGATGATGACGGGGGTGGTGCGGTTGCGGGCGCGGTAGCGCGCCAGCAGGGTCATGCCGTCGATGCCGGGCAGGCCCAGGTCGAGGATGACCAAATCATGCTGCTCGCGCAGCAGGTGTTCGGTGGCATAGACGCCGTCGTGGACGACGCGTACCTGGTGGCCGGCGCGGGACAGGCCGGCTTCGACGCCACTGGCAATCTGGCGGTCGTCCTCGATCAGCAGGATACGCATGGCGGCAGCTCGGGAAGGACGTTGGGCATGGCGGGCAGGCAGACAGGGGCAGGGGCCCACGGCGCACACGGCGGCGCGGGCCTGCCGCAGATTGTACTAGGCGCCGCCGCGCGCTTGCTTACGGTTAGCCTACAGCCGCCCGCCACGGCGGCCGCGCCATCAGTTGGTCACCGCATCGGCGGCGCGCTCGATGAAGTGGGCCAGGTCGATGTCGCGCTGGGTCAGGCCGTTGGCGTCATGCGTGGACAGCGTGATGTCGACCCGGTTGTAGACGTTGAACCATTCCGGGTGGTGGTCGGCCTTTTCGGCCTGGATCGCCACGCGCGTCATGAAGCCGAAGGCGGCGTTGAAGTCGTGGAAGGTAAAGCGCTTGAAGATCGCATCGCGGTCGGCGACGGTGGTCCAGCCGGGCAGTTCGGCGAGCAGCGTGGCACGGGCTTGCGGGGACAGAGGGGTCATGGTGGGCTCGATCTGGTTCCTGGAAAAAACGAAGGCCGCGCGGTGCGGACGATGCGCACCATGCGGACAGCCGGCCCGCCCGCGCCGGGGCGGCGGGCATGCCGGCATTGTTTCACAAAGCGGGGAATGGGGCAGGGCGGGGGCAGGGCGCCCCCGGTTTGCGCGCGCGGCGCTGGATCAGATGTCTTCGGTATCGGCCCAGCCTTCGCGGGTGCCGGCGCTGAGCACCTGGTCGCCCTCGGCGATGTCGCCCGCGCCCAGCGTCGGCTGGGCGCGCAGGGCTTCGTACAGCGGCGCGAAATCCGGGCGGGTGGCGTCGAACAATTGCTCGAAGCTGTCGATCACGAAGTAGGTCTTCTGGAAGGTGTCGATGCGGTAGCGCGTGCGCATGATGCGGCGCACGTCGAAGCCGATCCGGTTGGGGCTGGCCGAGTCCAGGCTGTAGATCGACTCGCCCTGGCTCGACACGATGCCGGCGCCATAGATGCGCAACCCTTGCGGGGTGCGGATCAGGCCGAATTCGACGGTGTACCAGTACAGCCGCGACAGCATCTCCAGCGCGCCCAGTCCCGCCGCCTTCAGGCCGCCCTTGCCGTAGGCTTCCATATAGTCGGCAAAGACCGGGTTGATCAGCAGCGGCACATGGCCGAACACGTCATGGAAGCAGTCGGGCTCCTGCAGGTAGTCGAGCTGCTCGGGCTTGCGCATCCACCAGCTGGCCGGGAAGCGGCGGTTGGCCAGGTGTTCGAAGAAGACCTCGTCGGGCACCAGTCCGGGCACGGCGACGACCTGCCAGCCGGTGGCGCGCATCAGGGTCTGGTTGAGCTGGTCGAAGTCGGGCACGCGGTCCTTTTCCATGCCGAGCGTGGCCAGCCCCTGCAGCAATTCGTCGCTGACGCGGCCGCGCAGCATCTCGGCCTGGCGCTCGTAGAGCTTGCGCCAGATGGCGTGGTCGATGCTGGTGTAGCGGTGCACCGGCTGGGCGATGGTGAAGTCCGGGCGCAGTTCCTGGCCCGACAGCAGGCCGGCGTCGAACTGTTCCTTGAGTTTGTCGGTCAGGGTGCCCTGGAAGGCGCCGGGGGCTTCGGTGGCCATGGCGATGGACATATTGCTGGTGTCTCCTGGAATGCGCGCTGGCTGCGTCGGCGCCAGCATGGATGCGGATTTACTGCGTAGTTTAGGCGCGCGAAGCCGCAATCTGTCCGCATAGTCAGCTAGATTTCGATGGATCATGCATATAATGCGCATCCATTGACTCAAGAATGCGGGATTCGTGTATGGCTGCCCACAGTGTTTCGCTCGATGCGTATGACCTGGCCCTGCTAAGCGCGCTGCAGGCCGACGGCCGCACCACGCACCAGCAGCTGGCCGAGCGCGTGCACCTGTCGCCCAGCCAGGTGGGGCGCCGGCTGGCGCGGCTCGAAGCCGACGGGGTTATCACCGGCTACCGCGTCAGCCTGTCGTCGCAGGCGCTGGGGCTGGGTGTGGTGGTCTTTGTCAGCGTCAAGCTGGCGCATCACGGCGACACCATCATCGAGCGCTTCCGCGAAGAGATCCTGCTGCTGGAAGAGGTGCAGGAGTGCTATTCCGTCGCCGGCGAGGCCGACTACCTGATACGCGTGGTGGTGCCCGACCTGCCCACGCTGGCGGAATTCACCATGAAGCGGCTGATGCGCGTGCCCGGCGTCGAAAGCGTGCGGTCCAACATCGTGCTGACGGCAATCAAATGCGAGGGACCGCTGCCGCTGTCGCACCTGCGCTGAAACGCTTGCCGCAGCGCGTGGCCGGTGCCTGCCGGCCTTGCGCTCTTGTGGCGTGCGTGTCACCCTCGCCGGGTGCCGCAAAGGTGGCGGGAACGGAGGATGGCAGGATGAAGGGAATCGTCGCCCGAGCCGATCGGGGTCTTGGCAGTTCGCTACAGCAATCGCACCCGGCGCGGGTAGCCGCGGCAGTGGCCCTGGCCGCCACGCTGGCCGGACTGGCCGGCGACGCGCTGGCCGCGCAGGTGAGCCGTTTCTCGCCGGAAGGCACGGTCGGACAGGTGCGGCAGGTGGCGATCCGCTTTGACGAAGCCATGGTGCCGATGGGCGATGTCCAGGCCACGGCACCCGCGGCGGTTTCCTGTACCGGCGCCGGCACCGGCGGCCAGGCGCGCTGGGTCGACGCCAGGAACTGGGTCTACGACTTCGCCAGCGACTTGCCGCCTGGCGTGCGCTGCACCGTGCGCATGCGCGCCGGGCTGCGCAGCGAGGCCGGCAATGCCTATGCCGGCAAGGCGGAATACCGTTTCGAAACCGGCGGCCCGATCGTGGTCTCGAGCCGGCCTTCCGGCGGCGAGATCGAGGAAGACCAGGTGTTCGCGCTGCGCTTCAACGGCGCCGCCACCGCGGCCTCGGTGCGCGAGCACGCCTGGTGCCAGGCGCAGGGGCTGGGCGAGCGCATCCCGGTGCGGCTGCTGGCCGGCAAGGAGCGCGAGGCCGTGCTCGCGGCGATCCGCTGGGACCGCCTCGCCAAGCCAGCGCCCGACGCGGTGCACCTGCTCGCCTGCCAGCAGCGGCTGCCGGCCGCAGCGCGCGTGCAGCTGGTGCTGGGCGCGGGCATTGCCACGCCGTCGGGTGTCGCCACGCGCGAGGAACGCCGCTTCGACTACACCGTGCGCGAGCCGCTTACCGCCAGCTTCAGCTGCGAGCGCGAACACGCGCAGGCGCCCTGCACGCCGCTGCGGCCGATGTCGGTGACGTTCTCCGCGCCGGTGCCGCGCAAGCTGGCCGAGAGCGTGGTGCTGAAGACGCCGTCGGGCCCGCGCGCGCCGCAGTTCGACCCCGACCTGGCGCCGGACGCCAGCGTCAGCGCGCTCACCTTTGCCGCGCCGTTCGCCGAGAAGGCGCAGTTCACCATCGAAGTGCCTAGCAAGCTGCAGGACGACAGCGGCCGCGCGCTCGCCAATGGCGACCTGTTCCCGCTCAAGGTGGCCACGGCCGCGATGCCGCCGCTGGCGAAGTTCGCCGCGGCGCCGTTCGGCGTGGTCGAGCGCTTCGGCGAACTGCCGCGCGGAAAGTCCGCGGCCGACTATCCGCCGCTGCTGCCGGTGACGCTGCGCAATGTCGAAGCGGACCTCGCCGTGCGCGCCGTGCTGGCCCGGGCCGGCACCGTGATGAAGCTGCGCGTGGACGACGACGCCGCCGTGATGCAGTGGCTCGGCCTGGTGCGCCGCCTGCACGAGGCCAGCTATACGCGCGGCGAACTCGACGCCGTGCTGGCGGGCCGCTCGCCGTACCGCGTCAACAATCCGCGCAATGCGGTGCCGATCGAAACCCGCGCGGTATCGCTGCTCGAGCGCGCCCCCGGCGTGCAGAAGCTGGCCGTGCCCAAGCCGTCGGGCGATGCGCCGCGGCCGTTCGAGGTGGTCGGCATCCCGTTGCCGGAGCCCGGCTTCCATGTGGTCGAGATCGCCTCGCCGATGCTGGGCGAGGCGCTGCTGGGCAAGCGCGCGCCGATGTACGTGCGCACCGCGGCGCTGGTCACCAACCTGGGCGTGCATTTCAAGCTGGGCCGCAGCAGCGGCAACGAGGACGACGGCAGCCGCAGCGGGGTGGCCTGGGTCACCGCGCTGGACGACGGCAAGCCGGTGCGCGACGCCGCGGTGGCGGTGCGCGACTGCAGCGGGCGCCTGCTCGGCGAAGGCCGTACCGATGCCAGCGGCGTGGCACGCTTTGCCAAACTCGCCGCGGCACCCGAGAGCGCGTGCGAGCAGAATGGCCTGTCAGGCTACTTCGTCTCCGCCCGCATCGCCGCCACGCATCAGCAGGCGCGCGGCCAGGCCGACATGGCCTTCGTGATGTCGGACTGGAACCGCGGCATCGAGAGCTGGCGCTTCAATGTGCCGACCGACACCAGCGCCGCGCCCACCGTGCGCGCCCACACCATCTTCGACCGCACCCTGCTGCGCGCCGGCGAAACCGTGTCGATGAAGCATCTGATCCGCGCCGAGACCGCGCAGGGCTTTGCCTTGCCGCCGGCGAGCCGGCCGTTGCCCACGCGCGTGACCATCCGCCATGAAGGCAGCGGCCAGAGCTACGAGCTGCCATTGCAATGGCGCCACACCGCGACCGGCGGGCGCAGCGCGGAAAGCACCTTCCAGGTGTCCGCGGCGGCCAGGCTTGGGGTCTATACGGTCGAACTGGAAACGCAGAAGGGCGAGGCCGCCCAGGACGACGGCGGCGCGCGCAGTTACCCCAGCGGCAGCTTCCGGGTCGAGGCCTTCCGCCTGCCGGTGCTGGCTGGCACGCTGCAGGTGGCGGGCAAGGCCGGGCCCGTGGTGGCGCCGGCCGAACTGCCGGTCGGCGTCGAGATCCACTATCTGTCCGGCGGCGGTGCCGCCGGGCTGCCGGTGCGCGTGTCCGCGCTGCTGCGCGACAAGTACGTGAGCTTCCCCGGCTACGACGAGTTCTCGTTCAACCCGCCGCGCGCGCAGCGCGAAAGCGGCGGCGACGAGGACATGGACGCGGACCAGCAGGGCGATGCCGGTGCCGACGGCCAGAAGCTGGTCGCCGACAAGCTGCCGGTCACGCTGGACAAGAACGGCAACGGCAGCGTGACGCTGCGCAAGCTGCCCAAGACCGATGCGCCGCGCGACCTGGTGCTCGAGGCCGGCTTTGCCGATCCCAACGGCGAGATCCAGACCCTGCGCCAGACCGTGCCGGTATGGCCGGCGGCGGTGGTGGCCGGCATCCGCACCGACGACTGGGTCTCGGTCAGGCAGAAGCTGGCGGTGCACGGCGTGGTGCTCGACGTCAACGGCAGGCCGGTGGCGGACGCGCCGGTCAAGGTCAATGCGCGCGCGCGCATCACCACCTCGGCGCGCAAGCGCGTGGTGGGCGGCTTCTACCGCTATGACAACCGCACCGAGACGCGCGATCTCGGCACCGTGTGCGAAACCCGCACCGACGCGCAGGGCCGCGCGCGCTGCGAGGTGGCGCTGGAGCAGGCCGGCCAGATCGAGCTGGTGGCGAGCGCGCGCGACAAGGATGGCCGCACCGCGCAGGCCGCCACCACCGTGTGGGTGACGCGCCAGGGCGAGCTGTGGTTCGGCGGCGAGAACCATGACCGCATTGACCTGCTGCCGGAGAAGAAATCCTACGCACCGGGCGACACCGCGGTGTTCCAGGTGCGCATGCCGTTCCGCCACGCCACCGCGCTGGTGGCGGTGGAGCGTGAAGGCATCTACCAGACCCAGGTGGTGGAGCTGCACGGCAGCGATCCCACCGTGCGCGTGCAGGTGAAGCCGGAGTGGGGGCCCAACGTCTACGTGTCGGTGCTGGCCCTGCGCGGGCGCCTGCACGAAGTACCGTGGTATTCGTTCTTCACCTGGGGCTGGCGCCAGCCGGGCGAGTGGTGGCGCGCGTTCCGCAGCGAAGGGCGCGAGTATGCGGCGCCGACCGCGCTGGTCGACCTGTCCAAGCCGGCTTTCCGGCTCGGGCTGGCCGAGATCCGCGTCGGCAATGCCGGCCACCGGCTCGATGTCGCCGTGACGCCGGACAAGACCAGCTACCCGGTGCGCGGCAAGGCGCGCGTGGCGATCCAGGTAAAGCTGCCCGACGGCAAGCCCGCCGCCAACGGCGAAGTGGCGCTGGCCGCGGTGGACCAGGCGCTGCTTGAGCTGATGCCCAACACCAGCTGGGATTTGCTCGACGCGATGCTGCAGCGGCGCGGCTACGGCGTCGAAACCTCGACCGCGCAGATGGAGATCATCGGGCGCCGCCACTACGGGCGCAAGGCGGTGCCGGCGGGCGGCGGCGGCGGCAAGAGCCCCACGCGCGAACTGTTCGACACCCTGCTGGTGTGGAACCCGCGCGTGCAGCTCGACGCCGAGGGCCGTGCCAGCGTCGAGGTGCCGCTCAACGATTCGCTGACCAGCTTCCGCATCGTCGCGGTGGCCGACCTGGGCCTGGGCCGCTTCGGCACCGGCAGCGCCACCGTCGCCGCCACGCAGGACCTGCAGGTGATTTCCGGCCTGCCGCCGCTGGTGCGCGAGGACGACCGCTACCGCGCCATGTTCACGCTGCGCAATACCACCAAGCGTGCCATGACGGTGCAGGCCAGCGCACGCGGCACGCTGCTCGGCAACGAGACCGGGCTGCCGGCGCAGACCGTGCAGATCCCCGCGGGTGAAGCGCGCGAGATCGGCTGGGACGTGAGCGCGCCTGCGCTGCTCGCCTACGCGCGCACCGGCACCGTGATGTGGGAAGTGCAGGCCAGTGAGCAAGCGGGTGGACGTGGTGCAGGAGGCGCCTCCGACCGCATCAAGGTGTCGCAGCAGATCGTGCCGGCGGTGCCGGTCACGGTGCAGCAGGCCACGCTGGCACAGGTGGCGCCGTCGCTGTCGATCCCGCTCAAGGCGCCGCCGGGCGCGCTGGCCGACCCGGCCGGCAAGGTCCGCGGCGGGGTGCAGGTCAGCTTCCAGTCGTCGCTGGCGGGCGGGATGCCGGGCGTGCGCGAGTGGTTCCGCAACTACCCGTTCACCTGCCTGGAGCAGCGCGCCTCGAAAGCCATTGGCCTGAACGACGGCGCCGCCTGGGACGCGCTGATGGCGCAGCTGCCGTCCTACCTCGATGCCAACGGCCTGGCCTCGTACTTCCCGCTGAACAGCGACAGCGACTACGGCAGCGAAGTGCTGACCGCCTACCTGCTGGCGGTGGCCGACGAGGCCGCGCGCGCCGGCCAGGCGCTGCGCATTCCCGACGCGCAGCGCGCGCAGATGGAGCGCGGCCTGACCGACTTCGTCGAAGGCCGCATCCGCCGCGACAGCTGGTCGCCGGTGGACGGCACGCAGTACCTGGAGGTGCGCAAGCTGGCCGCGCTCGAGGCGCTGTCGCGCACCGGCCATGCGCAGGCGCGCATGCTCGGATCGATCCAGATCCTGCCGGCGCAATGGCCGACCTCCGCGCTGCTGGACTGGACCCTGCTGCTGACGCGCGTGCAGGACATCCCGCAGCGCGAGCAGCGCCTGGCCGAAGCGCAGCAGCTGCTGCGCTCGCGCCTGACGGTACAGGGCACGCGCCTGGCGTTCTCCACCGAGCGCAACGACAACTGGTGGTGGATGATGGCCGGCGGCGACGTCAACGCCGCGCGCCTGCTGGCGCTGGCGTCGGAGCTGCCGGGCTGGAAGGAAGACGCGCCGCAGCTGGCGACGGGGCTGCTGGGTCGCCAGGTGCATGGCGCCTGGGGCACCACCACCGCCAATGCCTGGGGCATGCTGGCGGTGACGCGCTTTGCGCAGGCGTTCGAGAAGACGCCGGTGGCCGGCACCACGCGCGCCAGCATCAGCCACGCCGCCGACGCCGCGCGCAGTTTCGACTGGGCGCGCGCGCAGCGCAGCGACGGCGTGGCGCAGGGCAGCGTCGATCTTCCGTGGCCGGCTGCTGCGGAGGGCGGCACGCTGCAGGTGGAGCAGGTCGGCGCGGGCCAGCCGTGGGCCACGGTGCGCGCCATGGCGGCGGTGCCGGTGACCGCGCCGCTGGCCGCGGGCTACCGCATCCAGCGCACCGTGACGGCGCAGGAGCAGGCGGTGCCGGGCAAGTGGTCGCGCGGCGACGTCTATCGCGTCAAGCTGGAGATCGATGCGCAGGCCGACATGACCTGGGTGGTGGTCAGCGATCCGGTACCCGCCGGCGCCACCATCCTGGGCAGCGGCCTGGGCCGCGACTCGGCCATCGCAACGCGCGGCGAGCGCCGCCAGGGCGCGGCCTGGCCGGCCTATATCGAGCGCACGCCGCAGGCCTACCGCGAGTACTTCGGCTACCTGCCCAAGGGCAAGGTCTCGGTCGAATACACGGTGCGGCTGAACAACGCCGGCGACTTCGCACTGCCGCCCACGCGCGTCGAAGCGATGTACGCGCCCGACGTGTTCGGCGTCGCGCCCAATGCGCGGCTGGCGGTCGGGGCGCGCCCATGAGCTGGCTGGCGATCATGATGCCGGCGCGGGTGCGCGAGTGGTGGCTCGCGGGCACCATGGCCGGCCTCATCTACGGCGCGCTGCTGGTGCAGGTGGCGCTGGACCTTCCCGATGGCGCGCCGCTGACCGGGCATATCGCCATGCAGCCGGCGTGGAAGACGGCGATGGCGGTGCTGCTGGCGCGCGCCGCGTGGTTCCATCGCGTGCCCGGCGAGCGCCGCTGGCTGGTCACGGCGCTGCTGTGCTCGGCGCTGGGCGATTTCCTGCTGGCGCTGCCGACGCTGTCATTCTCATTCGTGGGCGGGCTCGGCGCCTTCCTGCTGGCGCACCTGGCCTACCTGCGCCTGCTGGTGCCGCTGGCGGGCGACACCCGCCCGCACCGGCTGATTGCCTGCGGCGCCATGCTCGGCGTGGCGGGCACCATGCTGGGCCGCTTCTGGCCCAACCTCGGCACGCTGGCCGTGCCGGTGACGCTGTACGTGGGCGTGCTTGCCGCCATGGTGTGCAGCGCGCTGGTGGCGCGCCTGCCCACGCCGCTGGCGGCGCTGGGTGCGCTGTGCTTTGCCGCGTCGGACCTGATGATCGGCATTGCGCGCTTCCTGGTACCGTTCGAATCGTTCCAGCTGGGCATCTGGTGGACCTACGCCGCGGCGCAGGTGCTGCTGGTGGCCGGCCTGGTAGCGGGACGCACGCAGCCATGACGCGGCGTCTGGCTTGGGCTGCGACGGCGGTGGCGCTGGCCTGGTCCGCGCCGGCCGCGGCCTTGCCCAGCTTCGCGCAGGTGCGCGCCGACTGGCGCAGCGCCGACGTGGTGGTGCTGGACCGCCATGGCGAGCCGGTGGGCCGCGTGCGCGACGACTTCCGCGCGCGCCGCGGCGACTGGGTGGCGCTGGCCGACACCTCGCCCGCGCTGCGCACGGCCATCGTGCTGTCCGAGGACCGGCGCTTCTATGCCCATAGCGGCGTCGACTGGCAGGGCGTGGCCGCGGCGGCCTGGGCCAACCTGTGGAATACGCGCACGCGCGGGGCTTCCACGCTGACCATGCAGCTGGCCGGGCTGCTCGACCAGGACCTGCGCCGGCCGGGCGCGCCGGGGCAGGGGCGCAGCCTGACGCAGAAGCTGGGCCAGGCCGCCGGCGCCGCGGTGCTGGAGCGCAGCTGGAACAAGGACCAGATCCTGGAGGCCTACCTCAACCTGGTGCCGTTCCGCGGCGAACTGGTCGGGCTGTCGGCGATGTCGCAGGTGCTGTTCGGCAAATACCCCGAGGGGCTCGATGCGCGCGAAGCGGCGCTGGCGGTGGCACTGGTGCGCGCGCCCAATGCGCGCGCCGCGCAGGTGGCCAGCCGCGCCTGCGGCATCCTGCGCGAGATGCGCCTGCCGCGGGAGTGCGACGGCCTGGAGGGCTTTGCGCAACTGGCGCTGCTGCGCACCGGGCCGGTGGCGCAGCGCGCCGCGGCGGCAGCGCCGTCGATGGGGTCGGGGCAGTTGGCGCCGCACCTGTCGCGGCACCTGGTCAGCGAGACGCGCGCGCAGCTGCCGGCCGGCGCCGCCATGCCCACGCGCATCGCATCGACGCTCGACGCGCGCCTGCAACGCGCTGCCGTGGCCAGCCTGGACCGCCACCTGCGCGAACTGGCCGGACGCAATGTCGAGGACGGCGCGGTGGTGGTGATCGACAACGCCAGCGGCGACGTGCTGGCCTACGTGGGCTCGTCCGGCGCGCTCTCCGGCGCCGCGCAGGTCGACCACGCGGCGGCGCTGCGCCAGGCCGGATCGACGCTCAAGCCCTTCCTGTATGAGCAGGCGCTGGAACAAAAGCGGCTGACCGCGGCCTCGCTGCTCGATGACCGGCCGGTGAACCTGCCGGTCGGCGGCGGGCTCTACGTGCCGCAGAACTACGACCACCGCTATGCTGGCTGGGTCAGCCTGCGCGCCTCCCTGGCGGCATCGCTGAACGTGCCGGCGGTGCGCACGCTGGTGATGGTGACCCCGCATCGCTTCCACAAGCGCCTGGTGGCGCTGGGCCTGCCGCTGACCGAGGCGGGCGACTACTACGGCTACAGCCTGGCGCTGGGGAGCGCCGATGTATCGCTGCTGGCGCTGACCAATGCCTACCGCGCGCTGGCCAATGGCGGCAGCTACGCGCCGCCGCGGCTGCGGCAGGGCGCGCCGGCGCTACCGGCGAAGGCCGTGATGCAGCCGGGCGCGAGCTTCGTAATTGCCGACATCCTGTCGGACCGCCACGCCCGCGCCCGCACCTTCGGCCTCGACAGCCCGCTCACCACGCGCTTCTGGACCGCGGTGAAGACCGGCACCAGCAAGGACATGCGCGACAACTGGTGCATCGGCTGGTCGCAGCACTACACCGTGGGCGTGTGGGTCGGCAATGCCAGCGGTGCCAGCATGCGCGACGTGTCCGGCGTGTCGGGCGCGGCCCCGGTGTGGCACGACGTCATGGAAGCACTGCACCGCGCGCGCCCCAGCCACGCGCCGGCGCTGCCCGCCGGGGTCGAGCGCGTGGCGCTGAGCTTCGACGACGGGCTGGAGCCGGCACGCGACGAAGTGTTTCTCGCCGGCACCGCGGTGCGGCGCGTCAGCGTGGGTGCACCGGCTGCGCGCCCGAGCGCGCCCATGATCGCCACGCCGTCCGACGGCACCGTGTTTGCGCTCGATCCCGACATGCCGCCGGCGTCGCAGCGGGTGTGGTTCCATGCGCAGGGCGTAGCCGGCCAGTCGGCACGCGCGCTCAGCTGGCGCATGGATGGCAAGCCGCTGGGGCGGGGCAGCGAGGTCGCATGGCTGCCCTGGCCGGGACGCCACCAGGTGGAGCTGCTCGATGCCGCCGGCAAGGTGGTGGACCGCATCGGCATCGAGGTACGCGGCGCTTCGGTGCGCGCGCCCATGCCTGCGGCCAGGCGCTGAGGCTGGTATCGAGGCCGGCCGGCCCGGTTGCTGAGGCACGGGTTTTAGCCATGTCCGTGCGTAATAATGGCGCTTCGCCATGTCCCGCCGGAGCCCGCGCATGTCCCTCGTTGCCCTCGATGCCGCCGCCACCGCGGCGCGCCTGCCGTATCCCGAACTGGCGCAAGCCATCGCCGACATGCTGGCCGAGCTGCGCGACGGCACCGCCATGGCGCCGCCGCGCATCGCGCTGCCGGTCGGCGACGCGCAGCAGGGCGCGGGCACGCTGCTGGTAATGCCGGCGCGCAACCGCCGGCTGGTGATGACCAAGAACATCACCGTCCATCCCGGCAACCCGCAACGCGGCCTGCCCAGCATCCTCGGTGAAGTGGTGGTGGCCGACGCGCATACCGGCGCGCGCCTCGCCATGCTCGACGGTCCCACCGTGACCGGCCGGCGCACCGCGGCGGTGTCGCTGCTGGCGGCGCAGCGCTTTGCCGCGCGCCCCGACGGCGAACTGCTGATCGTCGGCGCGGGCGTGCAGGCGCTGACGCACCTGGAGGCCTTCGTCGCCGGACTTGGCGTGCGCCGGCTGTGGCTGCATTCGCGCACGCGCGACAAGGCCGAGGCGCTGGCCGCGCATGCGCGCACGCTGGGGGTGGAAGCGCAGGTGGCCGAGTCGGTCGCGGCGGTATTGCCGCGCGTGTCGATGGTGGTCACGGTGACGTCGAGCCGCAGCCCGGTGCTGCCGGACCTCGACAGCGGCCTCTGGCGCGACCATCACTTCATTGCCGCGGTCGGCGCGTTCCGGCCCGACATGTGCGAACTGCCGCCGGCGCTGTGCCATGCCGCCGCCGACCATGGCCGCCTGCTGGCCGATACCCTGTTCGGCATCGAGGACGAGGCCGGCGACCTGCTGCAGGCCGGCATTGACTGGGCCGAGGTGCAGCCGTTCGAGACCGCAATCCTGCAGGCCGACGCGATCCGCGCGCGCGCCGGCAGCCCGCTGGTGTTCAAGAGCGTGGGCTATGCGCTGTGGGACCTGGCCGCGTGCGTGCTCGCCAGCCGCGCCTGATCAGCGTTCGCGGTCGCGCTCGCGCAGCCAGTCGCCGAACAGCTCGCGCGCCGGCGCGAGGAAAGCGGCAATCGGTTCGCTGCGGTCGCTGGCATACCAGTGGCAGTAGCAGCCGTGGATGGTGGCGATCATCAGGCGCGCCATCGGCGCCGGCAGAGGACGGCCGGGCGCCGACAGCGCGGCGACCAGGTCTTGCACATGGCTGTCCCAGCTGCGGCGGATTTCCTCGCGCACGCTGGCCGGCACGCTGCCGGAGAACAGCAGCGCCAGCACCACGCCCTTGGCCTCGGGATTGGCGCTGAGATAGCCGGCGACCCGGTCGAAGCTGTTCTCGAGCCGCCGTGCCGCGGTCCGGCCCTGGTGCGGCTCCGCGCCCAGTTCCTCGCCGATCTGCCGGAACAGGCTGGTGGCGGCCTCCGCCAGCAGCATCTCCTTGCTGCCGAAATGCCAGAGCAGGCTGCTCTTGGCCACGCCGGCCTCGGCGGAAATCTGGTCGAGCGTGACCTCGGCGTAGCCGTGCGCGCTGATCAGCCCGCGCGTGACCGCGAGCACGCGTTCGCGCGTTTCCAGACCGCGCCGGTTCTTGGCGACCGGGGCGGCGGAGGGGGGCGTTACAGGCTCGGCGGACTGGCGGATCGGGGGCATGGCGGGGGCGGCAACAGGGTGAGACGCGGCGTCGCGGCAGCCTGGAACGGCGGCCGGGCTCTATTTGACAGTAGACGAGGTCTGCCAGCAAACTCCGATATTGTACTGAATGTTCAGCACAAAACGTCAGTGTTTGCCGGCCGCACCCCTGCGCCCGGCGCAGGATCCAGGAGACCAGGATGCCGTATCCGACAGCCTTTGCCGCCGCCGCCACCGCCGCCGCGCTGGCCGCCGCCACCTTCGGCCTTGCCGGGAGCGCCGCCGCCGCCACCGCCGTGGCCAGCGCCAGCAAGCCCGCCACCGATGCCACCGCCCGCGCCAATGCCGCGGTGCTGCAGCAGCTGCCGTTCCAGGACCGGCGCGACTTCGACGCGGCGCGCCGCGGCTTTATCGGCACGCTCGACAACACCGAGATCCGCGACGCCAAAGGCAACGTGGTGTGGGCGCTGGCGCCGTACGATTTCCTCAGGCCGGAGGTGGCGCCGGCCACCGTCAATCCGAGCCTGTGGCGCCAGGCCCGGCTCAACCTGCACCATGGCCTGTTCCAGGTGACGGACCGCATCTACCAGGTGCGCGGCTTCGATATCGCCAACATGACCATTATCGAGGGCGAGTCCGGGCTGATCGTGATCGACCCGCTGACCGCGATGGAAACCGCGCGCGCCGGCCTCGAGCTCTATTTCAGGCACCGGCCAAAGAAGCCGGTGGTGGCGGTGATCTACACCCACAGCCATGGCGACCACTTCGGCGGCGTCAAGGGCGTCATCAGCGAGGACGACGTCAGGGCCGGCCGGGTCAAGGTGCTGGCGCCGGAAGGTTTCATGGAGGAAGCCGTCAGCGAGAACGTCTTCGCCGGCACCGCCATGAGCCGCCGCGCCCAGTACATGTATGGCTTCAACCTGCCGCGCTCGGCCACCGGCCAGGTGGACGCGGGGCTGGGCAAGGGTGTCGCGCACGGCACGCTGACGCTGATCCCGCCGACCGACCTGATCCACAAGACCGGCGAAACCCGCACCATCGACGGCGTCCAGATCGAGTTCCTGATGGCGCCGGGCACCGAGGCCCCGGCCGAGATGCTGATGTACTTCCCGCAGTGGCAGGCGCTGTGCGCGGCCGAGGATGCCACCCACAACCTGCACAACCTCTACACCATCCGCGGCGCACAGGTGCGCGACGCCAACCAGTGGTGGCGCGCGCTGGACGAGACCATCGACCGCTTCGGCGCCCGCACCGAGGTGCTGTTCGCCCAGCACCACTGGCCCACCTGGGGCCGCGAGGAGATCGTCACCTACCTGGGCAAGCAGCGCGACGGCTACAAGTACATCCACGACCAGTCGCTGCGGCTGGCCAACCTGGGCTATGTGCCGGCCGAGATCGCCGAGCGGGTCAAGCTGCCGCCGTCGCTGGCGAGCGAGTGGCACCTGCGCGACTATTACGGCACCGTCAGCCACAACGCCAAGGCGGTGTACCAGCGCTACCTGGGCTGGTATGACGCCAACCCGGCCAACCTGGACCCGCTGCCGCCGGAAGAGGCGGGCAAGCGCTATGTCGAATTCATGGGGGGCGCGGCGCGCGTGCTGGAGCAGGCCCGCGCCGCCTATGCGCGCGGCGAGTACCGCTGGGTGGCCGAGGTGGTCAAGCATGTGGTCTTTGCCGACCCGTCCAACCAGGCAGCGCGCCAGCTCGAGGCCGATGCGCTGGAGCAGCTTGGCTACCAGGCGGAATCGTCGACCTGGCGCAACGCCTACCTGAGCGGCGCCGCCGAACTGCGCGGCGGCCCGCCCAAGACCGGCCGCCGCGCCGGCAGCCCCGACGTGCTGCGCGCGATGACCGACACCATGTTCCTGGACTACCTGGCGATCAGCCTGAACGGCGACCGTGCCGCCGGCAAGACGCTGGCGCTGAACTGGGTACAGCCGGACACCGGCAAGCGTTACGCGCTAACCGTGGAAAACGGCGTGTTCCGCTACAAGGCCGACGCGCAGCATGCCTCAGCGCAGGCCACGCTGGCCATGCCGCGCGCCGTGCTGATGGGCGTCCTGGCCGGCCAGACCACGCTGCAGGCCGAAATCCAGGCGGGCCGCGCGCGTGTCGAGGGCGACCCGCAGGCGCGGGCGGCGTGGGTGGCGCTGATGGACAAGGCCGAGCCGAACTTCGCCATCGTCACACCCTGACGGCCCGCTACCTCGCACCCCGGGGACGGGGCAGGCGCGCGCCGGCTGTTGCGGGCGGGGCGTCTAAAACCGCTTCCGTGTGAGGGTTTCTTCCAACGCGCGGCATAAATCGTTGCGTGGATGCAGCGTCCGGCGGCCTGATAGGCCGCTGCCGCCGCTTTTCTTCATGGTTAACCCTCCCTTTAGGGGGCCTCCTCTACGAATCTGTGTCATCGATGAAACAGCCGCGCGCGGGCTGGCCGGATAATGCACGCGGCAGTTACCGTAAGAGGAGTAAGAGGATTATGAAATCGACCTATAAGAAGATGCTGGCCGCGGGCGCCGTAATGGCGCTGACCGGAGCCGCACACGCGCAGTCCGCGGGCAGCAATATCGTCAGCATGGGCTGGTTCCGCGTGATGCCGAACAGCTCCGCCGATCCGCTGACCGTCGACAGCATTGGCGGCCGCCCGGTCGGCATGACCCGGCCGAACACCGGCGCGGAGATCGAGTCCGCCGACACGCTCGGCCTGGCCTTCACCCATTTCTTTACCGACAACATCTCGGGCGAGATCGTCGCAGGCATTCCGCCCAAGCATGATGTCAAGGGCACCGGCAACTACGCCCAGTACGGCAAGCTCGGCTCGGTCAAGCAGTGGAGCCCGGCGCTGGTGGTCAAGTACCACTTCTTCGATGCCAAGACCAGGTTCCGTCCCTATGTCGGCCTCGGCGTGAACTACACCTGGTTCACGGAGGAGACCATCACCAACCAGAACTTCGTCAATCACGAGTTCGCGCCGGGCGCGCGCATGACCGCGAGCGCCAAGCCGTCGTGGAATCCGGTGTTCAATATCGGCGCCAACTACGCCATCAACGACAACTGGTTCGTCGGGCTGTCGGTGTCTTACGTGCCGCTGTCGACGCGGGCATCGTTCACCACCCAGGCGGGTCCGGTGACGATCCAGTCGCACACCAAGATCAAGATCGATCCCGTGGTGACGTTCCTGAACGTGGGCTACCGCTTCTGAGCGCGGCACACGCCAGCTGAACTGAAAAGGGCGCCCGGGGGCGCCCTTTTTGCTGCATGGCGAGGTTCAGGCCACCGACCTGACCGGATAGCCGGCTTCCTCGATGGCCTCGCGCAGCGCCTGCGTGTCGGCGCCGCTGTCGACACGCACGGCCTGGGCCGGCACGTCCGCGCTGACGCGCGCGGCGGGGTCGACGGCGAGCACGGCACGCGTGATGGCGCCCACGCAGTGGTTGCACGTCATGCCTTCTACCTGGAACTGGATCATGTTGGGACGCTCCTGAACGGGATGGAAACGCGGCATAGGCCGCGACAGACATAGTGTGAACCTTGCCACGATGGGAAGCGCAAGGGGAAGTTCAGCTGGGGACATGGCACAGGCGTCATCTGCAACAGGCCTTGACCTTCCAATGATGGTAAGGTCCATGATGCTGACATCGACCCTGTGGATGACTCAGAACATGCCAGATTCAAGCGCTGTGCTCGCTTCCCAACCGGTCCGCCCGGACCTTGACCGGCTCGCCGACGCCATCCCCGAGTGGCGGCTGCCGGTCGAAGGCATGACCTGCGCCTCCTGCGTGGGACGCGTCGAAAAAGCCCTGGCCAAGGTGCCGGGCGTGCGCGAGGTGGCCGTCAACCTGGCCACCGAGGCCGCGACGCTGCGCGCGGCCTCCGCCGCGGTGCTGCCCGCCGCCGCGCGCGCCGTGGCCGACGCCGGCTACAGCGTGCCCCACGACATCCTCGAACTGAATATCGCCGACATGACCTGCGCCTCGTGCGTGGCCCGGGTCGAAAAGGCGCTGCGCGCCGTGCCGGGCGTGGTCGAGGCCACCGTCAACCTGGCCACCGAACGCGCCCGCGTGACGCTGCTGCGCGGCGCCACCGACGCGGCGGCGCTGGCGGGCGCGGTCGCGCGCGCCGGCTATGGCGCGACGCCGGCGGCGGACGCAGCAGGCGCGGCCGGCGCCGTGGCCCACCCCGGCCAGCCGGGGCAGGCCACGCGCCGGGCCTTCTGGGACGGCCCGTGGCCGGTGGCGATGTCGGCGGCGCTGTCATTGCCGCTGGTGGCGCCGATGGTGCTGGAATGGTTCGGCGTGCACTGGATGCTGCCGGCGTGGCTGCAGTGGCTGCTGGCCACGCCGGTGCAGTTCGTGTTCGGCTGGCGCTTCTACAAGGCCGGCTGGAAGGCAGTGCGCGCCGGCGCGGGCAATATGGACCTGCTGGTGGCGCTCGGCACCACCGCCGCCTACGGGCTTTCGCTGTGGCTGATGTGGCGCACCCCGGCCGACGCCATGCCGCACCTGTATTTCGAGAGCGCGGCGGTGGTGATCACGCTGGTGCGCCTGGGCAAGTGGCTGGAGACGCGCGCCAAGCGCCAGACCGCCGATGCCATCCGCGCGCTGGCGGCGTTGCGCCCCGAGACCGCGCGCGTGCGGCGCGGCGGCGTCGAGCAGAGCGTGCCGCTGGCGGCCGTGAGCGTCGGCGACGAGATCGTGGTGCGCCCCGGCGAGCGCATCCCGGTGGATGCCGAGGTGGTCGAAGGCACCAGCCATGCCGATGAATCGATGCTGACCGGCGAAAGCCTGCCGGTGCCCAAGCAGCCTGGCGACCGCATCACCGGCGGCGCCATCAATTTCGAAGGCCTGCTTGTGGCACGCACCGTGGCGGTCGGCGCCGAGACCGTGCTCGCGCGCATCATTCGCATGGTCGAGCACGCACAGGCGGCCAAGGCGCCGATCCAGCGCCTGGTCGACCGGGTCAGCGCGGTGTTCGTGCCGGTGGTGCTGGTCATTGCGCTGCTGACGGTGCTGGGCTGGGGTCTATTTGCCGGCGACTGGGAAGCGGCGCTGCTCAATGCGGTGGCGGTGCTGGTGATCGCCTGCCCGTGCGCGCTGGGGCTGGCTACGCCCACCGCGATCATGGCCGGCACCGGCGCCGGCGCGCGCGCCGGCATCCTGATCAAGGACGCCGAGGCACTGGAAGTGGCGCATCGGGTCGGGGTGGTGGCCTTCGACAAGACCGGCACGCTGACGGTCGGAAGGCCCGAAGTGGTAGCGCTGCATGCGGCCGATCAGGCCGACGCCGAGGGCAGCGCCTTGCTGGCGCAGCTGGCCGCGCTGCAGGCTGGCAGCGAGCATCCGCTGGCGCGGGCGGTGCTGGCCGCGGCGCAGGCGCGCGGCATCGCCGTGCCGCAGGCCAGCGGCGTGCAGGCCCTGCCGGGCCGCGGCATTGCCGGGGTGGTCGACGGCCAGGCGCTGCAACTGGGCAGCGAGCGCTTGCGCGAGTCGCTGGGCGCACCGGCCGGCGCGCTGGCCGCGGTGGCACACCAGCTGCAGTCGGAGGGGCGCACCGTGTCGTGGCTGGTGCAGACCACGCCGCCGCGCGTGACCGGGCTGGTCGCGTTTGGCGATGCCATCAAGCCGGGCGCGCCGGCGGCGATCGCCAGGCTGCGCGCCGCCGGCGTGCGCACGGTGATGCTGACCGGCGACAACGCCGGCGCCGCGGCGCGCGTGGCGCAGGCGCTGGGGCTGGATGACGTGCAGGCCGAAGTCCTGCCCGAAGACAAGGCCGCGCGCGTGCAGGCGCTGGGTCGCGGCGGCGCGGTGGTGGCGATGGTGGGCGACGGCATCAACGATGCGCCGGCGCTGGCCGCGGCCGACGTGGGCATTGCCATGTCGACCGGCACCGACGTCGCCATGCATGCGGCCGGCATCACGCTGATGCGCGGCGACCCGGCGCTGGTGGCCGATGCGCTGGCGGTCTCGCACCGCACCGTGCGCAAGATCCGCCAGAACCTGTTCTGGGCCTTTATCTATAACGTGGTGGGGATTCCGCTGGCCGCGGCCGGCATGCTCAATCCGGTGGTGGCGGGCGCGGCGATGGCGTTCTCCAGCGTCAGCGTGGTCGGCAATGCGCTGCTGCTGCGCCGCTGGCGTGCCCAGGCCGGCAGCGCGCCTGGCGCCGCCACCGCGGCCCGGGGTGGCGAGTGATGAATATCGGCGAAGCGGCACAGGCCTCGGGCGTATCGGCCAAGATGATCCGCCACTATGAATCGATCGGGCTGGTGGCAACGCCGCCGCGCACCGAAGGCGGCTACCGTCGCTATGACGAACGCGCGGTGCATACCTTGCGCTTCGTGCGGCGTGCCCGTAATCTGGGATTTTCGCTAGACGAGATCCGCAACCTGCTGTCGCTGTGGCATGACCGCGACCGCGCCAGCGCCGACGTCAAGGCGCTGACGCTGCGGCACGTGGCCGACCTGGAGCAGCGCATCGCCGAACTGGCGGCGATGCGCGACACGCTGCGCGAACTGGCGCAGCACTGCAGTGGCGACGACCGGCCGGACTGCCCGATCCTGGCCGACATGGCGCAGCCGGACGCGCCCGACCGGCCGGCCTGCCACGGCTGAAGCGGCGCTGGACGCCACGGTTGCAGCCATGGAGGGCCGGCGCACGCCGGCGCGGCGGACTCCATCACAACAACGATGGCTGGCGCCGCGCCTGGCCCGCGCGCGCCGGCAGGAGACCTGTGCAAATGGAACAGCCGATGACGGATGATCCGGCCATGGCCGACGTTGCCAGCCCCGCCGCCGCCAGCCCGGCGGGGACCCATGCGCCGGTGCAGAGCCGCCAGCGCATGCGCGACGGCACCGAACTATTGCTGCGTACCTGGCAACCCGATCCGGCACGTTTTGCCGAACCGCTCGGCTCGGTGCTGCTGGTGCACGGGCTTGCCGAACACGCCGGGCGCTACCAGCATGTCGCCGATCTGCTGTGCGGGCTGGGACTGCGGGTGCGTGCCTTCGATTTGCGCGGCCACGGCGCCAGCGGCGGCGCGCGCATGGTGGCGGAGCACCCGGATGCCTACCTGAACGACCTCGCCGAGATCTACGATGCCGTGGTGCCCGGCTGGCACGAATTGCCGATCCTGCTCGGCCACAGCATGGGCGGGCTGATCGCGGCGCGCTTTGCCACCGCGCGGGTGCGGCCGGTGCGTGCGCTGGTGCTGTCGTCGCCGGCGCTGGCGCTGCGGCTGTCCCGGCCGGCGCTGGCGCTGCACCGCGTGCTGCTGACGCTGGCGCCGCGGCTGCGCGTGCCCAATCCGATCGATGCGCGGTATCTGTCGCACGACCCGGCGGTGGTCGCCGCCTACCGCGCCGATCCGCTGGTGCAGACCACCATCACCGCAGGCGTGCTCGAAGGCTTTATCCACGGCATGGCGCAGGCGCAGGCCGACGCGGCGCTGCTGGAGGCGCCCACGCTGATGCTGGTCGGCGGCGCCGACCGCGTGGTGGACCCGTCCGGCAGCCGCGCCTTCTTCAACCATGCGCCGCCCGACCTGTGCGAACAGGTCTGGTTCGACCACGGCTACCACGAGATCTTCAATGAAGCGCAGCCGTTGCGCGGCGAAGTGTTCGCCGCGCTGACCGGCTGGCTGCAGCGCCGGCTGGCCAGCCCGCAGCGCTAGGTACGGAACACCGACTCGGCCACGCCGAACGCCGCCGCCACCACCGGGTCGTCGCGGCGCGCGGCCAGGCACACCAGGGTCAGCTCGGTCTGTACCGAGACCCCTTCGACGATCACCAGCCCGTGCGCATGCGACTCGCGCAGCGCGATCGCGTCGCGCACCAGCGACAGCCCCACGCCGGAGCGCACCAGGTCCCGCATCGACGCTTCCTGGTCGACGTGCGCCACCTTGGGCACGGTGGCGGGGTCCACCCCCGCCTGCGCGAAGTGCGCCGACAGCAGCCGGTTGTGCGCCGATTCGGGCGGGGTCCAGATCCATGGCAGCGTGGCCAGTTGCGCCCACGAGCGCAGCGCGGTGCGCTCTTTCCAGCCCTTGGGCGCGACCACGTAATACGAGAACGGCGTCAGCGTCAGCGCATGGAAGCCGGCTTCGGACGGCTGGCCCAGGTAGAAGCCCACATCGAGCGCGCCGCTGCGTACCTGCTGCAGCACCCAGCCCGACATGCCATGGCGCAGTTCCGTGCCGATCTGCGGATGGCGCTCGACCAGCGTGCGCAGCATCGGGCCCAGCCGCGTGAACTCGGGATCGAGGATGGTGCCGATCGCCAGCCGTCCGCGCACGGTGTGATGCATCGCGCTGACGGTGTGCTGCAGGTCTCCCACGCCATCGAGGATGCGCTCGGCCAGCGGCAGCAGCGCGGCGCCGTCGGCGGTCAGCGTCAGGCCAGCGGCGGTGCGCTCGAACAGCCGGATGCGCCAGGCCGACTGCAGCGCCTTCAGCTGCAGGCTGACCGCGGGCTGGGTCAGGTGCAGGCGCTGCGCGGCGCGGGTCAGGTTGCCTTCGCGCGCGACGGCGACAAAGGCGCGCAGGTGGTGGAGGTCCAAGGGGGCGGGCGAGGGTGGCGGTGGTGCGTCGCAATATTTTGCGAGGCTTATATTGCGATTGACGATAAATCATTGGACGAGGCCGCGCAACTGCACCAAGCTTGCGCTCAACCATGGCCCGAAGTCTTGTGCCGCACGCCATACGTGGCCGAGGCGGGGCGCGGCGCAGCGTGGCAGCGTCTTCACCGGACGCAAAGATCGACGCGACGGACCGGAGGCAGAATCGCCCCCGGGGGACCAGCATTCAGGAGCGGAAGTGGAAGACATCCTTGCAGAGGCCAGCGCAGTGCAGGCCATCATCGGCCACAGCATCGCGGGCCGGCAGACACGCGGCGCCTCGCAGCGCCAGGCCGACGTATTCAACCCCGCCACCGGCGAGGTTTCCGCGCGCGTGGCGCTGGGCACCGCGCAGGACGTGGCCGACGCCGTCGCCGCCGCCAGGGCCGCCTTCCCGGCCTGGGCCGACACCCCGCCGCTGCGCCGCGCGCGCATCCTGTTCAAGTTCAAGGAGCTGCTGGACCAGCACCACGACGACCTCGCCGCGCTGATCACGCGCGAGCACGGCAAGGTGTTCTCGGACGCGAAGGGCGAAGTCACGCGCGGCATCGAGGTGGTGGAGTTCGCCTGCGGCATTCCCAACCTGCTCAAGACCGATTTCACCGACAACATCGGCGGCGGCATCGACAACTGGAACCTGCGCCAGCCGCTGGGCGTGGTGGCCGGCATCACGCCGTTCAACTTCCCGGTGATGGTGCCGATGTGGATGTTCCCGGTGGCGCTGGCGTGCGGCAATACCTTCGTGCTCAAGCCCTCGGAGCGCGACCCGTCGCCGAGCCTGCTGATCGCCGACCTGCTGCGCCAGGCCGGGCTGCCCGACGGCGTGTTCAACGTGGTGCAGGGCGACAAGGAAGCGGTCGACGCGCTGCTGGCGCACCCGGACGTGCAGGCGCTGTCGTTCGTCGGCTCGACGCCGATCGCCGAATACATCTACACGGAAGGGACCAGGCACGGCAAGCGCGTGCAGGCGCTGGGCGGCGCCAAGAACCACCTGGTGGTGATGCCCGATGCGGACCTGGACCAGGCCGTCGATGCGCTGATCGGCGCCGCCTATGGCTCGGCCGGCGAGCGCTGCATGGCGATCTCGGTGGCGGTGGCGGTGGGCGACGTCGCCGACCAGCTGGTGCCGCGCCTGGCCGAACGCGCGCGCGCGCTGAAGATCCGCAACGGCATGGAGAGCGATGCCGAGATGGGCCCGCTGGTGACCGGCGCGCACAAGGCCAAGGTCGAGGGCTATATCGCCCGGGGCGTGGAAGAGGGCGCGACGCTGGTGACCGATGGCCGCGGCCACCAGGTCGATGGGCACGAGCACGGCTTCTACGTCGGCGGCACGCTGTTCGACCACGTCACGCCGGAGATGACGATCTACAAGGAAGAGATCTTCGGCCCGGTGCTGTCGGTGGTGCGCGTGCACGACTTTGCCGAGGCGGTGGCGCTGATCAACGCGCACGAGTACGGCAACGGCGTGTCTTGCTACACCAGCGACGGCGGCATCGCGCGCGCGTTCGCGCGGCAGATCCAGGTGGGCATGGTCGGCATCAACGTGCCGATCCCGGTGCCGATGGCGTGGCATTCGTTCGGCGGCTGGAAGCGCTCGCTGTTCGGCGACCACCATGCCTATGGCGAGGAGGGCGTGCGCTTCTACACGCGCTACAAGAGCGTGATGCAGCGCTGGCCGGACTCGATCGCCAAGGGCGCCGAGTTCACCATGCCGGTGGCGAAATAAACCCGACCATCACCACAACAGGGCGCCATGGAGACATTCGACTACATCATCGTGGGGGCCGGTTCGGCCGGCTGTGTCCTGGCGAACCGGCTGACGCAGGACCCGGACGTCAACGTGCTGCTGCTGGAAGCCGGGGGCAAGGACGATTACCACTGGATCCACATCCCGGTGGGCTACCTCTACTGCATCGGCAACCCCCGTACCGACTGGCTCTACCGCACCGAAGCCGAAGCGGGGCTGAACGGACGCTCGCTGGGTTATCCGCGCGGGCGCGTGCTGGGCGGCTGCTCGTCGATCAACGGCATGATCTACATGCGCGGCCAGCGCGAGGACTATGACGAGTGGGCGCGTCTGACCGGCGATGACGGCTGGCGCTGGGACAACGTGCTGCCGCTGTTCAAGCGCAGCGAAGACCATCATCGGGGCGCAAGCGAATTCCACGGCGCCGGCGGCGAATGGCGTGTGGAGGGGCAGCGGCTGCGCTGGGACATCCTGGAGCGCTTTGCCGACGCCGCCGAGCAAGCGGGGATCCCGCGCACCGACGACTTCAACCGCGGCGACAATTTCGGCGTCGGCTATTTCGAAGTGAACCAGCGCCGCGGCATCCGCTGGAACACCGCCAAGGCGTTCCTGCGGCGGGCCTCGGAGCGGCCCAACCTGACCATCGTCACCGGCGCGCAGGTGAGCGGGCTGAGCTTCGACGGGCGCCGCTGCACCGGCGTCAACTATCTCGGTGGCGGCCGCGCGCATGCGGCGGCGGCCACGCTCGAGGTGATCCTCGCCGCCGGCGCGGTCAACACGCCGCAGTTGCTCGAGCTGTCGGGCATCGGCCAGCCCGAACGGCTGCAGGCGCTGGGCATTCCGGTGCGCCACGCGCTGCCCGGCGTGGGCGAGAACCTGCAGGACCACCTGCAGTTGCGCAGCGTGGTCAAGGTCGACGGCGTGCGCACGCTGAACACGCGCGCCGCCAGCCTGTGGGGCAAGTTCTGTATCGGCGTGCAGTACGCCTTCAACCAGAGCGGGCCGATGAGCATGGCGCCATCACAGCTCGGCGCGTTCGCGCGCTCGGATCCGTCGCAGGCGCGGCCGAACATCGAGTACCACGTGCAGCCGCTGTCGCTGGACAAGTTCGGCGATCCGCTCCATGCCTTCAACGCCTTTACCGCCAGCGCCTGCAACCTGCGCCCGAGCTCGCGCGGCAGCGTGCATGCCGGCAGCGCGGATTTCCGCCAGGCGCCGGTGATCGCTCCCAACTACCTGTCGACCGACGAGGACCGCAAGGTCGCCGCCGATTCGATCCGGCTCACGCGCCGCATCGTGGCGTCGCCGGCGCTGGCGCCGTACCGGCCCGAGGAGTGGCTGCCGGGGCCGGCGTTCCAGAGCGACGAGGAACTGGCCGAAGCCGCCGGCAATATCGGCACCACCATCTTCCATCCGGTCGGCACCTGCAAGATGGGCCGCGCCGACGACCCCATGGCGGTGGTCGACCATCGGCTGCGCGTGCTGGGCGTGCAGGGGCTGCGCGTGGTCGATGCCTCGGTGATGCCGCTGATCACGTCGGGCAATACCAACTCGCCGACCATCATGATTGCCGAGCGCGCCAGCGACCTGATCCGCGAAGACCGCAGGCAACGCGCCACGGCAACCGAGGTGGCAAGCCCGGCGCAGGCGCCGGCAGAAGCCAGTACAGTGCCGGTGACAGCGGCGACAGGCGCCTGAAACGCCACGCCACATGACCACCGTCGGGGTGGCCGTCAGGTGGCCTGTGCGGCGCTTGTGCGCTCGCCAAAAAACTGACACTTGGTTCATGTTTCATAGTGCAAACCCCGATGTTTTGCGATGCAACAGGCGCACACAATAGACGCCTCACAGGGTGCTTCGGCCGCACATGCCATGCCGCCGCCGCAACCCGCGCGGGAGCCGCCCCGCACAGATAAAAACCGCGGGCACGGCCGGCAACCACGGCGAGCCTGACGGAACAAGCGGCAGTAAGGGCCTACAAGGCCGGTTCGGACCATTGTCAGTGCCGGGCATCACCCCGGCAGTTCAGCAAGAGGGCGGGCAGGAGACATGAATCAACAGGAAACCATCCTGGAAACGCGGAACCTCACCAAGGAGTTCAAGGGGTTCACGGCGGTGAGCGACGTCAACCTGCGGGTGCGCCGCGGCTCGATCCATGCGTTGATCGGTCCCAACGGCGCGGGCAAGACCACTTGCTTCAACCTGCTCACCAAGTTCCTGGAGCCGACCACCGGCACCATCCTTTTCAACGGCATCGACATCACGCGGGAAAAGCCGGCGCAGATCGCGCGGCGCGGCGTGATCCGCTCGTTCCAGATCTCGGCGGTGTTCCCGCACCTGACGGTGATGGAGAACGTGCGCATCGGGCTGCAGCGGCAACTCGGCACCGCGTACCAGTTCTGGCGCAGCGAGCGTTCGCTCGACGTGCTCAACGACCGCGCCATGGAGCTGCTCGAGCAGGTCGGCCTGACCGAGTTCGCGCACACGCTCACGGTGAACCTGCCATACGGGCGCAAGCGCGCCCTGGAGATCGCCACCACGCTGGCGATGGAGCCCGAGCTGATGCTGCTCGACGAACCCACGCAGGGCATGGGCCACGAGGATGTGGACCGCGTCACGCAGCTGATCAAGCAGGTCTCGACGGGCCGCACCATCCTGATGGTGGAGCACAACATGAGCGTGGTCTCGTCGATTGCCGACAAGATCACGGTGCTGCAGCGCGGCGCGGTGCTGGCCGAAGGGCCGTATGCGGAAGTGTCGAAGGACCCGCGCGTGATGGAGGCCTACATGGGCACCGCCGACGCGGAACTTCAGGGCGCGCACTGAGGCCGGGGGACGACAGCATGAGCACAGCCAACACTCCCGCCCTGGAAATCAAGGGCCTGCACGCCTGGTACGGCGAATCGCACATCCTGCACGGGGTCGACCTGACCGTGAACCGCGGCGAGGTGGTCACGCTGCTGGGCCGCAACGGCGCCGGGCGCACCACCACGCTGCGCGCGATCATGGGCCTGACCGGCGCGCGCAAGGGCTCGATCCGGGTCGATGGCCAGGAGACCATCGGCCTGCCCACGCACAAGATCGCCCACTACGGCATCGGCTATTGCCCGGAGGAGCGCGCCATCTTCTCCAGCCTCTCATGCGAAGAGAACCTGATGCTGCCGCCGCAGCTCAAGGGCAAGGACTCGGGCATGAGCGAGGCCGAGATCTACGAGATGTTTCCGAACCTGAAGGAGCGCCGCCAGAGCCAGGGCACGCGCCTGTCGGGGGGCGAGCAGCAGATGCTGGCGGTCGGGCGCATCCTGCGCACGGGCGCCAACCTGCTGCTGCTCGACGAGATCTCGGAAGGGCTGGCACCGGTGATCGTGCAGGCGCTGGCGCGCATGATCCGGATGCTCAAGCAGAAAGGGTACACGGTGGTGATGGTGGAGCAGAACTTCCGCTTTGCCGCGCCGCTGGCGGACCGCTTCTACGTGATGGAGCACGGCACCATCGTCGAACGCTTCGCGGCCAGCGAGCTGCAGGCCAAGATGCCGGTGCTGCATGAATTGCTCGGGGTCTGATCCGCGCAAGGCGGGTCGATGGTTGCTTGTTGGCAGGAACGGGTGGCGCGCACGCCGCCGCAAATCAGGAGACAGGGAAATGAAAAAGACTCGGCTCGCGGCCGCGATGGCGGCCATTGCCATGGGTGCGGTGTCCTTCGGCGCTGCCGCACAGGTATCGGGCGACACCGTCAAGCTCGGCTACATCACCGACATGTCGGGCCTGTATGCCGACATCGACGGCCCCGGCGGCCTGGAAGCCATCAAGATGGCGATCGCAGACCACGGCGGCAAGGTGCTGGGCAAGCCCATCGAGATCGTCTCGGCCGACCACCAGAACAAGGCCGACATCGCCGCGTCCAAGGCGCGCGAATGGATGGACCAGCAGGGCCTGGACATGCTGCTGGGCGGCACCAACTCGGGCACCGCGCTGGCGATGAACAAGGTCGCTTCGGAGAAGAAGCGCGTCTACATCAACATCGGCGCCGGCACCGCGCGCCTGACCAACGAAGAGTGCTCGCCGTACACGGTGCACTACGCCTATGACACGGTGGCGCTGGCCAAGGGCACCGGCAGCGCGGTGGTCAAGCAGGGCGGCAAGTCGTGGTTCTTCCTGACCGCCGACTACGCCTTCGGCCACTCGCTGGAGAGCGACACCGCCGCGGTGGTGAAGGCCAGTGGCGGCACGGTGGCGGGGCAGGTGCGCCATCCGCTGTCGGCCTCCGACTTCTCGTCGTTCCTGCTGCAGGCGCAGTCGTCCAAGGCGCAGATCCTGGGCCTGGCCAACGCCGGCGGCGACACCATCAATGCGATCAAGGCGGCCAAGGAATTCGGCATCACCAAGTCGATGAAGATCGCCGGCCTGCTGATGTTCATCAACGACGTGCACAGCCTCGGGCTGAAGAACACCGAAGGCCTGCTGATGACCGACAGCTGGTACTGGGACATGAACGACGACACCCGCAAGTTCGCCAACCGCTTCTTCGGCAAGATGAAGAAGATGCCGAGCAGCCTGCAGGCCGCGGATTACTCGGCCGCCAGCACCTACCTGAAGGCCGTCGAAGCCGCCAAGACCGACGATCCGGACAAGGTCATGGCCGAGCTCAAGAAGATGAAGATCAACGACTTCTACACCAAGGGCTATATCCGCCAGGACGGCCGTGGCATCCACGACATGTACCTGATGCAGGTGAAGACCGCGGCCGAATCGAAGAAGCCGTGGGATTACCTGAAGGTGGTCGCGACCATCCCGGGCGACCAGGCCTTCACCACTGTGGCCGAGTCGAAGTGCGCCATGTTGAAGAAGTAAGAGGGAAGGCGCGGCTTGCGCGGTTGGCAAGCCGGCCGGTTGGCTCCCCGCTCCCGCATGCGGGAGCGGGGCCGGGGGTGAGGGCTTGGCGCGTCAAAGGCTGTGAGCTGACACCGTTGGCCTTGCCAGGCCGCCATGCCGGAACACACCGCAGGCTTCGCCTGATGTGGTTCCTCGCTAAACCGCCCCTCACCCCAACCCTCTTCCCGTGAGGGGAGAGGGAGAACACCTTGCTTAGGCTAGCTCGGGCGGCTTTGGCGCACCCAAAACCGTTGGCTCCGCTTAGTGTCTGCCAACAATCAGCAATCGATGCCCATGGACATCTTCGGAATCCCCCTGCCGGCCATGCTTTCCCAGCTCTTGCTGGGGCTGGTCAACGGCGCCTTCTATGCGATGCTGAGCCTGGGCCTGGCGGTGATCTTCGGCCTGCTCAACGTCATCAATTTCGCGCACGGCGCGCTCTTCATGCTGGGCGCGGTGCTGGCCTGGATGGGCATGGAGTACGCCGGGCTGAATTACTGGATCATGCTGCTGTTGTCGCCGCTGGTCGTCGCCGCGCTGGGCGTGGTGATCGAGAAGACCATGCTGCGCTGGATCTACAAGCTTGACCACATCTATGGCCTGCTGCTGACGCTGGGCATCACGCTGGTGATCGAGGGCATCTTCCGCTCGGTCTACGGCGTGTCGGGGCTGCCTTACCAGACTCCGGACGCGCTGCAGGGCGCGACCGACCTCGGCTTCATGATCCTGCCGAACTACCGCGCCTGGGTCGTGGTGGCGTCGCTGGTGGTGTGCTTCGCCACCTGGTACGTGATCGAGAAGACCAAGCTGGGCGCCTACCTGCGCGCCGGCACCGAGAACCCCAAGATGGTCGAGGCCTTCGGCGTCAACGTGCCGCTGATGGTGACGCTGACCTACGGCTTCGGCGTGGCGCTGGCCGCGTTCGCCGGGGTGCTGGCCGCACCGGTGATCCAGATCTCGCCACTGATGGGCCAGAACCTGATCATCATCGTGTTCGCGGTGGTGGTGATCGGCGGCATGGGTTCGATCATGGGCTCGATCCTGACCGGCCTCGGGCTGGGCGTGATCGAAGGCCTCACTAAGGTGTTCTATCCGGAAGCATCGTCGACCGTGGTGTTCTTCATCATGGTGATCGTGCTGCTGCTGCGCCCGGCCGGGCTGTTCGGCAAGGAGAAGTGATGAGCGCACCAACCACATCATCGACGCAGCCCTCGGTGGCTGCCAACGCGGGCCAGGCAGGAAAGGGACGGGGCGTGCAGAAGAAACTGTTGTACGGATTGCTGCTGCTGGCGCTGATCGCCGCGCCGCTGGCGGGTGCCTATCCGGTATTCGTGCTCAAGGTGCTGTGCTTCGCGCTGTTTGCGTGCGCGTTCAACCTGCTGATCGGCTACACCGGGCTGCTGTCGTTCGGCCATGCGGCCTTCTTCGGCGGTGCCGGTTACGCGGCCGGCCACGCCATGAAGGTGTGGGGCGTGACCCCGGAGCTGGGCCTGATCCTGGGCACCGGCACGGGCGCGCTGATCGGCTACGTGGTGGGCTCGCTGGCGATCCGGCGCCAGGGCATCTACTTCTCGATGATCACGCTGGCGCTGGCGCAGATGCTGTTCTTCATCTGCCTGCAGGCGCCGTTCACCGGCGGCGAGGACGGGCTGCAGGGCATCCCGCGCGGCAAGCTGTTCGGCGTGCTGCCGCTGTCGGACGACCTGACGCTGTACTACGTGGCGCTGGTGATCATCGTGGCGGCGTTCGCGCTGATCGTGCGCACGGTGCATTCGCCGTTCGGCCAGATCCTGAAGGCGATCAAGGAGAACGAGCCGCGCGCGGTGTCGCTGGGCTATGACGTCGACCGCTTCAAGCTGACCGCGTTCGTGCTGTCGGCGGCGCTGTCGGGGCTGGCCGGCTCGATCAAGGCGCTGGTGCTGGGCTTCGAGACCTTGACCGACGTGCACTGGTCGATGTCGGGCTCGGTGATCCTGATGACGCTGGTGGGCGGGCTGGGCACGCTGTCGGGGCCGATCGTCGGCGCCTTCGTGATCGTCGCGCTCGAGAACAAGCTGGGCGACATCGGCAACTTCCTGGCTTCGGTGACCGGCATCTCGTGGTTCGGCACGCTGGGCGAGTCGGTGACGATGGTGACCGGGGTGATCTTCGTGATCTGCGTGCTGACCTTCCGCCGTGGCATCATGGGCGAGTTGCTGGCGCGCTTCGGTGGCCACTCCGGGCGCAAGGAGTGACCGGGGGTCGACATGCCCGATTCTGGGGCTAGGGTTTTTTCTAGCTTGTCCTCGATGCACCGCTTCGTTACATTCCATATACGGTTTTCGCAGGTTAAATGGAGGCGGAAGCGAGGAGACGACAGGCGCGCACCCGGTGTCGGGTAGCAGCGTTATAAATAAAGGGCGTTGCCGGGTGATCCTCGGCAACGCTTTTTTCATTGGGCGTTGCGCCCGCATAGTGACGCTTTCGCCCTGTTCTGGGGCGCTCATGCCGCATCGGCATCACCTCGCCACCCCACGCATGCGACAATGCGGGCGCTCCTTGCCGCCTGCCCATGTCCGCCACTATTCCCCCTGATCCATCCCCGACTGTCCCGCACGCGGGCTGCGATGTCGCGCCGCAGCTCCGGGTACGCCTGGGGCAGGGCGCCGACGCTGCCCTGGTGTCGGACTGGCTGGACCGGCTCCAGCCCTTGCCTGTGCCTGACGCGCGCGCGCGGCAGTTGATGCTGGGCGAACTGCTGGCCCAGTCTGGACGCGGCCTCTGCCTGCTGGCCAGCGACGCGCCCGACGGCATTGCTCCGCTCGCCTGCCTGCCGGTGGCCTTGCTGCCCAGCCTCGAGCTGGCCGGCCTCGCCGCCTGCGCCAGCGAGTGGTGGGTACGGCCGGAGCTGGACGCCGCCACCCGCCGCACCTGCCTGGAAGCCTGCTGCGCCACGCTGGCCGAGTGGGGCCGCGCGCACGGCATCCGCCATGCACTGCTGGCGCCGGGGCTGGTGGCCGGCCACGGCGGCGCGCCGCCCGGCTTCCGCCTGCACGGCAACGGCATGTGGCACGGCAGTTTGGTGCCGGCGGCCAAGGTGTTGGGCTGATCCGCTTTGCGCCGGTAGTGCGCCGGCGCCGCGGTACCGGCCGTTGCTGGCCTTCCTCCTTTCCATTTCCCTTTTCGCTTTCCTGCAATGACGGAATTCGCATTCCTGGCGGTTGCCGCCTTTCTTGCCGGCCTGATCGACGCGGTCGCCGGCGGCGGCGGGCTGGTGCAGATCCCGGCGCTGTTCTCGGCCTATCCCAACCTGGCACCGGCGACGCTGCTCGGCACCAACAAGGTCGGTTCGATCGCCGGCACCGCGAGCGCGGCACTGCGCTACGGCCGCAGCGTGCGCATCTACTGGGGCGCGACCGCTCCGGCGGTGGTGGCGGCCTTTGCGTGCTCGATGGCCGGTGCCTGGGCGCTGACCATGATCCCGGCCGAGCCGCTGCGCAAGGCGCTGCCGTTCGTGCTGGTCGCGCTGCTGGTCTACACCGTCGCCAAGAAGGACCTGGGCGCCGAGCACGCGCCCACGCTGACCGGCTGGGGCGAACGCGGCGCGGCGCTGCTTGCCGGCGCCGTGCTGGGCTTCTACGACGGCGTGTTCGGGCCCGGCACCGGCAGCTTCCTGATGATCGTGTTCGTGCGGGTGTTCGGCTATGACTTCCTGCACGCCGCGGCGTCGACCAAGCTGGTCAACCTGGCCACCAACCTGGCGGCGTTGCTGCTGCTCGCCAGCAAGGGCCATATCTGGTGGCAGCTGGGCCTGGTAATGGCGGTGGCCAACGTCGCCGGCAGCCAGGTTGGCAGCAAGCTGGCGCTGCGCCACGGCAGCGCCTTCGTGCGCAAGATGTTTATCGTGGTGGTCAGCGCGCTGATCCTGAAGACCGCCTGGGACGCCTTCGTGCGCTGACGGCAAAGCCAGGCGGGGCGGGCGATGCGGGTTAATCCTCGCTGTTCGCGCCAGGGCCGTGTGATAGACTCGATCCGCATTCCCGACCGCGCGGTCGGTGAATCGCCGAAGCGCCTTTCCGGGGGAGTGGCGTGGACGGGAAATGGGGAGCGGCTGGCGTCGTTCCTGTTGTAGCGCAGGTGCCGGCGCTGTGCCTGCGTCGACCCGAGGGGTCATCCAAAAAAATGGGGCATCCGCCGGTGGACGCCGGACGGATGCCTTTCCGTTTCAGGAACCGAAGGAGACAAGATGGATTTCAAGCGCGCCAGCCTGCTGGCAATCGCTGCGGCCAGCCTGGTTGCCGGTGCCGCCCAGGCGCAGGTCAAGGTCGGGGTGACGGTGTCGGCCACTGGTCCGGCGGCATCGCTGGGCATTCCGGAAAAGAACACCTTCACGCTGATGCCCAAGGAGATCGCCGGCAAGAAGATCGAGTACGTCGTGCTGGACGATGCCTCGGACACGACCACGGCGGTCAAGAATACGCGCAAGCTGATCAGCGAGGACAAGGTCGACGTGGTGGTCGGCTCGACCGTCACGCCCAACTCGCTGGCGATGGTCGACGTGGTGGCCGAGAACGAGACGCCGATGATCACCATGGCCGCCTCGGCGCGCATCATCGAACCCATGGACGCCAAGCGCGCCTGGGTCTTCAAGACCCCGCAGAACGACTCGCACATGGCCACCGCCATTGCCGAGCACATGAGCAACAACAACGTGAAGACGGTGGCGTTCATCGGCTTCGCGGACGCCTATGGCGACAGCTGGGCGCAGGAATTCGCCAAGGTGGCCGAGCTGCGCAAGATCAAGGTGGTCGCCAACGAGCGCTTTGCCCGCACCGATACCTCGGTCACCGGGCAGGTGCTGAAGATGATGGGCGCCAATGCCGACGCGGTGCTGATCGCCGGCTCCGGCACGCCCGCGGCGCTGCCGGCCAAGACGCTCAAGGAGCGCGGCTACAAGGGCAAGGTCTACCAGACTCACGGCGTCGCCAATGCCGACTTCCTGCGCGTGTGCGGCAAGGATTGCGAAGGCACCTTCCTGCCGGCCGGCCCGCTGCTGGTGGCCGAGCAGCTGCCCGACAGCAATCCGGTGAAGAAGCCGGCGCTGACCTACAAGACCGCCTATGAGAAGGCCTTCGGCGGACAGGTCTCGACCTTCGGCGGCCACGCCTGGGATGCGGGGCTGATCCTGCAGCATGTCATTCCCGAGGCGCTGAAGAAGGGCCAGCCGGGTACGAAGGAATTCCGCAAGGCGTTGCGCGATGCGATGGAGCAGACGAAGAATCTGCCGGTGTCGCACGGGATCATGAACATGAGTGCCACGGACCATCTGGGCTTCGATCAGCGGGCGCGGGTGATGGTGCAGATTGTTGATGGGAAGTGGAAGTTGTTGAGTAAGTGAGGGGGGAGCGGGGCGTTTTGGCTTGCTGCCATGCGATTGGCGGTCGCGCTTGGCTAGCGTGGCTGTTTCGCCGGCGTAGCCGGCGACCTACTTCTTGTCCGAGCGACAAGAAGTAGGCAAGAAACGCGTCGCCTATGCGGCTGGCAATCCATTCCACGGCGTTGGTCATATGGGCGGCGGTGCTTGCCGTTTAGGCGTGGGTGCCCGTTCGACCCTGCTACGCCAGGTGAGTTTGGACCGCTGCCTTCGTTAACCGGCTTTTGGACGATCCCCATGCAGGGCGGTGGCCCGGGCTGTCGAGCGATATCGCATCAACGCCTTCGGCTGCGCTTCGCGCAAGCGCTCAATGCCCGTCAGCGCATTTTGAGCCCGCGCAGCAGCCGTAGGCGTCCCCGCGATGCCGTTTGCAGCAGGCGGCCTGCGCCCTGCATGGGGATCGTTCAATAGTGTGTTATCGAAGGCACTATCCCTGACTCACATGGCGTAGCAGGGTCGAACCGCGACCACTCCAAACGGCAAGCACCACCGCGCGAACTACCAACACCGTGGAATGGATTGCCAGCCGCATAGGCGACGCGTTTCTTGGTCACTTCTTGTCGCTTGGACAAGCAGTGACTCGCCGGCTACGCCGGCGAAACCGCCACGTCTGCCAAGAACGATAACCAACCGCATAGCCCCCACCACACCCTCACCCTAGGGCTACCCTGTATTTCCCCATTACGCAATCCGTTTACTATTCCGTAATCCCGAAGCACGCAAGCACCCTGTCGGCCCCCATATGATGCAGGCAGGTATTTCCAAAGACGGGGAGACAATGGACCTATCTATCGCCGCCATCCTGGCGCAGGACGGCATCACCTCGGGCGCGATCTACGCGTTGCTGGCGCTGGCGCTGGTGCTGGTGTTCTCGGTGACCCGCGTCATCTTCATTCCGCAAGGGGAATTCGTCGCCTATGGCGCGCTGACGCTGGCGGCGATGCAGGCCGGGCACGCGCCGCAGACCAGCTGGCTGCTGGTGGCAATGGGCGTGCTGACCTTTCTCTACGAGACCGTCACCGTCCTGCGCAGCGCCGAGCTGCGGCGCACGCTCGGCCAGCGGCTGGCGGTGCTGGCCGGCAAGTACCTGGTGTTCCCGCTGGCGGTGCACTGGGTGGTGCAGCAATATGGCGCGCAGCCGCTGCCGATGCTGGCGCAGGTCGCGCTGACGCTGCTGATCATCATCCCGCTCGGGCCGATGCTGTACCGGCTGGCCTACCAGCCGCTGGCCGAGGCCAGCACGCTGGTGCTGCTGATCGTCTCGGTGGGCGTGCACTTTGCGCTGGTGGGGCTGGGGCTGGTGATGTTCGGCGCCGAGGGCTCGCGTACCAATCCGTTCTCGGATGCGCGCTTCGAGGTGGGAGCGCTCAGCATCTCGGGACAGAGCCTGTGGGTGGTGGCGGTGTCGGCCCTGCTGATCGGCGCGCTGTATTTTTATTTCGAACGCACGCTGCAGGGCAAGGCGCTGCGCGCGACCGCCGTGAACCGGCTGGGCGCGCGCCTGGTCGGCATCGGCACCACGCAGGCGGGGCGCCTGTCGTTCACGCTGGCGGCGGCGATGGGAGCGCTGTGCGGCATCCTGATCGCGCCGCTGACCACGGTGTACTACGAGTCGGGTTTCCTGGTGGGCCTGAAGGGCTTTGTCGGCGCCATCGTCGGCGGGCTGGTGAGCTATCCGGTGGCGGCGCTCGGCGCACTGCTGGTGGGCCTGCTGGAATCGTATTCGTCCTTCTGGGCCAGCGCGTTCAAGGAGGTCATCGTCTTCACACTGATCATTCCGGTGCTGCTGTGGCGCTCGCTGACGAGCAAGCATGTCGAGGAGGAGGAATAAGCCATGACCATGCTGACCGACAAGCAGGCCGGCGTGGCCGGGGCCGAGGCCGGCAGCCGCGCGCGGCTGAACCGCAACCGGGTGCTGGTGCTGGCCCTGATCGTGGTGCTGGCGCTGCTGCCGGTGCTGCCGACACCGGAATTCTGGATCACGCTGGGCAACTACATCGGGCTCTACGGCATCGTCGCGATCGGGCTGGTGCTGCTCACCGGCGTGGGTGGCATGACCTCGTTCGGACAGGCGGCGTTCGTGGGCCTGGGCGCCTACAGCACCGCGTACCTGACCACGCAGTTCGGGCTGTCGCCGTGGTTCGGGTTGCTGGTGGGGCTGGTGATCACGATGGCATCGGCCTATGTGATCGGGCTGATCACGATGCGCATGTCCGGGCACTACCTGCCGCTGGCGACCATCGCCTGGGGCCTGTCGCTGTTCTTCCTGTTCGGCAACCTGGAGTTCCTGGGCAAGTATGACGGGCTCAACGGCATCCCGGTCCTGTCGTTGTTCGGCATCGAGCTGCAGTCCGGGCGTTCGATGTTCTATCTGATCTGGGCGGTGGTGCTGCTGGCGGTGCTGGCGATGCAGAACCTGCTGAACTCGCGCCCGGGGCGCGCGATCCGCGCGCTCAAGGGTGGTGGCGTCATGGCCGAGGCCATGGGCGTGAACACCGCGTGGATGAAGGTGGTGATCTTCGTGGTCGCGGCGATCCTGGCGTGCGTGTCGGGCTTCTTGTACGCGCACCTGCAGCGGGCGGTGAACCCGACGCCGTTCGGCCTGAACTACGGCATCGAATACCTGTTCATGGCCGTGGTCGGCGGGGTCGGTCACGTGTGGGGCGCAGTATTGGGTGCGGGCATCCTGACCATCCTGAAGGACGTGCTGCAGGGCGTGCTGCCCAAGCTGCTCGGCGCCAACGGCAACTTCGAGATCATCGTCTTCGGCGTGCTGCTGGTGCTGCTGCTGCAGTACGCGCGCGACGGCATCTGGCCGTTCCTGCGGCGCCTGGTGCCTTCCGGGCCGCCGGTGCTGGCGCCGCGGCAGGCGGCGGGGCTGGCGGTGCGCCAGAAGCCCGAGGCGGGCGAGCTGATCCTGGACGTGCGCGCCGCGCGCAAGCAGTTCGGCGGGCTGGTCGCCGTCAACGATGTCAGCTTCCAGGTGCGCGCCGGCGAGATCATCGGCCTGATCGGCCCCAATGGCGCGGGCAAGTCCACCACCTTCAACCTGGTGACCGGCGTGCTACCGGTCTCGGGCGGCGAGGTGCGCTACCGCGGCGAGGTGATCTCTGGCCTGCCGTCGCGCGAGATCGTCAAGCGCGGCATCGGCCGCACCTTCCAGCACGTGCACCTGCTGCCGACCATGACGGTGCTCGAGAACGTCGCCATCGGCGCCCACCTGCGCGGCGACTTCCACGCGCAGGGCGGCGTGTGCGCAGCGATCCTGCGCATGAACAAGACCGAGGAAGAGAAGCTGCTGTTCGAGGCCAAGCGTCAGCTGGAGCGCGTCGGCCTGGCCGACTGCATGTACATGGAAGCCGGCAGCCTGGCGCTGGGCCAGCAGCGGATCCTGGAAATTGCGCGCGCGCTGTGCTGCGACCCGGCGCTGCTGCTGCTCGACGAGCCTGCCGCCGGCCTGCGCTACAAGGAAAAGCAGGCGCTGGCCGAGCTGCTGCGCAAGCTGCGCGGCGAAGGCATGAGCGTGCTGCTGGTCGAGCACGACATGGACTTCGTGATGAACCTGACCGACCGGCTGGTGGTGATGGAATTTGGTTCGCGCATCGCGGAGGGCGTGCCCGAGGAAGTGCAGAAGAACCCGGCGGTGCTGGAAGCCTACCTGGGCGGCGTGGAATAAATGTGGAGCACGGACCGGACATGAGCCTGATTCTGGAAGTGAAGGACCTGCATGTGCGCTACGGCAAGGTCGAGGCGGTGCACGGCGCCAACCTGAAGGTGGAGGCGGGCCGCATCGTCACCGTGATCGGCCCGAACGGCGCCGGCAAGTCGACCATGCTCAATGCCATCATGGGCGCGCTGCCGGTGACGGGGTCGTCCAGCGGCACGGTCAGCTACCTGGGCCACGACATGGCCGGGATCCCGGTGGAAGGGCGGGTCGCGCGCGGCATGTGCCTGGTGCCGGAAAAGCGCGAGCTGTTTGCATCGATGACGGTAGAGGACAACCTGCAGCTTGGTGCGTTCCGCCGCAAGCGCGCGGGCGACAAGCATTACCTGGACCAGATGGATGTGGTCTACGAGCTGTTTCCGCGCCTGCGCGAGCGCGCGCGCCAGGATGCCGGCACGCTCTCCGGCGGCGAACGCCAGATGCTGGCGGTAGGCCGCGCGCTGATGGCCAAGCCGCAGTTGCTGATGCTGGACGAGCCCAGCCTTGGCCTGGCCCCGCTGATCGTCAAGGAGATCTTCCACATCATCAGCAACCTGCGCCAGACCGGCGTGGCCACGCTGCTGATCGAGCAGAATGCCCGCGCGGCGCTGCAGGTGGCGGACTATGGCTATGTGATCGAGACCGGCGACATGGCGATGGAAGGGCCGGCCGACGAACTGGCGGCTAATCCGAAGATCATCGAAACCTACCTTGGGCTGGCAAAGAAGGCGGCGTAAGGAAGCGGTGTTCGCCGCAGGAATGGGGGCCCGCATGTGCGGGCCCTTTGTTATTGCTTCTGTGAATAACTTTGGGGATAACCAGATTTCACCGGGCCTTTAGCCGTGCGGCAACTGTGGGGCAGGCTCACCGTCGATTTATATTCTTCTGATAGATGCCTACTGCAGACTGATTCGCGAAAACATTTGTCACGCATATATCAACGCGATATTAATTCGCGTGAGGAATGATAAGCGTGGTTTCTGACGGCGTGGATGTCATAGCGTAAATAATTTTGCGCTTTCTCTGGCCGTATCCGCACCAGCGGTTTCCAGCAGCCACGCGCGGAAGCAATTCAACGCCGGATGATCGCGCCGCTCCTTTGGCGCGCACAGGAAATAGCCGCGTTGCAGCGTAATCGGCAGGTCGAACGGTGCCGCCACGCGTCCCGCCGCGATTTCCTCGCGCACCAGGCAGCGCTGCAGCACGGCCACGCCCATGTCCGCGCGCACGGCCTGGATCAGGATCGAGACCTGGTCGAACGCTGTGGATAACCTGGGCGCAGCGTTGGGTACGCCGGCCGCCTGCAGCCAGTTTTGCCAGTTCGCCGGCGCCGTGGTGTGGTAGAGCAGGGGCTCGTCCAGCAGCTCGGCGGGAGACTGCCAGCGGCCGGCGTCGCGGCGGGCGCGCGCGCGGTCCGGGTGGCAGACCGGGACCATTTCACGGCCGATCACGTAGTCGGCCTGCAGGCCAGGCCATTTGCCGGCTTCGCCGGCCAGGATGGCGGCATCGGGCGAGGGGCCGGACAAGTCTTCGTCGCGCTGGTAGGGCACGAAGTCCAGCCGGATCTCCGGGTGGCGGCGATGGAAATCCCGCAGCCGCGGCACCAGCCAGACGCTGGCGAGGGTAGGCACCACCGACAGGGCCAGGTGGTGGCGGCGGTCGCCGGCGCGCAAGGCGGCGCTGGCGTGCTCGATGGCGGCGAGCGGTTCGGCCACGGCATCGAGCAGTTGCCGGCCGGCATCGGTCAGTCCCAGCCGGTGGGCATTACGTTGCAGCAGCGGCTGGCCGAAATGCGCTTCCAGCCGGGCGATGGCCCGGCTGATCGCACCCTGCGTCACGCACAGTTCTTCCGCCGCGCGCGTAAAGCTACCCAGCCGCGCCGCAGTGGCAAAGGCGTGCAACTCGGACATCGAAGGGGAATGCAGCCGCATGGCGGAGGGAGGGGGAGAGCGGGGAGGGCGGTTTGCGGCGCCCAGCGCAAGGATGATCTTTGGTAATGCAAAGGTGCAATATAGTCGTTTGCGCCCGGCCGGTAAACGGCTGACACTCGCCCGGTTCATGCACAAAACACCAACAGGAGAAACCCCATGATCCGAGCCCGGATGTCCCGCCGCCAGCTGCTGCTGACCGGCACCGCTGCCACCGCCACGCTGGTCTTTGCCGGCAGCGCGCTGGCGCAGGCCAACTACCCGACCCGCCCGATCCGGCTGATCGTGCCGTTCGCCGCCGGCGGCTCCACCGACCTGTCGGCGCGCCTGGTGGCGGAGTTTGCCGGCCGCGAGCTGGGGCAGTCGATCGTGGTGGAAAACAAGGGCGGCGCCGGCGGCTCGCTGGGCATGGAGCAGGTCGCCAATGCCGCGCCGGATGGCTACACCATCGGCATGGCCACGGTCAGCACGCACGGCTCCAATCCGGCCGTCTATCCCAAGCTCAAGTACGACCCGATCAAGGACTTTGCCCCGGTCACCAATGTGGTCGCGATCCCCAGCGTGTTCGCGGTGCACCCCAGCGTGCCGGCCAAGACCATGCAAGAGTTCATCGCGCTCGCCAAGGCCAACCCCGGCAAGTACAGCTTCGCCTCGCCGGGGGCCGGCTCGCTCGGCCACGTCAACATCGAGAACTTCATGATGCTGGCCAAGATCGATCTGCTGCATGTGCCCTACAAGGGCGCCGGGCTGGCGCTGAACGATGCCGTGGCAGGGCAGGTGAACGCGATTACGGACAACCTGTCGTCGACGCTGCCGCACGTGAAGGCCGGCCGCCTGCGCGCGCTGGCGGTGCTGGGCACGGCGCGCTCGGCACAGTTGCCGAACGTGCCGACCTACGCCGAGCTGGGCTTCAAGGACATGGGCGAGGGTGGCTGGTTCGGCATTGTCGCGCCCGCCAACACCCCGCCCGCCATCGTCGCCAGGCTGAACCAGGCGATCCACAAGGCCATGCAGAACCCGGAATTCAAGCGCAAGGTCGACGAGTCCGGCGGTACCCTGGTGCCGACCACGCCGGAGCAGTTCAAGGCACAGATTCAGCAGGCCATGGCTCGCTACGCCCGCGTCGCCAAGGCCGCCGAGATCAGGCTGGACTAAGGCATGGCAGAAGCAAGCAACCAGTCGGCCGCGCTGCCACCGGTGATCGTGTGCCTGCCGGAAGGGGAGGCCCTGCCGCTGGTGTGCGACTCGCCGCATAGCGGCACCGCCTACCCGTCGGACCTTGGTGCCGCGGTGCCCGCCGCGCGACTGCGCGGCGGCGAGGATACGCACGTCGATGCGCTGTGGCAGGCCGTGCCGGCGGCGGGCGGCACGCTGCTCGCGGCGACCTTCCCGCGCGTCTATATCGACCCCAACCGGATGGTTGATGACATCGACCCGGCGCAACTCGATGGAGCCTGGCCGACGCCGCTGGCTCCGGGACCGAAAACGCAGTTGGGCTATGGCCTTATCTGGAGCCGGATCGACGCGGCCACGCCGATCTACGACCGCAGGCTGTCGGTTGCGGAGGTGCAGGCTCGCATCGAGCGCTACTATCGTCCGTACCATGCGGCGCTGGCCGAGGCCGTAGAGGGCGCCTACGAGCGCTTCGGTGCGCTCTGGCACCTGAACCTGCACTCCATGCCCAATAACGCCTACGAGCGCCTGAAGATTGCCAGCCCGCATCCGCTGGCGGACTTTGTGTTGGGCGATCGTGATGGCACCACCTGCGAGCCGGGGCTGGTGGATGTGGTCGAGCGGGAGCTGCGCGGCATGGGTTACACCGTGGCGCGCAACGATCCGTACAAAGGCGTGCAGTTGATCGCGCAGATCGGGCGACCGGCGGAGCGGCGCAACAGCCTGCAGATCGAGATCCGGCGACCGCTGTACATGGATGAGGGGACTCGTGAGCGCAATGCCGGCTTCGTGTCGCTGCAGCGTGACCTGGGCAAGCTGACTGAGCAGGTGGCCGCCTATATCCGTACCCGTCTCTGAGGCGCTTGTTCCACGTGAAACATCTGGCCGGGCCTTGCGCCCGGCCTTTTTGTTTCACGTGAAACACAACGTCGCTTTCAGGCGACTAATCGCGTACCGCAAGCGCCATGTTTCACGTGAAACATGGTTTCCCTCGGAAAGCGATAACTCGAATGCCGCTATAATTTCGCATTCCCGAATTTTCCCGCCAGCCTCCCGGAGGAGGTGTCCCATGCTTTACCCGAAAGAATTCGATGTCATCGTCGTCGGCGGTGGCCATGCCGGCACTGAAGCCGCCCTCGCTGCGGCTCGCATGGGCTGCCAGACGCTGCTGCTGACCCATAACATCGAGACGCTTGGGCAGATGAGTTGCAACCCGTCGATCGGAGGCATCGGCAAGGGGCACCTGGTCAAGGAGGTGGACGCCATGGGCGGCGCCATGGCCGCTGCTACGGACGAGGCCGGCATCCAGTTCCGCATCCTGAATTCCAGCAAGGGGCCGGCCGTGCGCGCGACGCGCGCCCAGGCTGACCGGGTGCTGTATCGCAAGGCGATCCGCACCCGGCTCGAGAACCAGCCGAACCTGATGCTGTTCCAGCAAGCCGTCGACGACCTGATAGTGGAGGGCGACCGCGTGGTCGGTGCCATGACGCAGGTTGGCATCGCCTTCCGTGCGCGCGCGGTCGTGCTGACCGCCGGTACCTTCCTGGACGGCAAGATCCACGTGGGGCTGGACAACTACACCGGCGGCCGCGCCGGCGACCCGGCGGCGGTATCGCTGTCGGCACGCCTGAAGGACCTGAAGCTGCCGCAAGGCCGCCTGAAGACGGGCACGCCGCCGCGCATCGACGGGCGCACCATCGATTTTTCGGCGATGGAGGAGCAGCCTGGCGACCTCGATCCCGTGCCGGTCTTTTCCTTCCTTGGCCGGCCTGAACAGCATCCGCAGCAACTGCCGTGCTGGATTACCCATACCAACAGCCGTACCCACGACATCATCCGCGGCGGGCTCGATCGTTCGCCGATGTACACCGGTGTGATCGAGGGGGTGGGGCCGCGTTACTGCCCCAGCATCGAGGACAAGATCCATCGCTTTGCCAGCAAGGAAAGCCATCAGATCTTCCTGGAGCCTGAAGGCCTGACCACCAACGAGTTCTATCCCAACGGGATCTCGACCAGCCTGCCGTTCGACGTGCAGCTGGAACTGGTGCACTCGATCCGCGGCCTGGAGAACGCCCATATCCTCCGTCCCGGTTATGCGATCGAATACGACTACTTCGATCCGCGCGGCCTGAAGGCATCGCTGGAAAGCAAGGCGATCCGGGGCCTGTTCTTCGCCGGTCAGATCAATGGCACGACCGGTTATGAAGAAGCCGCGGCGCAGGGCCTGCTGGCCGGTATCAACGCCGGTTGCTACGTGCGTGAACGCGATCCCTGGACGCCACGTCGCGACCAGGCCTACCTTGGTGTGCTGGTCGACGACCTGATCACGCGCGGCGTGACCGAACCGTATCGCATGTTCACAAGCCGGGCGGAGTTTCGCCTGAGCCTGCGGGAAGACAACGCCGACATGCGGCTGACGGAAGTTGGCCGTGAACTGGGCGTGGTCGATGATGCGCGCTGGGACGCGTTCAACCGCAAGCGCGACGCTGTTTCACGTGAAACAGAACGTCTGAAGACCACCTGGGTGAACCCGGCGATGCTGCCGGCCGAAGATGCGGTGCCGCTGCTGGGCAAGCCAATCGAACGCGAATACAGCCTGGCCGACCTGCTGCGTCGCCCGGAAGTCGGCTACGAAGACCTGATGGCACTGCAGGGCGGCCGGCACGCGCCCGAGGCCCCACTGGATGCCGAGCCAATGCTGGCGGAACAGATCCGTGAGCAGATCGAGATCGGCATCAAGTACCACGGCTACATCGCCCGCCAGGCGGCCGAAGTGGACAAGCTGGAAGCCAACGAATCGACGCGCCTGCCGGAAGGGTTGGATTACACCGAAGTGCGCGGGCTTGGTTTCGAAGTCAGCCAGAAGCTGAATCAGCATCGCCCGGAAACGCTGGGCCAGGCTTCGCGCATCTCGGGTGTGACGCCGGCGGCGGTCTCGCTGCTGCTGGTACACCTGAAGAAGAAGGGACTGGGCCGCGGCCGTGCAGATGCCGGCGCATCGTCTGGCAACGGTGAAGAGGCTGCCTGAGTGCCGGCTCCGCGACACACCATGACCGACGACGCCACGCAGCGACGTCGCCTCGAAGCGGGCGTGGCCCAGATCGGGCTGGCCTTGGCGCCGGACCGGATCGACACGCTGTTCGCATACCTGGCGCTGCTGCGCAAATGGAATGGCGTCTACAACCTGACCGCCATCCGCCACCCGGACGAGATGCTTACGCATCACCTGCTGGATTCCCTCGCCGCGGTGCCGGCGCTGGCCGAAGCCGCACGTGCCGACGCGGTGCAGGCGCCGGCGCGGGGCAGGGTACTCGATGTGGGTTCGGGCGGCGGCATGCCGGGGCTGCCGCTGGCCATCGCCTGTCCGGATGTGTCGGTGCTGATGGTCGACATCGTGCAGAAGAAGACGGCTTTTCTGACGCAGTGCCGGGCTCAGCTGGGGTTGCCCAATGCCGCTGCGCATTGGGGCCCGGTGGAGAAACTGGACGATGCCGACGGCTTTGCCGTGATCACCTCGCGCGCGTTTGCCGAGCTGACGGATTTCGTCAACCTGTCGGGCCAGTTGCTCGCGCCACGCGGCCAGCTGATCGCAATGAAGGGTGTGTATCCACAGGCCGAGCTGGAGCGCATGGAAGCCGCCGGACTGATGGCGCAATGGCAGGTCGACGCCGTGCCACGGCTGACCGTGCCCGGGCTGGAGGCGGAGCGCCACCTGGTGGTGCTGTCGCGCCGCGCGGGCGCCACCGCATGACCTACGCCGCGGCGCCGCGCAAGCGCGCCGCGAACTGCCAGCCGCGTGCTGGCCGGATGATTTGAAGCAGGAGCCGCAGGAGCTTATGGCCAAGGTATTCGTGATCGCAAACCAGAAGGGCGGGGTAGGCAAGACCACCACCACGGTGAACCTTGCCGCTGGCCTGGCGGCCCAGGGCCAGCGCGTGCTGCTGGTCGACCTGGACCCGCAGGGCAATGCATCGATGGGCTCCGGCATCGACAAGCAGGCGCTGGAAACCAGCGTGTACCAGGTGCTGGTTGGCCTGGCCGGCATCGCCCAGGCGCGCCAGCGCTCCGAAACCGGCAAGTACGACGTGCTGCCGGCCAATCGCGAACTGGCCGGTGCGGAAGTGGAACTGGTCGAGCTGGACCAGCGCGAGCGCCGGCTGCGCCAGGCGATTGCGGAAGTCGACGGCGATTATGACTTCGTGCTGATCGACTGCCCGCCGTCGCTGTCGCTGCTGACGCTGAACGGTCTGTGCGCGGCGCATGGCGTGATCGTGCCGATGCAGTGCGAGTACTTTGCCCTGGAAGGGCTGTCGGACCTGGTCAATACCATCAAGCAGGTGCACGCCAACCTGAACCGCGACCTGCAGGTGATCGGCCTGCTGCGCGTGATGTTCGATCCGCGCGTGACACTGCAGCAGCAGGTGTCGGCGCAACTGGAATCGCACTTCGGTGAGAAAGTCTTCAAGACCCTGATCCCGCGCAATGTGCGGCTGGCCGAGGCACCGTCCTACGGCATGCCGGGCGTGGCGTTCGATCCGTCATCGAAGGGCGCCAAGGCTTACCTGGACTTCGGCGCGGAGATGATTGCGCGGGTCCGGCAGCTGGGCTGAAGGAGAGGGCAAGAGCATGAGCACTGCAAAGAAGAAGGGCCTGGGCCGCGGCCTCGAAGCGCTGTTGGGCGGGCCCGCCGAAATCGTCGAGTCGGTCAGGCAGGAGGGGGCGCCCACCGTGCTGAACCTGAACCAGCTGCAGCCCGGCAAGTACCAGCCGCGCACGCGCATGGACGAAGGCGCGCTGCAGGAGTTGGCCGCCAGCATCCGCGCGCAGGGGCTGATGCAACCGATCCTGGTGCGACGCGTGGCCGAGCCCGACCGCTACGAGATCATTGCCGGCGAACGGCGCTTCCGCGCCTCCAGGCTGGCCGGGCTGGACAAGGTCCCGGTGCTGGTCAAGGAGGTGGCCGACGAAGCCGCGGCGGCGATGGCGCTGATCGAGAACATCCAGCGCGAAGACCTGAATCCGCTGGAAGAAGCGCAGGGCATCATGCGGCTGATCCGCGAGTTCAGTTTCACGCACGAGCAGGCGGCCGAGTCGGTCGGCCGCTCGCGCAGCGCGGTGTCCAACCTGCTGCGCCTGCTGAACCTGGCCGCGCCGGTGCAGACCATGCTGATGGCCGGCGACCTCGACATGGGCCACGCGCGTGCGCTGCTGGCCGTGGACGGTGCCAACCAGATCACGCTGGCCAACCAGGTCGTCAACAAGCGCCTTTCGGTGCGCGAGACCGAAAAGCTGGTGGCCTCGACGCTCAAGCCGTTCGACCTCAAGTCGCTCAAGCAGAAGGGCGCCAACAATGTGCGTGACGTGGCGCGGCTGGAAGAGGAGTTGTCGGATGCGCTCGGGCTGGCGGTGCAGATCAAGCTAACGACACGCGGCAAGGGCCAGCTGACGATCCACTTCAGCAACAACGATGCGCTCGAAGGGGTGCTGGCGCGCCTGCGCGAATCGCGCGAGGGACAGCAGGCTGCCTGATTTTTTGCGCGATTAACGGCCATTGCTGCCGCGACTGTTGCGCGCACGCAGCACTGGCCGGGCCGATCCCCGGTATACCTTGTGCCCGATCGGTAATCCCCCATCATGCGCAGGGTTCCCTGCGCAATCCAATTACGTCAAACATCATTGCCGCGCAATTTTCGCGCAGCCATTATGCAATCGTGATGGCAACCGTTGTGCGCAACGCACTGCAAGGTAAATGTAAGCAGATTGACGCGAATCAGTAGTTCCCCTTAAAATCGTGCGGTTTGAATTCTGGTCGGGCCGAAAAGTTCCGGCCCGGATAAGGCAGGCAGGTGGTGGTTCGAGACCGTCAGCAACGAGGCGCCGGGTCCCGTCAGGAAGATGACTGGGATGACTGGAAAGAAGGCGCGGACCGTGAAGAAGAGGCCGTCGATCCGCTGTCGCATGCCGAGGCGGTGTCGCTGTTTGGCGAGCGCGCGCTGCGTCCTTCGCGCATGACCCCGGGCAAGGTTGTCCTGGCGCAGGTGGCGGTTTCCCTGCTGTCGGCACTGTGCTGGGCGCTGTTTGCGAGAGAGCCGGGGCCATATGGATGGTCGGCGCTGTTCGGCGGCATGGTGTGCTTCGTGCCGAGCGGATTCTTCGCTTTCCGCCTGTGGCTGGCGCGCGACCGCGCCTCGGTGGGTGGGCTGGTGCTGGGCGAGGCGATCAAGGTCTTTGCCACGGTGGCGCTGCTGGTGCTGGTCGTGGTGCTGTACCGGGATCTGCGTTGGGTGCCGATGCTGGTCACGTTCCTGCTGGCGCTGAAGACATACTGGGTGGTGGCACTGGCATTGCGCTAGGTCCGCTGCTCGAAAGCGGTGCTTCCCCTGCAAGTGGTGGCACCAAAACGGAATATCAAGAGTTTCCGTGACGGCTGCGGCGTGTTTCATGGCGCTGACACCGGACACGGCCAAGGTTGGAAGCCCGCTTGCATCGCGGTGACCGGCGAATCCGCCGAAGGCAATGCAAGACGCGTACCGGGTGCCGCACAAGAGTAGCGGCGCGCGGCCCGAAGATTTCGCAATATACCGTTCGATTCGACAATGGCAGAAGCTACCCAAAGCGCCGAGCACGCGCTGACACCCTCCGGCTATATCGCCGAACACTTGCAGAACTTGAACTCGGTCGGCGGCAAGCAGGCGTCGGTGGTCGATTTCTCCGTGATCAACTATGACACGGTGTTCTGGTCGGTCCTGTGCGGCGCAATCGCCGTGCTGTTCCTGTACGTTGCCGCGCGCCGCGTCACTGCCGGCGTACCGGGCCGCTTCCAGGCCTTCGTCGAGATGATCGTCGAGATGGTCGACGACCAGGCCAAGGGCATCATCCACGGCGACCGTTCGTGGATTGCGCCGCTGGCGCTGATGGTGTTCTGCTGGATCACCATGATGAACGCGATCGACCTGATTCCGGTCGACTGGGTCACCGGCCTGAACAGCCTGCTGGGCATCTTCCACATTCATCTTCCCCACCACCGCGCGGTGGCCACGGCCGACCTGAACGGCACGCTGGGCATGTCGTGCTCGGTGCTGGTGCTGATGATCTACTACAGCTTCAAGATCAAGGGCACGGGCGGCTTCATGCACGAACTGTTCTCGGCCCCGTTCGGCGCCAAGTGGTACCTGGCCCCGTTCAACCTGGTCCTGAACCTGATCGAATTCCTCGCCAAGGCGGTTTCGCTCGGCATGCGGTTGTTCGGCAACATGTACGCCGGCGAACTCGTGTTCCTGCTGATCGCGCTGCTGGGTTCCATCTGGACGTTCAGCGCCGACCTGTCCGCGCTGGGCTTTGTCGGCCACGTGGTGGCTGGCACGGTATGGGCGATCTTCCACATCCTGATCGTGCTGCTCCAGGCCTTCATTTTCATGATGCTGACGCTGGTGTATATCGGCCAGGCTCACGATCACCATTGATCAGCGCAGGTTCAAGGTTTTAGGTTTTTTGGTTTTTGGTTTTTTGGTTCTAAGTCTCTCTAAATTAAAGGAGTCGTCATGCAAGAATTTCTCGCCAACATCCAGGGTCTGACCGCCATCGGTATCGGTATCATCATCGGCCTGGGCGCTATCGGCGCCTGCCTGGGTATCGCCCTGATGGGTGGCAAGTACATCGAAGCCTGCGCACGTCAGCCTGAACTGATGAACCCGCTGCAAACCAAGATGTTCCTGCTGGCTGGCCTGATCGACGCGGCATTCCTGATCGGCGTGGGTGTTGCGATGCTGTTCGCCTTCGCCAACCCGCTGCTGGCTGTCATCAAGTAATTCTTTTCGGTCTGCATGATGCTGACGGGCGGCGCGGGCCACCAGCCTGGCCGCCTTTTGTGCATTTATCTGTAGTTTGATTACCGAAAGGAACACACCATGAATCTGAACGCAACGTTTTTTGCGCAGATGGTCGTGTTCTTCATCCTGTGGTGGGTTGTTGCCAAATTCATTTGGCCGCCGCTGGTGAAGGCGCTCGACGAACGCGCAACGAAGATCGCCGATGGCCTCGCCGCTGCCGAGAAGGGCAAGGCCGAGCTTGAACTCGCCAACAAGCGTGTGGACCAGGCCATGGCCGAAGCCCGCACCGAAGGCGCTCAACGCGTCGCTGACGCCGAGAAGCGCGCTCAGCTGACGGCCGACGAGATCAAGCAGAACGCCCAGGCAGAAGCCGCACGCATCATTGCCCAGGCCAAGGCCGATGCTGATCAGCAGGTTACCCGTGCTCGCGAAGAACTGCGCGACCAGGTTGCCGTGCTGGCCGTCAAGGGTGCCGAGCAGATCCTCAAGCGTGAAGTGAACGCGCAGGTCCACAGCGACCTGCTCAATCAACTCAAGGCTGAGCTCTAATCATGGCTGAAACCGCAACCATTGCCCGTCCCTACGCTGAGGCGCTGTTCCGCGTCGCCAGTGAATCGAGCGCAGGCAACCTGGGTGCATGGTCCGAGCTGGTGTCGGAAATGGGGCAAGTTGCCGCCAATGCCGACATGAAGGCGGTCGCCGACGATCCGAACGTTCCCGGCGACAAGCTGGCCGAACTGTTCCTGTCGGTGCTGAAGTCCCCGGTCAGCGATGAGGCACGCCGCTTCGTCAAGCTGCTGGTGGAAAACGGCCGCCTGACGGTGATGCCCGACATCGCCGAACAGTTCCATGCGCTCAAGAACGCCCGCGAAGGGTCGTCCGACGTTGAGATCATCAGCGCATTCCCGCTGGAAGATGGTCAGCTGAACGACCTGGTCGCCGCACTCGAACGCAAGTTCGGCCGCAAGCTGTACGCGCAGGTGGCGGTGGACCCGTCCCTGATCGGCGGCGTCAGCGTCAAGGTTGGCGACGAAGTGCTCGACACCTCCGTGCGTGCGCGCCTGGCAGCCATGCAAACCGCGCTGACCGCCGCCTGAGCGGCCGTCGGACGGATTGAAGAATTAGGAGCATTGTGATGCAACTGAACCCCTCAGAAATCAGCGAGCTGATCAAGACCCGCATCTCGGGCCTTGGCGCCGAAGCTGAAGTGCGCAACACCGGCACGGTGATCTCCGTGACCGACGGTATCTGCCGCGTGCATGGCCTGTCTGGCGTGATGCAGGGCGAGATGCTGGAATTCCCCGGCAACACCTTCGGCCTCGCGCTGAACCTCGAGCGCGACTCGGTCGGCGCCGTGGTGCTGGGCGACTACGAACACATTTCCGAAGGCGACACGGTCAAGTGCACCGGCCGCATTCTGGAAGTGCCCGTTGGCAAGGAACTGCTGGGCCGCGTGGTGAACACGCTGGGCCAGCCGATCGACGGCAAGGGTCCGATCAACGCGAAGGAAACCGACGTGATCGAGAAGGTCGCGCCGGGCGTGATCGCGCGTCAGTCGGTGAGCCAGCCGGTGCAGACCGGCCTGAAGTCGATCGACTCCATGGTGCCGATCGGCCGTGGCCAGCGTGAGCTGATCATTGGCGACCGCCAGACCGGCAAGACTGCCGTGGCCGTCGACGCGATCATCAACCAGAAGGGCAAGGGCATGTACTGCGTGTACGTCGCCATTGGCCAGAAGGCTTCGACGATCGCCAACGTGGTGCGCAAGCTGGAAGAGCACGGCGCGATGGAATACACCGTCGTCGTGGCCGCCGCCGCTTCGGACTCGGCCGCCATGCAGTACCTGGCCGCCTACGCCGGCTGCACCATGGGTGAGTACTTCCGCGACCGCGGCGAAGACGCGCTGATCGTTTATGACGACCTGACCAAGCAAGCCTGGGCCTATCGCCAGGTGTCGCTGCTGCTGCGCCGCCCGCCGGGCCGCGAAGCCTACCCGGGCGATGTGTTCTACCTGCACTCGCGCCTGCTGGAGCGTGCTGCCCGCGTGAACGAAGACTATGTCGAGAAGTTCACCAACGGCGCCGTCAAGGGCAAGACCGGTTCGCTGACCGCGCTGCCGATTATCGAAACGCAGGCCGGCGACGTGTCCGCGTTCGTGCCGACCAACGTGATCTCGATCACGGACGGCCAGATCTTCCTGGAAACCGACCTGTTCAACGCCGGTATTCGTCCCGCCATCAACGCCGGTATCTCGGTGTCGCGCGTGGGTGGTGCTGCACAGACCAAGGTGGTGAAGAACCTGTCCGGCGGTATCCGTACCGACCTGGCACAGTACCGTGAACTGGCAGCGTTCGCGCAGTTTGCTTCGGACCTGGACGACGCCACCCGCAAGCAGCTCGAGCGCGGCCGCCGCGTGACCGAACTGCTCAAGCAGGCCCAGTACCAGCCGCAGCAGGTGTGGCAGCTGGCTGCGTCGCTGTTCGCCGCCAACAATGGCTTCCTCGACAACGTGGAAGTGAAGGACATTCTGCCGTTCGAGAAGGGCCTGCACGACCATCTGAAGACCAAGTACGCCGACCTCGTCAACCGTATCGAAGACACCAAGGTGCTGTCGAAGGAAGACGAGCCCGCCCTGCGTGCCGCGATCGAGGATTTCAGGAAGTCCGCCGCGTTCTAACTGCGCAATTCCCCGACACCGCCGCCGCGCCTGGCTGACGCCGGCGCGGCGCTGGTTCGGACGGAGAGGAAGATATGGCCGGAACGAAAGAAATTCGAACCAAGATCAAGAGCGTGCAGAACACGCGCAAGATCACCAAGGCGATGGAGATGGTCGCCGCATCCAAGATGCGCAAGGCGCAGGAGCGGATGCGCAATGCCCGTCCCTACGCCGAGAAAGTGCGCAACATCGCGGCGCACCTGGCTTCGGCCAACCCCGAGTTCAAGCACCCGTTCATGCAGGAGCGCGAAGTCAAGCGCGTTGGCATGATCGTGGTGACGACCGACAAGGGGCTGTGCGGCGGTCTGAACACGAACGTGCTGCGTGCGGTGACCAACGAGCTGAAGAGCCTGCAAGGCCGCGGCGTGGGTGTGCAAGCCACTGCCATCGGCAGCAAGGGCATGCAGTTCCTGAGCCGCATCGGCGCCAAGGTGGCCTCGAATGTGGTGCAGCTCGGCGACACCCCGCACCTGGAAAAGCTGATCGGCGCGATCAAGGTCCAGCTCGATGCATTCACCAACGGTGAAGTCGACGCGGTGTACCTGGCGTACACCAAGTTCATCAACACGATGAAGCAGGAACCGATGGTTGAGCAGCTTCTGCCGCTCGCCGCCGACAAGCTGTCGCAGACGGAAGAAGAGAAGCGCGCCTATTCGTGGGACTACATCTACGAGCCTGACGCGCAGACCGTGGTGGAAGAGCTGTTGGTCCGCTACGTCGAGGCGCTGGTGTACCAGGCCGTGGCCGAGAACATGGCGTCCGAGCAGTCGGCACGCATGGTGGCCATGAAGGCGGCATCCGACAACGCGAAGAACGTGATCGGCGAACTGCAGCTGGACTACAACAAGACCCGGCAGGCAGCGATCACCAAGGAACTGTCGGAGATCGTCAGCGGCGCGGCAGCGGTCTGAGGCGTCAAGAATTCAAGCTATCGGAGATACGAAATGAGTATCGGAAATATTGTGCAGTGCATCGGCGCCGTGGTGGACATCGAGTTCCCGCGCGACGCGATGCCGAAGGTGTACGACGCGCTGGTGCTGGAAGACAGCGGCGAAACGTCGTTCGCCGAAAAGGGCCTGACGTTCGAAGTCCAGCAGCAGCTGGGCGACGGCGTGGTGCGTACCATTGCCCTCGGTTCGTCGGACGGCCTGCGCCGCGGCATGCCCGTGAAGAACACCGAAGCGCCGATCTCGGTGCCGGTGGGTCAGGGCACGCTGGGCCGCATCATGGACGTGCTGGGTCGCCCCATTGACGAAGCTGGCCCGATCGCTTCGGAAGAGCGCCGCGCGATTCACCAGAAGGCGCCGAAGTTCGACGAACTGTCGCCTTCGACCGACCTGCTCGAAACCGGCATCAAGGTGATCGACCTGATCTGCCCGTTCGCCAAGGGCGGCAAGGTGGGCCTGTTCGGTGGTGCCGGCGTGGGCAAGACCGTCAACATGATGGAGCTCATCAACAACATCGCCAAGCAGCACAGCGGTCTGTCGGTGTTCGCCGGCGTGGGCGAGCGTACCCGTGAAGGGAACGACTTCTACCACGAAATGAAGGAATCCAACGTGCTCGACAAGGTGGCCATGGTGTTCGGCCAGATGAACGAGCCGCCGGGCAACCGTCTGCGCGTGGCACTTTCCGGCCTGACCATGGCCGAGAAGTTCCGCGACGAAGGCCGCGACATCCTGTTCTTCGTCGACAACATCTACCGCTACACGCTGGCTGGTACCGAAGTGTCGGCACTGCTGGGCCGTATGCCTTCCGCCGTGGGCTACCAGCCGACGCTGGCTGAAGAAATGGGCAAGCTGCAGGAGCGTATTACGTCGACCAAGACCGGCTCGATCACCTCGATCCAGGCCGTCTACGTGCCTGCGGATGACTTGACCGACCCGTCGCCGGCAACCACCTTCCTGCACCTGGACTCGACCCTGGTGCTGTCGCGTGACATCGCCGCTCTCGGTATCTACCCCGCAGTGGACCCGCTCGACTCGACCTCGCGCCAGATGGATCCGCAGGTTGTGGGCCAGGAGCACTACAGCGTCGCGCGCGCCGTGCAGCAGACGCTGCAGCGCTACAAGGAACTGCGCGACATCATCGCGATTCTGGGCATGGACGAACTGTCGCCGGAAGACAAGATGGCCGTGAACCGCGCGCGTAAGATCCAGCGTTTCCTGTCGCAGCCGTTCCACGTGGCCGAAGTGTTCACGGGTTCGCCGGGCAAGTACGTGCCGCTGAAGGAAACCATCCGCGGCTTCAAGATGCTGGTCGACGGCGAGTGCGATCACCTGCCCGAGCAGGCGTTCTACATGGTCGGCTCGATCGACGAAGCCTTCGAGAAGGCCAAGAAGCTCCAGTAAGCCTTGCTTGTCGTTCCCGCGCCAGCGGGAGCGAAGGCCGACCCGGTTCGGTCCGGGTCGGCCGCTTGAGCGAAGCGATTGGAGAAAGGATCAGATATGGCAACCATTCTTGTAGACGTCGTCAGCGCGGAAGCGTCGATCTTCTCCGGCCAGGCGAAGTTCGTGGCGCTGCCGGGCGAGTCGGGTGAGCTGGGCATCCTGCCCGGGCACACGCCGCTGATCACGCGCATCCAGCCGGGTGCGGTGCGCATCGAGAAGGAAGACGGCAGCGACGAGTTCGTGTTCGTTGCCGGCGGCATTCTCGAAGTGCAGCCCAAGCACGTCACCGTGCTGGCCGACACCGCGATCCGCGGTGGCGACCTGGACGAAGCCAAGGCCCAGGAAGCCAAGCGCGCCGCCGAGGAGCTGATGCAGAACCAGAGCAGCGACCTCGACCTGGCCCGCGCCCAGAGCGAACTGGCCGTGGCCGCCGCGCAACTGGCAGCGATTGCCCGTCTGCGTCGGAAGAAGTAAGCATCGAGCAGGACTGTCGCATTGTTGTTTTTTCGATGCGACATTTAAAAAAGGCAGCCGCGAGGCTGCCTTTTTTGTGGGCGCAGCGATATGCTTTTGCCGCGCCTGGACAAAAAAAAGCGCGCGGGCCGGGGAGGCTCCGCGCGGACGGGAAAATCCCTTCGAGGGGTCAATTCGAAGGAACGGGTTCGGTCCAGGTCGACAAGCAAGGCGCAACGGATATCCGAATATCCGCTCACCGGCCGCAAAGGCCACGCGCTGCAACGGTCTTCCTGGTGCTCCGGTCCAGCCAGCTTTACGCTGGATCGGAAAATCGGATTACTGCCGGAAACGCTACAAAAAGGCTTTCTTCAGCACGCCCCTTTTAGTCTGCACTGCCATTTTCACCGGGGCGCCACGCCCGCGCCGCGGGTGTGTCAATGCATTGTGGGGGAAACTCCCTGGCATGGCAGTAACAAAATGTATCGTTTTGAAAGAAGTTGAAAACCGGAGCGCCTGAAATCCGGCGTGATCGGCATATTTTCGCGCCTTGGCGTCACGTTTTGCGCCGTCACGTGTTGCGGGATTATCTTTTTGTCAGCGCTTGCTGTGTTCGTTTCCGCACCAAATGCCGCGCGACAATTACGGTTACGATTGACCTGGCCGGTGGTTTGCCCGCCTTGCCACTGCAGCCCGAGGGTCACCCGCTCATTCACGTCCACACCACCGGAGACGCCATGCCGCCTGAGATGCAGCAAGCCATACAAGCCATGCTGGCGATGAAGACCGTAGCCGTGGTCGGCCTGTCCGACCGGCCGGAACGGCCCAGCCATGAAGTCGCCGGATTCCTGCAGGGCCACGGCTTCCGCATCGTGCCGGTCAATCCGCGCCATGCCGGCGAACGCATCCTGGGCGAGACCTGCCACGCCACGTTGCGCGAGGCCGCCGATGCCGCCGACGCGGCCGGCGCACCCATCGCATGGGTCGATATCTTCCGCCGCGCCGAAGACACCCCGGCTGTGGTCGACGAAGCCATCGCCATCGGTGCGCGCGGCGTCTGGCTGCAGCTTGGCATCGTCAACGACCAGGCGGTGCGCCGTGCCACCGAGGCGGGGCTGCTGGCGGTGCAGGATTGCTGCAGCAAGATTGAACTGACACGCCAGCTTGAAGGCGCCTGATTCGCGCCTTTTCCCATCCTTCCCGATTTCCCCCGACCCGCCGCCGACCATGGCCATCGATCCGCAACTGCTCGCCTATTACCGCCGCCTGGCCGAACGCTATGCCACCGAGCCGGTACCGGCCGATGTCCCGGCGCAGCGCGCCCGCTTCGCCGAGATTGCCGCCACCTCGTTGCGGCCGGATCCGGAGGGCGTGGTCGTGCAGAGGCTCGAAGTGGAACTGGCCGGCCGCTCGCTCGAGGCACGGCTGTTCCGCCCGCCCGACGTGGCCACGCCGCGGCTGCTGGTGTACTTCCACGGCGGTGGCTGGGTGATTGGTTCTACCCAGACGCATCACACCGTCGCGGCCTTGCTCGCGGCGGATACCGGGTGCGCCGTCGCCAGTGTCGATTACCGGCTGGCACCGGAACACGCCTTCCCGGCGCCTTGCGAAGATGCCGCCGAAGCCGTTGTATGGCTCGCCGGCCAGCGCCAGGCGCTGGGTCTGGCGCCTGATTTCCTGGCGGTGGCCGGCGACAGCGCCGGCGGCCATCTCGCGGCGCAGGCCGCGCAGCAGCTCAATGCCGGCGACGCGCTGCGGGTCGACGCCCAGCTGCTGATCTATCCGGTCGCGGCGCCGGTGCTCAGCACCGAAAGCTACCGCGCCTTCGCCGATGGTCCGGGCCTGACGCGTGACGAGATGGCCTGGTTCTGGACCCAGTTCATCGGCGCCGAGGCGCTGGCGCAGGGCGCTGCCCACGTCGATCCGCGCGTGCACCTGATGGCCGCGCCGCCGATGCGGCCGCCGGCGACGGTGCTGATGGTGGCGGCGCACGATGTGCTGCGCGACGACGGCCTGGCCTATGCCGACTTCCTGGTGCGCCACGATGCCCCCGTCATCACCATCGAGGCCAGCGGCATGACCCACGGCTTCGCGCGGCTGCAGCCCGAGGCGGACCGGGCACGGGAATGGATGCGTCGCGCCGCGTCGGCGTTCACCGGGATGATCGACGACGTCTGAGTAACCGTCTTCAAAGTCAAGTTCGGTGAAGCGATTTGCCCCAAGGGGTGCTGGTTCTGACCATGGCGTTGAGCACGGTCAGTAACTTGCGCATGCAGGCCACTAACGCCACCTTGGGCAGCTTGCCGGCGGCTGTCAGGCGCTGGTAGAAGGCTTTGATGGCGGGGTTGTGCCGGGTTGCGGTGAGCGTGGCCATGTACAGTACCCGCCGGATCTCGAAGCGCCCTCCCAGAATCCGGCGCCGCCCCCTGCTGCTGCCCGAGTCATTGGCCATGGGCGCCACACCTACCAGGGCCGCGATCTCGCGCCGGCTGAGCCGCCCGAGCTCAGGCAATTCGGCAATCAGCGTGGCGCTGGCCACCGGGCCGATGCCGCTGGCCGACTGCAACAGCCGATCTAGTTCCCCAAAGTGCTCACGCATGTGGCCCACCATCTGCGCCTCCACGTCGTCCAGTTGGGCCTTGATGGCCGCCACGATGGCCTCGATGCTCGGGTGCAGCCCGGCCGGCGTGATCTGCAGCCGCTGGCGTTCGGCGTTCAACATGGTCAGCAGTTGGCGCCGGCGCGTAACCAGGGCCGCCAGCCACTGCTGCTGGGCGTCGGCCAGCGGGCGCAGGAAGCGCGCAAGGTCTTCGCGTTGCACCAGTACCGAGGCCAGTTCGGCGAGCATGCGCGCATCGATGGTGTCGGTCTTTGCGAGGCGCCCCATGGATTTGGCGAAATCGCGGGCCTGGCGCGGGTTGATCACCGCCACAGGTTGGCCTGCCGCCTGCAGCGCACAGACCAGTGCCGCCTCGTAGCCGCCGGTGGCCTCCATCACCACCAGGCCAATCCCCAGCGGCTGCAAGGTCGCGGCCAGTGCCGAATGGCCCTCGGCATCGTTGGCAAACTGCTGGGTATCGCGATTGGCGCCCAGTACACAGACATCGACGTGTGCCTTCGCAACGTCAATACCAACAACTGAGATAACAGACATGGTCTTCAGATCCCTTGCTTGTGCATGCGCGCTCACACAAGGCGCGCGTAACCGTTCGGGCTTCAGGAAGACCAGCACGGCGACCGTGCGTTCTGTACTCAGGCGCGGGCTCGATCACCCTAGCGGCTATCAAACTGCACGAGCCGGTCTGGCCGCCTCAACGACGCTCAGACTCTACCGCACTGGTCTGGTCTGAACATACAAGCGGCATCCGCGCGCAGCCATCCCTTAGAATGGCGGTCTTACGAGGATGACCATGACCGCACTGCAGAACGATACCTTCCTGCGCGCGCTGCGCCGCCAGCAGACCGAATACACGCCGCTGTGGCTGATGCGCCAGGCAGGCCGCTACCTGCCCGAGTACAACGCCACGCGCGCGCGCGCCGGCAGCTTCCTTGGGCTGGCCAAGAACCCGGCCTACGCCACCGAGGTGACACTGCAGCCGCTGGACCGCTATCCGCTGGACGCGGCCATTCTCTTCTCGGACATCCTGACGGTGCCGGATGCGATGGGCCTGGGCCTGTCGTTCGCGCAGGGCGAAGGCCCGCGCTTCGCCCATCCGCTGCGCACCGAGGCCGACGTGCACAAGCTGGCCGTGCCCGACATGGTGTCGCTGCAGTACGTGTTTGACGCCGTGCGCGAGATTCGCCGTGCGCTGGTGCAGGACGGCCGCCAGCGCGTGCCGCTGATCGGTTTCTCGGGCAGCCCCTGGACCCTGGCCTGCTACATGGTCGAGGGCGGCGGCTCGGATGATTTCCGCACGGTCAAGGCGATGATGTACGGCCGCCCCGACCTGATGCACCGCATCCTCGAAATCAATGCGCAGGCGGTCACGGCGTACCTGAACGCGCAGATCGAGGCGGGCGCCCAAGCCGTGATGATTTTCGACACGTGGGGCGGGGCGCTGGCCGACGGCATGTACCAGGCGTTCTCGCTGGCCTACATGCGGCGCGTGCTGGCCGGCCTGAAGCGCGAGCACGCCGGACAGCAAGTGCCGGCGATCGTCTTCACCAAGGGCGGCGGGCTGTGGCTGGAAGCGCTGGCCGACACCGGCGCCGATGCCATCGGGCTGGACTGGACCGTCAACCTGACCGAGGCGCGCCGGCGCACCGGCGGCCGCGTGGCACTGCAGGGCAATATCGACCCGACCGTCCTGTTTGCGCCCGAGGCCGCGATCCGTGCGCAGGTGCGTGGCGTGCTGGACAGCTATGCCGCCGGCGGCGGCAGCGACGGCCATGTCTTCAACCTCGGCCACGGGATTTCACAGTTCACGCCGCCGGAGAGCGTCTCCGTGCTGGTCGACGAAGTGCACCGGCACAGCCGCCAGCTGCGCGCAGCAGGGAAGTGACGGCCGCGGTATCCAGGCAGGTAGGCCGGTTCGGTGCTGCCCCGCGCTGCAGCGACCGGGCCGCGCCCGTACCCAGTGCTGCGCGGGCCGCGTGGCCGTACCATGTCAAGTTAACTTTTTCGCCAGGCCCCACCAAAAAGGTACGCGGAGTTGACTGGCGGCACTTGACTTATGCACACCGATAGGTTTGCCGCAGTGCAGGACAGGGTTATTCCCTAACCTATCTGGGGGATGTTTGCAAGCCCTTGATTTTTAAGGCTTTGGAAGATTTGCAAAGAAGGGGTGGATGCCAGTGGATCCCTTGTTTTTCGGGCCTTCCCGGCCAGGCAAAGCGACTTTTCAACAAAGTTATCCACAGGGGCACTGCAATTAGTGGAAAACCAGTCATCTATCATCGACTTAGGGCCACATCTGAAGTTTTACTTTAAGTTGATGCTGCGCCGCACACCAATCTTCCGCCATGGCCCGGCAGGCCGCCAGTGGACCGACACCTGCCTGACGGCGATGCACCTCCAGGTCATGCATGCTGCCGGATAGCGGCACGCTCCCTTGCGAGCCCGTGGCGCCATCCTCCGCGGCGGCTTCGGCGGTGCCGCTGGTGATCCGGGTTGCCCTCGACACGCCCGCCGACGACTGCTTCGACTACCTCGCCATTGCCGACGTCGCGCCAGGGGACCTGGTGGTGGTGCCGTTCGGCCGCCGCAGCATGGTCGGCGTGGCGGTCGAATTCGCACACGGATCCACAGTGCCTGTGGACAAGCTGCGGCCGGTGGCGCAACGGCTGGACTGGCTGGCGCCGCTGCAGCCGGACTGGATCGGGCTGGCAGCCTTTGCCGCGCGCTACTACCAGCGCCGGCTCGGCGAAGTGATGTTGCCGGCCTTGCCGCCCGCGCTGCGCGAGGCGGAAAGCTGGCCCAGCCTGGCCCAGCGTGCCCGCACCGATGAATACCGCGTGTTGCCTGGCCAGGCGGAGCCCTTGCTGGCGGCCGTGCCGCCCCGCGCTCGCAGCGTGCGTGCGCTGGCCCAGGCGCTGGCCGAGCGCGCCGCCACGGGCGAGCCGCTGTCCCTGGCGCAGGCGCGCGTCCTCTGTGCCGCGGCACCGTCGCGGCTGGCCGAATGGCAGGCCGCCGGCTGGGTCGAGGCCAGTCGCACCGCGCGCACCTTGTTGCCGACCGACCCCGCCCGGCCGCCATCGGCCGCGCCGCCGCTGCATGACGAGCAGCGCGCCGCGGTGCAGGCCATTGCGGAGGCCGAAGGCTTTGCCCCGTTCCTGCTGCATGGGGTCACCGGCAGCGGCAAGACCGAGGTCTACCTGCATGCGATGCAGGCGGTGCTGGCGCGTGATCCGCACGCGCAGGTGCTGATGCTGGTGCCGGAAATCAACCTGACCCCGCAACTGCAGGGCCGCATTGCGGCGCGCTTCCCGCAGTTGCCGCTGGCGGTACTGCACAGCGGCCTGGCCGACCAGGAGCGCAGCCTGCAGTGGCTGGCGGCGCACCGCGGCGAGGCCCGCATCGTGCTGGGCACGCGCATGGCGGTAATGGCGTCGCTGCCGGCGCTGGCGCTGATCGTGGTCGACGAGGAGCACGACACCTCCTACAAGCAGCAGGAAGGGCTGCGCTACTCCGCACGCGACCTGGCGGTGTGGCGCGCCAAGCAGCGCGGCATCCGGGTGGTGCTGGGTTCGGCCACGCCGTCGATGGAAACCTGGTGGCGGGCCGGGCAGGGCACCTACCGCAAGCTGGTGCTGCGCGAGCGCGCCCAGGCCGATGCGGCGCTGCCGGCGGTGCGGCTGGTCGACCTGAACCATGAGCGCCAGCGCCAGCGTGCCCTGTTCGAGGGCTTGTCGGTGCCGTTGCTGGAGGCCATCGACGCGCGCCTGGCGCGCGGCGAGCAAAGCCTGCTGTTCCTGAACCGGCGCGGCTATGCGCCGGTGGTTGCCTGCGACAGCTGCGGCTGGCTCTCGGGCTGCCCGCGCTGCTCGGCGTACCTGGTGCTGCACCGGCCCGAGCGACGCCTGCGCTGCCACCACTGCGGCCTCGAGGCGCCGGTGCCGCACCACTGTCCCGACTGCGGCAATGTCGATATCGCGCCGCTCGGGCGCGGCACCCAGCGCATCGAGGAAGCGCTGGCGGCGCGCTTTCCGCAGGCCCGCATTGCCCGCATCGACGCCGATTCCACGCGCCGCAAGGGCAGCGCCCAGGCCATGTTCGACGAGGTCCACGCGGGCGAGGTCGACATCCTGGTGGGCACGCAGATGGTGGCCAAGGGGCATGACTTCCAGCGCGTCACCCTGGTCGGCATCGTCCATCCGGACGCGGCCATGTTCAGCCACGACTTCCGCGCCGCCGAGCACCTGTTTGCGTCGCTGATGCAGGTGGCGGGGCGGGCCGGGCGCGCGGGCCTGCCGGGCGAGGTGCTGATCCAGACCCGCTATCCCGATACCCCCGCATTGCAGGCCCTGACGCGCCATGACTATGATGGATTCGCGGCCAGCCAGTTGCGCGAGCGGCGCCAGGCCGGGTTGCCCCCGTTCTGTTTCCAGGTGCTGGTCACGGCCGAACACGGGCAGCTGGAGCGCGCGCTGGAGTTCCTCGAGGCCGCGCGCCGGCATGCCGGGCACTGCACCCTGGCAGCGGGGGTGCAACTGCATGATCCGGTGCCGATGTCGATGGTGCGCGTGTTCAACCGCGAGCGGGCGCAGATGCTGGTGGAAGCCAGCGCACGCCCGGTACTGCAACGGTTTGTAGCCGAGTGGGTACAGACTTTCGCAGAGGTAGGCACGGCGGTGAAGGGGGTGCGCTGGCAGCTGGAAATCGATCCCTTGCGGATCTAGCGGGCCGCAGATGGGAGCAAAAGTGCAACCCTATAATTAGGGTTTTCGATAGGGTTGCACAAGGTTGCACCTTGTTGATTTTCGGGAGTAAGATCGCGCCAGCTCACAGGCTGCGGCCGGTCGCGCGCCCCTGCCTGTCGGCACGGACGAGGTAGCACCGGCGGCGGCTCCAGTCTTTCGGAGAATTGCCCGCAATGGCTACCACCACCCTTGGCGTCAAGCTCGACGACGCCTCCCGCGACCGCCTCAAGCGCGTTGCCCAATCGATCGACCGCACCCCGCACTGGCTGATCAAGCAGGCGATCTTCAGCTACCTCGAGCAGATCGAGCGCGGCCACCTGCCGTACGATGCCGGAGCCGCCAGCGCTGACGGCGAGGGCAGCGACGGGACCGAGATGGTCCATGGCGACGCCGCGCCGCAGCCCTTCCTGGAATTCGCGCAGAGCATCCAGCCGCAGTCGGTGCTGCGCGCGGCCATCACTTCGGCCTACCGCCGTCCGGAAACCGATTGCGTGCCGGTGCTGCTGGAACAGGCGCGCCTGCCGCAGCAGCAGGCCGAGGCCGCGATCAAGATGGCCAAGGCACTGGCGACGCGGCTGCGCGAGCAGAAGGTCGGCACCGGACGAGAAGGCCTGGTGCAGGGGCTGATCCAGGAATTCTCGCTGTCGTCCCAGGAAGGCGTGGCACTGATGTGCCTGGCCGAGGCCCTGCTGCGCATTCCCGACAAGGCCACGCGCGACGCGCTGATCCGCGACAAGATCAGCGGCGCCAACTGGCAGTCGCACCTGGGCCAGAGCCCCTCGCTGTTCGTCAACGCCGCCACCTGGGGCCTGCTGCTGACCGGCAAGCTGGTTGCCACGCACACTGAATCGGGCCTGACCCGCGCGCTCACGCGCATCATCGGCAAGGGCGGCGAGCCGTTGATCCGCAAGGGCGTGGACATGGCGATGCGCCTGATGGGCGAGCAGTTCGTCACCGGCGAGACCATTTCCGAGGCGCTTGCCAACGCGCGCCGCTACGAGGCCGAGGGCTTCCGCTACTCCTACGACATGCTGGGCGAGGCCGCCATGACCGAGGCCGATGCCGCGCGCTACCTGGCGTCGTACGAGCAGGCCATCCACGCCATCGGCCAGGCCTCGCGCGGACGCGGCATCTACGAGGGCCCGGGCATCTCGATCAAGCTGTCGGCGCTGCACCCGCGCTACAGCCGCACGCAGCACGAGCGCGTGGTGGGCGAGTTGTACGAGCGCCTGAAGTCGCTGACGCTGCTGGCGCGCCAGTACGACATCGGCATCAATATCGACGCCGAGGAAGCCGACCGCCTCGAGATCTCGCTGGACCTGCTCGAGCGCCTGTGCTTCGAGCCCGAGCTGGCCGGCTGGAACGGCATCGGCTTCGTGGTGCAGGGCTACCAGAAGCGCTGCCCGTTCGTGATCGACTACCTGATCGACCTGGCCCGCCGCAGCCGCCACCGCCTGATGATCCGCCTGGTCAAGGGCGCCTACTGGGACAGCGAGATCAAGCGCGGCCAGGTGGAAGGTCTGGAGGGCTATCCGGTCTACACGCGCAAGGTCTACACCGACGTGTCGTACCTCGCCTGCGCGCGCAAGCTGCTGTCGGTGCCCGACGCGATCTACCCGCAGTTCGCCACCCACAACGCGCATACGCTGTCGGCGATCTACCAGATCGCCGGCCACAGCTACTACCCGGGCCAGTATGAGTTCCAGTGCCTGCACGGCATGGGCGAGCCGCTGTACGACCAGGTGGTTGGCCCCACCGCCGACGGCAAGTTCAACCGGCCCTGCCGCATCTACGCGCCGGTCGGCACGCATGAGACGCTGCTGGCCTACCTGGTGCGCCGGCTGCTGGAGAACGGCGCCAACACCTCGTTCGTCAACCGCATTGCCGACGACACCATCTCGCTGGACGAGCTGGTTGCCGATCCGGTGGCGGTGGTCGAGGCCATGCATCGCGACGAAGGCGTGCTCGGCCTGCCGCATCCGCGCATTCCGTCGCCGCGCACGCTGTATGGCAAGAGCCGGCCCAACTCGGCCGGCATCGACCTGGCCAACGAGCATCGCCTGGCTTCGCTGTCGTCGGCGCTGCTGGCCGGCACCGGCGAGCGCCTGGTCGCCGAGCCGATGCTGGGCGCCGCGCAAGTCGCCGCGCAGCTTGCCGATGCCATCACCACGCCGGTGCTGAACCCCGCCGATCACCGGGACGTGGTCGGCCATGTCACCGAAGCCAGCCAGGCCGACGTCGACGCCGCGCTGCAGGCCGCGGTCAATACCGCGCCGATCTGGCAGGCGACGCCGCCCGAGGTGCGCGCCGCCGCGCTGGAGCGCGCCGCCGACCTGATGGAAGCCCAGATGCAGTCGCTGATGGGCATCATCATGCGCGAGGCCGGCAAGACCTTCTCCAATGCCATCGCCGAAGTGCGCGAGGCGGTGGACTTCCTGCGCTACTACGCCGCCGAGGTGCGCCGCGGGTTCGACAACGAGACCCATCGCCCGCTCGGTCCGGTGGTCTGCATCAGCCCGTGGAACTTCCCGCTGGCGATCTTCACCGGCCAGGTGGCGGCCGCGCTGGCCGCCGGCAACCCGGTGCTGGCCAAGCCCGCCGAGCAGACCCCGCTGATCGCCGCCGCCGCGGTGAAGCTGCTGCGCGAGGCCGGCGTCCCGGCCGGCGCGGTGCAGCTGCTGCCGGGCCGCGGCGAGACCGTCGGCGCCGCGCTGGTGGGCGACGCCCGCGTCAAGGGCGTGATGTTCACGGGCTCGACCGAGGTCGCGCGTATCCTGCAGCGCAATGTTGCCGGGCGCCTGGACGCGGCCGGCCGTCCGATTCCGCTGATCGCCGAAACCGGCGGCCAGAACGCGATGATCGTCGACTCCTCGGCGCTGGCCGAGCAGGTGGTCGGCGACGTGGTCAATTCCGCCTTCGATTCGGCCGGCCAGCGCTGCTCGGCGCTGCGCGTGCTGTGCCTGCAGGAGGACGTGGCCGAGCGCGTGCTGGAAATGCTCAAGGGCGCGATGCAGGAACTGACCATGGCCAACCCGGACCGCCTGTCGACCGATGTCGGCCCGGTGATCGACCAAGAGGCGCGCGCCAACATCGTGCGCCATATCGATGCGATGCGCGCCAAGGGCCGCCGCGTCCATCAGGCCGACCCCAACGCCGCCCAGGGCGCCAGCTGCCGCCACGGCACCTTCGTGCCGCCGACGCTGATCGAGCTGGACAGCATCGAGGAGCTCAAGCGCGAAGTCTTCGGCCCGGTGCTGCACGTGGTGCGGTTCCCGCGCGCGGCGCTGGACACCATGGTCAGCCAGATCAACGGCACCGGCTATGGCCTGACGCTGGGTATCCATACCCGCATCGACGAGACCATCTCGTTTATCGTCAGCCGCGCCCAGGTGGGCAACCTGTATGTGAACCGCAATATCGTCGGCGCGGTGGTGGGGGTGCAGCCGTTCGGCGGCGAGGCGCTGTCGGGCACCGGTCCCAAGGCCGGCGGCCCGCTCTACCTGCACCGGCTGCTGTCGGTCTGTCCGCAGGACGCGGTGGCGCGCAGCGTGCGCGCGGCCGACGTCAATGCCGGCGCCGGCGGCGCCCAGACCGTGGGACCGGACGACGAAGCCGTGCGCGCCACCGAGGCCTTCCGCGAGTGGGCGCGCCGCGAGCTGCCCGAGGTGGCGGCCGCGTGCGAGCGCTTCGCCGAGGCCTCGGCCTCGGGCCTGGCGGTGACGCTGGCGGGACCCACCGGCGAGCGCAACACCTACACCCTGCTGGCGCGCGAGCGGGTGTTGTGCCTGGCCACGCAGGAGGCCGACCTGGCGCTGCAGCTGGGCGCCGTGCTGACGGTCGGCGCCGAGGCGGTATGGCCGGAAAACCCTGTCGGCCGGGGGCTGTTTGCGCGCCTGCCTAAGGGCGTACAATCGCGCGTCCGCATGGTGGCCGACTGGACCGCGGCGGACACGGCAATCGATGCGGTGCTGCACCACGGCGATTCGGACCAGCTGCGCACGGTCTGCGAGCAGGTGGCGGCGCGCTCCGGTCCGATCATCGGCGTGCAGGGCCTGGCGCAGGGGGAACGGAATATTGCGCTCGACCGTCTGCTGATCGAGCGCTCGCTCTCGGTCAACACCGCGGCGGCGGGCGGCAATGCCAGTTTGATGACGATCGGCTGAGGCAACCCTCGGACGGCGTCATGTCGAAGCGCGCGGCGGCGGCGGCGATCCCGCCCCGACGCGCAGAGAAAGCACGGTGCGGCACTGCCAGGCCGCGCCGCAATACAACTGCCGGCAACGGCACCACATCGGCACCATTTGGGACCCAAGGAGATCTGATGAGCTCGACCTTCCACAAGACGGCAATGACCGTTGCCCTGACCCTGGCCGGCCTGACCGCCGCCTCCGCCGCGTTCGCGCAGGCGCAGGAAATCAAGCTGGGCTACGCCGGCCCGATGACCGGCGGCCAGGCCCAGTACGGCAAGGACATGCAGAATGGCATCATCCTCGCGATCGAGGACATGAATGCCACCAAGCCCAAGATCGGCGGCAAGGAAGTCAAGTTCGTGCTGGTCTCCGAAGACGACCAGGCCGATCCCAAGACCGGCTCGGTGGTGGCGCAGAAGCTGGTCGACAACGGCATCCAGGGCATGCTGGGGCACTTCAACTCGGGCACCACCATCCCGGCGTCGATGGTCTACAACCGCGCCGGCATTCCGCAGATCGCCATGGCGACCGCGCCGGAATACACCAAGCAGGGCTTCAAGACCACCTTCCGCATGATGACTTCGGACACCCAGCAGGGTTCGGTGATCGGCGCCTTCGTGGTGAAGAAGCTGGGCGCGAAGAACATCGCCATCGTCGATGACCGCACCGCCTACGGCCAGGGCCTGGCCGACGAGTTCGAAAAGGCCGCCAAGGCCGCCGGCGGCAAGGTCGTGCGCCGCGAGTTCACCAACGACAAGGCGGTGGACTTCAAGGCCGTGCTGACCAACATCAAGCGCAGCAACCCGGACATCATCTTCTACGGCGGCGCCGAGACGCAGTCCGCGCCGATGGCCAAGCAGGTCAAGGAACTGGGCATCAAGGCCCCGCTGGTGTCGGGCGAAATGTCCAAGACCGACAACTTCCTGAAGCTCGCCGGCCCGGCCGCCGAAGGTACCGTGGTGTCGCTGGCCGGCCTGCCGCTGGATCAGATGCCCGGCGGCGCCGCCTACGAGAAGAAGTACGAGAAGCGCTTCGGCTCGAAGGTGCAGACCTACTCGCCGTACGCCTATGACGGCGCCACCGCGATGATGACGGCCATGGTCAAGGCCGGCTCGACCGACCCGGCGCGCTACCTGCCGGTGCTGGCCGCCACCAACATGCAGGGCGTGACCACCAAGACGCTGGCGTACGACGCGCGCGGCGACCTGAAGGATGGCGGCATCACGGTCTACAAGGTCGTGGGCGGCAAGTGGACGGTGCTGGAGACGGTGGGCGGGAAGTAAGCCGTCGATCCGGCAGTTCCGCGCTACGGGATGCGCCATCCTCTTGAACGGCACCCCAAAAGTTGGACACGCATCCAACCTTTGGGGTGTTTTTCATGGCGAATTATGATGAGAAGTTCAAGCGCGATATCGTTGAGCGCTACTTGAGTGGATCCACCGGTTTCAAGGCGCTCGCTGGGGAGATGGGGCTAAGCAAGTGCCTGATCAGTTTTGCTCGGATATCTGCAACGATGCCGCTCGCTACGGCAGTATCCCCGGGGGCTGATTCAAACCGGTCCAGTCGCTGAAGCGCTTCATTCACCAAGCCGCGTTCAGTCAGGACCTGCATCACGGGTTCGGACATTGGTGAAACCGCTACGGCAATAAGGGCGCGAGGATCCGCATCCGGAAGCATAACCAGGTTGGCAAGCAGGTCTGGCACCGGTTCGCCGGACAGGGCGTGCGCAATTTCGCTGCTGGCGCCGGCCCAACGGTTGTACCGAGCCAGCGCCAGGACATCCATGTCCAGTAAATCGACGGCAAAGGCCGGTGGGTTGTTATCGAGAATCCTGCGGATGGTGTGCAGTGCAACGGGTGCAAGGGACGAAAGCGCATGGGGCAACTGGGCTGTCGTCGCCAGCAGGTCTGCCAGTTCCTGGCCGGGAAGATCGCAACCTTCCATGAGATCCAACAACTGTTGCTGTTGTACGGGATCCTTAATGAGAGGGAGGTGAAAGGCGATTTCCCTTGCATATTCGCTGGTATCAATTGCGCCATTTGACCTCGCCGTGCCTAACTGAGTGAGGCTATCCTGCACTTCACCAAGCCGCGAGTACTGCAATACCGCCTGATGAGCGGTTGCATGATCACCGGAATTTGCCGCCTTACGCAGCGACGCAAGCACCAAGGGGTTGCCCGGAAGCTGGGCTTCTGCAGCGGCAGTAATCGCCGCATCGCGTTCAAATTGCGCGGCAAGAAGATTAATCAGCGCCCGCTTCACGCCGTCTTCATGGGTGCCACGATGCAATGCTGCTTCAACACGTTCAATCACACGTTTCTTGTTTATCGGCTTAATGAACTGCATCGAATCCAGCAGATAGCGTGCGGTCTCCGGCTCCCGCGCATGGCGTTCAAAGATTCTCCATAGTTGATCCGATTTCTCGTCAGCAGTCAGATCGGTGTTCTCCAGGATGTCTCGAATTTTGCTGGAAAACCTGCCTGGATCGGCTGGCTCTGATTGCTCGGCGGCCGTAGCAGCGGTATCGGCGATAGTCGGATTGGCGTCTGCTGGTGAAGATCCAAAGGGCTTTGCCGAAGAAGCTGCGGTCAGCAGCTTGTCATCGTGACCACCTGAGAGGAAACCGTACGCCATTGCGCCCGCGAGTGCGGTTCCGATAACGCTCACGATGGTGGCGAGCCTGGGCATGACATAAGCCTCCGCTGTGACTCATTTTGGCTGAAGGACGACGCCTCGCTCATTAAAGGAACTAAAGAGCATGGATGGCCGATTCGTCCTTGACATGACGTTCCAGAGTTCGAGGTTGACATTCGACAGCGGCGCAAAGGCGTCCACAACAAATTTGTCGCATCGATAGAGGCCGCGTACCGGACGACGATAGCTTATGCAAGCAGGTGGTGAGCAAGCGGGGAGCGCCGAGATATAGCCGTCCGCAACCGTGTAGTCGGCGCCAATCTGTTTGATGACCAGGGCGTTTTGTATGATTGCTTCCTTCATGCCAAGCGCCACCAGGTAGGAGCAGCTCGCATCGGTACACATTCGCTGCGATGGCATTTTTTCCAGCCCGTCAACAAATACGGCACCCCAATATCGGGTGCGCGACTTGAAATCGAAAAGGGAATTCGTATTGATGGCATTGCCACTTGTGTTCAGTGCTTCAATGACGAGGTTTCCGGTCCAGATTCCCACATGGCCCACCCCTCCGAGGCCGATCATATCCAGGTCTCGCCCCACAATATCAGCAGCACTGACCGGATTCGCGCCGACTTGCATAGGCACCGTCGGCGGGCGCCTCCATTGCGCGTGCGCGGGCACATTTAGTAGCAGGGCGGCCATCAGTGCAAGATACGACGGTCTCACGGAGATGTAGGCTTTCATTGTGACCTCGGTCGTTGGAGCGACATAGACGCGCAAGCATCAGCACTTACCTTTTGACCGTAGTCGCAGCAATACCGGGTTTATATGGCCGATTTCCCGAATCTCGCCGGAACATTCCGATGGTAGTGTCGAGTCGTCCGAGCCCCGTTCCAGGCAAGACCTGACGTTGGACAGTTGAGGGGATCCGTCGGATCACCATCGATGCTGACGCCCCTGCGCTCCAGTGGCGCATAATCCCGCACTTGCACAATCTTTAGGAGCAGTACGTGTCCGAGCAGGAAGCCAGCTACGACCACGCCATCGGGCTAGCCAACCAGGGGCGCTTCGCCGAAGCGCTGCAGATCGCCGACCAGTTATCGCTGGCGCGCCCCGAGGTGGTGGATTTCGTCACGCTGCGGGCGCGGCTGCACTTTGACAGCGGCGATGCCGGCGCCGCGCTGGCGGTGCTGGACGAGGCCCTGGCGCGGCTCGACACGCTGCCGCTGCAGCCGCCGCACCGCTGGGTCTCGCGCGGCGTAATCGCGCACCGCTACGGCGCCATGCTGATGAGCCTGGGCCGCGATGCCGAGGCCCGTCCGAGGCTGCACGAGGCGGCGCAGCGCAGCGGCCTGCTGACGGGAGAATGGGCCGCGCACTTCCACGCCGGCCTGGCGGCGCTCCGGTTGGGCGACATGGCCGGCGCCGCGCGCTACTGGTACGACCTGATGGTGCGCAACCCCGACCTGGGCGCCGACGATATCGCGCCGCTGGTGTCGGACTACATCGCCCGCGCCGAGGCCGCCGGCGTGCCGGCGGAGCCGCTGATGCGCATCTGCCTGGGCCGGGTCGCGCTGGACAACCCGCATTTGCTCGAGCTCGATGCCGCGGCCGGCGATGCCGTCGCCGCCGACCAGGCCGCGCGCGTGCTCGCCGAACACCCGGACCACCCCGAGGCGCGCCGGCTGCGCGCGCCGCTGCGCCATGGCGTTGGCGATCTGCAGGGCGCGCTCGACGACCTCGGCGTCTACCTGCGCCAGGTCCCCGACCCGCAGAGCCAGGTACGCGAGCTGGCCTGGCGCTACCAGCTGGCGCAGCGTGGGGACGACAGCGGCGGCACCGCGCCGGCCGAGCGCGAGCCGTGGCTGCGCTTCACGCTGAGCGACCAGTCCGACGACGGCGCCGGCTACTACCGCGCCGCGATGGCGCTTGGCGAATTCATCGACGACGTGCCCGCCGCCGAAGCCGCGCTGCGTCCGCTGCTGGTGCAGGCCGGGCGCGCTGGGGTGGCGCGCTTCGACCAGTATTTCGCCACGGGCCAGGGCGATGCCGCCGGCCATGGCGGCAATGCCGACTCCCATGTCTATTCGCTGCTGTGCCGGCTGCTGGCGCGCAGCCTGCCGGCCGACGCCGCGCATGCCGACGAGCGCATCGCGCTGCACCGCCGGGGCATGGCCGCCAGCGAGTTCATCGAGCACTGGATCGACCTGCTCGATTGCCACGCCGACGCGGGCCAGCACCAGAAGGTGGCGGAATTGGCGGGCGAGGTGCTCAACCGCTACCCGCTCGAGCGCAACCCGGCCGACGTGACCTGGGCCTTCAGCCGCATGATCGCCGCCTGGAAGGCGCTTGGCGGCGCCGAGCCGGCCGAGGCCGCGCGCGCCGCGATGGCGCACATGGATGCGCGCCTGGACGCGCTGCCGGTGGAAGCCCGCAGCGAGGCCGCGCACCCGATGGCGCATGCGCGCGCTTACTATGCCGCGCTGCTGCAGGCCCGCATGGCGGGCATGGACGAGCACGACCGCACCGATGCGCTGGCCGAGATCGAGACCCAGCAGCGGCGCGCGCTGCTGGTCGAGGATGCCTGGCTGTACAACCGTTTCGGCCAGGTCTGGCGCGAGCTGGGCGAGCCCGAGCGCGCGCTGCCGCTGTTCGAACAGGCGGTGGCGCTGACCGAGGGCGATCCGCAGGACCAGGCCGGCGCGCGCGTGCAGCGCGGCCTGGTGCATAACGCCGCGCGCCGCCATGACGCTGCGCTGGCGGACTTTGTTGCCGCCTTCGCCGCGCGTGACGACTGGGACGCCGAGGTGTACCTGCGCGCGGTGCAGTCCGCGCTCGGTCAGGGCCAGCGCGAAGCCGCGCTGGGCTACTTCGACCAGGCGCGTGCCCGTGGCGCCGCCCAGGGCACCACGCGCACGCTGTACGGGCAGGTCGAGACAGCATTGAAGGCCACCCGGCCGGTATGGAAGATGTGGGGCGTCTGAAAGGGCTCTTGCGGCCTGCGAATCGGCTGAAGATGTAAGGCATGTAAAAAACGCCATCTGCAGATGGCGTTTTTTACGGGAAGATGACGGAAATAAGGCGGGCGTTTGGTGCGGTGTCGGACAATCACTGACATGGATTGTGAAGTGCTTACATTACCATGTCGCCATGAATGGACTGAGCCAACTTTTTCCAAGCCTCCCGCTCGTGCCCGGCGGCCTGTTCTGGGTCGGACTGGCCCTGGTCGGCGCCGGCCTCGCGGGCGAGCTGAGCCGGCGCTGGCTGCGCTGCCCGCGCATCGTCGGCTATGCCGCGGCGGGGCTGTGCGCGGGCATGCTGGGCCGCAGCATCGTCGACGAGAACATGATCAACCAGACCCGTATCCTGATCGATATGGCGCTGGCACTGGCCTTGTTCGAACTCGGCCACCGCCTTTCGCTGACCTGGCTGCGCGCCAACCGCTGGCTGCTGCTCACCAGTGCCTTTGAAAGCCTGCTGACCTGGGGGCTGGTGGCGGCGGTGCTGCAGTGGATCGGCGCCTCGCCCGGCGTGGCGATCCTGGCCGGGGGTATCGCCGTCAGCACCTCGCCCACCATCGTGCTGCAGCTTAAAAACGAATTGCGCGCGGACGGGCAGGTCACCGAGCGGCTGCTGGCGATGGCCGCGCTCAACAGCATCTATGCCGCCGCCATCGTGCAGGTCGCCACCGGCTGGCTGCATTCGGAATACGGCAACCTGGGCGCCGCGCTGCTGCACCCGCTGTACCTGCTGCTGGGCTCGTGCCTGCTGGCGTGGGTAGTGGGCAAGCTCGGCCATGCCATCTACGGCCGCATGTCGGCCGACGACCACTACAGCTTCCTGGTGCTGGTGGGCCTGGTGCTGTTCACGCTGGCGCTGACCCGGGTTCTAAAATTGTCGATGCCGCTGACGCTGATGCTGGCCGGCGTGGTGTTCAAGCACCAGGACGACCAGCCGCACGTGTGGCCGCCACATTTCGGCAGCGCCGGCAGCCTGCTGATCATCGTCATGGTGGTGTCGCTGGGCCTGCCGCTGACGGCGCAGGACTGGGCCGTGGGCGGCGTCTACGCCATCGCGCTGGTGGTGCTGCGCCACGTCGCCAAGCTGGCCGGGGTGGTGTCGCTGGGCTCGTTCTCGGGCCTGAGCCTGCGCCAGTGCATGGCACTGGGGCTGGCGCTGGCGCCGATGTCGGGCCTGGCCTACCTGCTGATGCATGACGTCGCGCGCCTGTACCCGGGCACGGGGCAGCCGCTGGCCGCCATCATCCTGTGCGCGCTGGCCATCGAACAACTTTTCGGTCCGGTGATCGCGGCCTGGGCGTTGCGCTACGCAGGCGAAGTCCGCGTCGATATCCGGGCCAATGGAGGAGGGCGCTGATGTCGCTCGAACCGTTCAAGCAATCCGAGGCGCTGACTTTCGGCGTCGAGCTGGAGCTGCAGCTGGTCAACCGGCATGACTATGACCTGGCGCCGTTCGCGCCTGACCTGCTGCGCGCGCTCAAGGGCGCCCAGCATGCCGGCGACATCAAGCCCGAGATCAGTCCGTCGATGATCGAGATCAGCACCGGCATCTGCCACAGCTACCAGCAGGCGCTGGAAGAGCTGACCGTGATGCGCGACCTGATGGTGGCGGCCTCGCACTCGCTGAACCTGGGCATCGCCGGCGGCGGCACGCATCCGTTCCAGCAATGGTCCGACCGCACCATCTCCGATTCGCCGCGCTACCAGTACATCTCCGAGCTGTACGGCTACCTGGCCAAGCAGTTCACCGTGTTCGGCCAGCACGTGCATATCGGCTGCCCCAGCGCGGACGAATCGCTGTTCCTGCTGCACGCCATCGGCCGTTATGTGCCGCACTTCGTCGCACTGGCCGCGTCCTCGCCCTATGTGCAGGGCGTCGATACCGGCTTTGCCTCGGCGCGGCTGAACTCGGTCGCGGCCTTCCCGATGAGCGGACGGGCGCCGTTCCTGCTGACGTGGGACGCCTTCACCGCGTACTTCGAGAAGATGCGCAACACCGGCGTGATCGAAAGCATGAAGGACTTCTACTGGGATATCCGTCCCAAGCCCGAGTTCGGCACCATCGAGGTCCGCGTGATGGACACGCCGCTGACGGTGCAGCGCGCCTGCGATATCGCCGCCTATATCCAGATGCTGGCGCGCTACCTGCTGCTGTCGCGCCCGTTCATGCCGCAGGAAGACGACTACCTGGTGTACACCTTCAACCGCTTCCAGGCCTGCCGCTTCGGGCTGGAGGGCGAGTACGTGCACCCCAACGAACTGACCCGCATGCCGATCGCGGACCATATCCTGTCGATCTGCGACGCGCTGGTGCCGCATGCCGAGGCGCTCGGCTCGCTCGAGGCGCTGGCCAACATCCGCGCCCTGGCCGAGCGTCGCGACGGCGATGCCCAGTGGCTGCGCCAGGTCGACGCGGATGCGCGCAGCCAGCGCGAAACGGTGCGCAAGGCGTGTGACCGGTGGGCGTCCTGAGCCTGCGGCGAGCCGCGCGCGGTCCTATTTGATGCTGTAGCCGCGCCCCTGCATGCAGGCGCCCCAGGCCTGGTAGTACGAACCCATCGCCTGGCTGGTGTTGGCTGCGGCCTGCTGGTTGGCCGCATTCGCCTGGCGGCGCGACTGGCGGTGCGCCATGCCGCCGGCGACCGTACCCGTTGCAGCGCCGATCGCCGCGCCCTTGCCGGCGTCGCCCGCAATCGCTCCTGCCACCGCTCCCGCTGCGGCGCCGCCCGCCGCACCCCGCACGCGCTGGCCGCTCTGGGCCTGGGCCGGCGGCGGCGCATTGGCCGCCTGGGCAGGATCGACACCGCTCTGCTGCTTGGCCCAGCTGTAGCATGCGCCGTCGTCGCTGGCCTGCTGTTGCTGGCTCTGGCCCTTGGCGGGGTAGGCGACCGGCTTGTTTTGCGCCATGGCCTGGGCCGGCACCACGGCGCAGGCCATGGCCAGCGCGCCGAGCGCGAGATACGGCTGGCGAGGCTGGCGTTGTTTCATGATGGTGTTCCCCCAAAGGATGTCGGCGCTGCCAGGCTGGGCGCACCGCCCGGTGCGCAGTCGGCAAGCCTGTTCTGTGAAGGCCAGTATTTGCGGACCGCAGGGGTAAGTCAAATCAGTGTTTTGGCGGCGTGATGTTATTTGTTTGTGCGGCGCGCGGGGCCAGCAGGAACGCGGCGGCGTCCTGCCACCAGGCCTGGTCGACATGCCGGATCCAGTCGTTGTGCCCGGCGCCGGGGATCACCGCCAGCCGCCGCGGTTCGCCCAGCGACGCATGCAGCGCCTCGCCGAAGCGTGCCGGCACGATGGTGTCGCGTTCGGCCACCGCCACCATCACCGGGCGGCCTAAGCCCGCCAGGCTGGCGACGCTGTCGTAGCGGTCGCGCAGCACCCAGCCGGCCGGCAGCCAGGGATAGTGATGCGAGGCCAGGTGCGTCAGCTTGTCCCACGGTGTGATCAGCAGCACGCCGGCAACGTGGTCGCGCTGGCGCGCCGCCGCGGCCGCCGCCACGCCCGCTCCCAGCGATTCGCCGATCAGCAGCAGCGGGGCACCGTACTGGCGGCGCGCCAGTGCAATCGACTGTTCCGCGTCGGCGACGAAGCTGCGCTCGCCCAGCGTGCCCGGGCGGGGCCCGTAGCCCGGATACTCGGCCAGGATCACGCGCACGCCCAGCGGCGCCAGCGCACTGGCGTAGTAGTCGCGATGCCCGGCATGCCCGGCGTTGCCGTGGAACACCAGCGCGGTGGCGCGCACCGGCCCGCGCGGCTCGGCCACCAGTCCGCGGAAGTCGTCCGGGCCTGGCCACGCGCGCAACCCCGGCGTGACCATGTCGCCGACCGAAGCGCGTTCGGGGAAATAAAGGAAGTGGTCTTGCAGCATGGCGATTGCGGCAAGCCCCGCCAGGGGCGCGGCCAGCCAGCGCCACAGGCGCGCCCGGGCAGTCCGTGGGGGCGCCGACGGTGCCGCTGCGCCGGGCAGCACGCTGGCGGGCATGGCGGTGAGCCTGTGGGTCAGGCGCCGGCGTACACCGGCTCGCAGCGCACCTCTGTCCTGACCGAGTTGGCGATAAAGCAGGCCTCGTGCGCGGCATGGTGCAGGGCGTCGAGCTGTTCACGCGTCGGCTCGCCCGCGCCGCCAAACGTGACCTGCGGGCGCAGCGTCACTACCGTCATCGCCATGCGCCCGTCGGCGTTCTTTTCCATCACACCGGTGGCCGCGTCCAGATAGCGGTCGACGACAAAGCGCTGCTTTGCTGCCAGCGACAGGAACCACAGCATGTGGCAACTCGACAGCGAGGCGATGAACATTTCTTCCGGGTCGACCGCGCTGGCATCCGACATCGGCAGCGGCACCACGTGCGGCGACGACGAGCCCGGGACTTCGGCGCCGCCGTCAAAGCGCAGCAGATGCCGGCGGCTGTAGCGGTTGCCGGCGAAATCCTGGCCGTCGCGTTGCCACAGGACTTCAGCGGTGTAGGTGGACATGCAGGGACTCCTGGGTTGGGAAGGCATTCAGGCGCCGTGCGGCACGCTTTCGCCGTCGCGCAGGCCCAGGCGCTGGTTGGCCGGCACGGCGACATCGATCAGCCTGGGGCGCGGCAGGTTCAGGTTGCGCATCATCTCGACGAACTGCTCGCGCGTGCGGCCGGCGACGCGGCTATTGTGCGCGCGTTCATGGCCGATGGTGGACACGCTGTGGCCCTTGTAGTCATGGGCCGGATAGACCAGCGTGTCGTCTGGCAGCGCGAACAGCTTGCGGGTCAGGCTGTCGTAGAGCGTGCCGGCGTCGCCGGACTGGAAATCGGTGCGGCCGCAGCCATCGATCAGCAGCGCATCGCCGGTGAAGATGCGGCGCACCGTGCCGCCGGCACCGGCTTCTTCCCACAGGTAGCTCATGCTGCCGGCGGTGTGCCCGGGGGTATGGATGGCGCGCAGCACCTGCTTGCCGAAAGTGACGGTGTCGCCGTCGATCAGCTGCTTGTGCGCGGGCTTGATGTCGCAGCCGGACGGCGCCGCGGTATGCGCGCCGGTCTGCAGCGCCAGGTGGCCGGCCGAGGTGATGTGGTCGGCATGGGCATGGGTCTCGATCACCCACGCCAGGCGCGCGCCGGTCTGCTGCAGCAATTGCAGGTCGCGCTCGAGCTGGTGGTCGACCGGATCGATCAGCAGCGCGTCCCCGGTGGCGGCGTCGATCAGCAGGTAGGTGAAGGTGGACGAGGTCTCGTCGAACAGCTGGTGGAAGGTCTGCATGGCCGTCCTCTTGTTGTTTGGCCGGGGAACGCCGCCATGATACGCCGCACCGGCGCTAGCACTCCACGATATTCACCGCCAGGCCGCCACGCGCGGTTTCCTTGTACTTGGTCTTCATGTCGGCGCCGGTTTCGCGCATGGTCTTGATCACCGAATCGAGCGACACGTAGTGCGTGCCGTCGCCGCGCAGCGCCATGCGCGCGGCGTTGACCGCCTTGACCGACGCCATCGCGTTGCGCTCGATGCACGGAATCTGCACCAGTCCGCCGACCGGGTCGCAGGTCAGGCCGAGGTTGTGCTCCATGCCGATCTCGGCCGCGTTTTCCACTTGTTCCGGGCTGCCGCCGGTGACCGCGGCGAGTGCGCCGGCCGCCATCGAGCAGGCCACGCCGACTTCGCCCTGGCAGCCGACCTCGGCGCCGGAGATCGACGCGTTGAGCTTGTACAGCAGCCCGATCGCGCCCGCGGTCAGCAGGAAGTCGACCACGCCCTCGCGGCTGGCGCCAGGCACGAAGCGGTCGTAGTAGTGCAGCACCGCCGGGATGATGCCGGCCGCGCCGTTGGTGGGTGCCGTGACCACGCGCCCGCCGGCGGCGTTCTCTTCATTGACGGCGATGGCGTACAGGTTGACCCAGTCCATCACCGAGAGCGGATCGGACAGCGTGCGCTCGGCGCGTTCGGTCAGGCTGCGGTAGAGCTCGGGCGCGCGCCGCTTCACCTTGAACGGCCCCGGCAGTTCGCCGTCGGTGCGGCAGCCGCGCGCCACGCAGGCCTGCATCACGTCCCAGATATGCAGCAGGCCATTGACGACGTCGGCCTCGCTGCGCCAGGTCAGTTCGTTTTCCAGCATCAGCCGGGCGATGCTCTTGCCGCTGGCGCTGGCCATCCCGAGCAGTTCCTTGCCGCTGCGGAACGGATGCGGCAACTGCTGCGCGGCCTTGAGCACCTGCGTATTGGGCGCGCCGGCGGTGACCACGAAGCCGCCGCCGACCGACAGGTAGCGCGCCTCGCGCAGCGTGGCGCCGCCGCCATCGAAGGCGTGGAACTTCATGCCGTTGGGATGCTCGGCCATGGCCTCGCGCCGGTAGAAGGCGATGTGCTCCTTTTCGACGAAAGGCACCAGATGGCAGCCCAGCAGCGACAGCTCGCGCGACTTGCGCAAGGCCGCGAGGCGGGTGTCGATGGCATCGGGATCGATGGTGTCGGGCGCCTCGCCCATCAGGCCCAGGATCACGCCCTTGTCGGTGCCATGGCCCTTGCCGGTGGCGCCGAGCGAGCCGTACAGCTCCACCCGCACGCTGGCGACTTGCGGCAGCAGGCCGTCGCGCTCCAGCCCCTGCACGAACATCAGCGCCGCGCGCATCGGCCCCACGGTGTGCGAGCTCGACGGGCCGATGCCCACCTTGAACAGATCGAATACGCTGACTGCCACGGACGGCCTCCAGATTGACGCCGGACCAGGCCGGCGGGCGCCGCATTGCGCGGCGCCCTGAGTACAGCTTAGCTTGTGGCCGGGATGCCGGCTCAGTCCACCACGTAGTCGCTGACCGGCACGCAGGCGCAGAACAGGTTGCGGTCACCGTACACGTTGTCGGCGCGGCCGACCGGCGGCCAGTACTTCTGCGTGCGCAGCGAGGCCACCGGATAGGCGGCTTCCTCGCGCGTGTACTGGTGGGTCCACTCGTTGGCGGTGACCACCGCGGCGGTGTGCGGGGCGTGCTTGAGCGGGTTGTCGTCGCGGTCGAAGGTGCCGTCGGCAACGCGGCCGATTTCCTGGCGGATCGCGATCATGGCGTCGATGAAGCGGTCCAGCTCATGCAGTGCTTCGGACTCGGTCGGCTCGATCATCAGCGTGCCCGGCACCGGGAAGCTCATGGTCGGCGCGTGGAAGCCGTAGTCCATCAGGCGCTTGGCCACGTCTTCGTTGCTGATGCCGGTTTCCTTCTGCAGCGGGCGCAGGTCCAGGATGCATTCGTGCGCGACCAGGTCGTGCTGGCCGGTGTAGAGCACCGGGTAGTACGGCGCCAGGCGCTTGGCGACATAGTTGGCAGCCAGGATTGCGTTCTCGGTCGCCGCGGTCAGGCCGGCCGAGCCCATCATCGCGATATACATCCACGAGATCGGCAGGATGCTGGCCGAGCCGAACGGCGCCGCCGACACGCCGCCGATGCCGCGCTCGTCGCGGCGATAGCCGACGCTGTCCTGGTTGGGCAGGAAGTCGGCCAGGTGCGCGCCGACCGCGACCGGACCGACGCCGGGGCCGCCGCCGCCGTGCGGGATGCAGAAGGTCTTGTGCAGGTTCAGGTGCGACACGTCGCCGCCGAACTGTCCCGGCGCCGCGGTGCCGACCATCGCGTTCATGTTGGCGCCGTCGACATAAACCTGGCCGCCGTGCCGGTGCACGATCTCGCAGATCTGCTGCACGCCCTGCTCGAACACGCCGTGCGTGGACGGGTAGGTGATCATGATCGCCGCCAGGTTGTTGCTGTGCTGCTCGGCCTTCTTCGCCAGGTCGTCGAGGTCGACGTTGCCATTTTCATCGCACGCCACCACCACCACCTTCATGCCGGCCATCTGTGCCGAGGCCGGATTGGTGCCGTGCGCCGACGACGGGATCAGGCAGATGTCGCGATGGCTTTCGCCGCGGCTGGCGTGGTAGGCGTGGATGATCAGCAGGCCGGCGTACTCGCCCTGCGAGCCGGCGTTGGGCTGCAGGCTGACCGCGGCGTAGCCGGTGGCGGCGCACAGCATGGCCTCGAGCTGGTCGATCATCTCGCGGTAGCCCACGGTCTGGTCCAGCGGCGCGAACGGGTGGATCTGGCTGAACTCGGGCCAGGTCACCGGGATCATCTCGCTGGTGGCATTCAGCTTCATCGTGCAGGAGCCCAGCGGGATCATGGTGCGGTCCAGCGCCAGGTCCTTGTCGGCCAGCATGCGCAGGTAGCGCAGCATCTCGTGCTCGGCGTGGTGCGTGTTGAACACCGGGTGCGTCAGGTAGGCGCTGGTGCGCGCCAGCGCGGACGGGAAGGCGTCCTGCGCGGCGGCCTCGAGCTTGTCGAAGTCGACCTCGGCGGGCAGCGGCTTGCCTTGCGTAAAGATCTCCCACAACGCGACCACGTCGGCGCGGGAGGCGGTCTCGTCCAGCGAGATGCCGACGCGGGTGGCGCCGGCATGGCGCAGGTTGATGCCGCGCGCGGTGGCGGCGGCGTGGATCGCGTCGGTGTTGAAGCCGGTTTCCAGCGTCAGCGTGTCGAAGAAGCTGGCATTGGCGCGCACAAAGCCCAGTGCCTCCAGGCCCGCGGCCAGGGTCGCGGTCAGCCGATGCACGCGCTGGGCGATACGCTTCAGGCCCTGCGGACCATGGTAGACCGCGTACATCGACGCCATCACCGCCAGCAGCACCTGCGCGGTACAGATGTTGGAGGTCGCCTTCTCGCGGCGGATATGCTGCTCGCGCGTCTGCAGCGCCAGGCGGTAAGCCTGGTTGCCCTGCGCGTCGATGGTCACGCCGACCAGTCGGCCCGGCATCGAGCGCTTGAACGCGTCCTTCACCGCCATGTAGCCGGCGTGCGGGCCGCCAAAGCCGAGCGGCACGCCGAAGCGCTGCGAGTTGCCCACCGCGACGTCGGCGCCCCATTCGCCCGGCGCAGCGATCAGCGTCAGCGCCAGCAGGTCGGCGGCAGCGACCACCAGGCCGCCGGCGGCGTGCACGGCGTCGGCGATGGCGCGGTAGTCATTGATATCGCCGTTCACCCCCGGGTATTGCAGCAGCACGCCGAACGCGCCCGCGGCAGCGGCATCGGCGGCGGGGCCGACCTTGACCTCGATGCCGAGCGGCAGCGCGCGCGTGCGTACCACTTCCAGGGTCTGTGGCAGCACGTCGTCGGCGACGAAGAAGACATTGGAGTCGTGCTTGTTCACGCGCTGCAGCAGCGTCATCGCTTCGGCGGCGGCGGTGCCCTCGTCCAGCATCGACGCGTTGGCGATATCCAGCCCGGTCAGGTCAGTGACCATCTGCTGGAAGTTCAGCATCGCTTCCAGGCGGCCTTGCGAGATTTCCGGCTGGTAGGGCGTGTAGGCGGTGTACCAGGCCGGGTTCTCGAAGATGTTGCGCAGGATGACGCCGGGCGTGATGGTGTTGAAGTAGCCCTGGCCGATAAAGCTCTTCAGCACCTTGTTCTTGCCCGCCAGCCCGCGCAGCTTTGCCAGCGCGGCCTCTTCGCTCAGCGGCTCGGTGAACTCGCCCATCGGCATGCCGTCGCGGCGGCGGATGGCGGCGGGGATGACGGCGTCGATCAGGGCGGCGCGGCTGTCATAGCCGAGCACCTTCAGCATGTGCTGCTGCTCGGGGGTATCGGGGCCGATATGGCGGGCGGCGAAGGCGTCGCGCGCCTCCAGTTCGGCCAGCGTGGGCCGGTTACCTTGGGCGGCATTCATGGGAAGCGGGGCGTTCATTGGCAAGAACCTCGAAGGGAGCACTGCGGCAGGTGGTCAGCCGTGCCGCGGCGCTGCAATGCAGTGTGTCGATCCCGTGTGCGGGACCGACGGGGCGATCAGGCGCCGACGCTGGCCTTGTAGGCATCGGCCGACATCAGGCCGTTGACGTCGTCGCCGTTGGCCGGCTTGAGCTTGAACAGCCACGCGTCGAAGGCGTTGGCGTTGACGCTTTCCGGCGCCGCGGTGGCGGCTTCGTTGACGGCGATCACTTCGCCGGCCACGGGGGCGTAGATGTCGGACGCGGCCTTTACCGACTCGACCACGGCCAGCGCGTCGCCGGCACCGACCGACCTGCCCACTTCGGGCAGTTCCAGGAAGACGATGTCGCCCAGCGCGTCCTGGGCGTGGTCGGTGATGCCGATGGTGAGCGTGCCGTCGGCTTCGACGCGCACCCACTCATGCGACTCGGTGTACTTGAGGTCAGCGGGGAAATTCATGAAGGTTCTCCGGATTCAGATCTGATTCTTGTTGGGTGATGCCTGCCCGGCGCGCATTGCAAAACGCGCCGGCAGGCGAGGGCGACCGTTGGGTGAGCGGGACTTTCCCTTAGCTCACGAGTGCCTTGCCATGACGCACAAACGGCAGTTTAACCACAGTCGCGTTGAGTTTGCGGTCGCGGATCTCCACCTGCACGGTGTCGCCCACGTTCACGCCACGGGGCAGGCGCGCGAACGCGATCGATTGCGACAGCGAGGGGCTGAAGGTGCCGCTGGTGATTTCACCGTCACCGGCGGGGGTGATGACCTTCTGGTGGGCGCGCAGCACGCCGCCTTTGTCACGCAGGATCAGGCCGAGGAACTGTTGCTGCTGGCCGTTGGCGGCCAGCGCCGCCTTGCCGGTGAAGTCGCGCTCGCTCTGCAGGTCGACGGTCCACGCCAGGCCCGCGTCCAGCGGCGAGACCTTGATATCCATGTCCTGGCCGTACAGGTTCATGCCGGCTTCCAGGCGCAGCGTGTCGCGCGCGCCCAGGCCGGCGGGGCGCACGCCCGCAGCCTGCAGTTTTTCCCACAGGCCGGCAACGCTGGCGGCCGGCACCACCAGTTCGAAGCCGTCTTCGCCGGTATAGCCGGTGCGCGCCACCATCACTTCGCCGAGGGCGGGGTCCTGCACCACCACGGCATTGAACGGCTTGAGCGCATCGGAAGGCTGGGTCGACGGGAACGTGCTCCACACCCTGGCGCGGGCGTTGGGACCTTGCACGGCGACGATTGCCAGCGGCTGCACGCCCGCGGGCGCGACATCTTCACGGCGCGGCGTGATGGTCACGCCGCTGCCGGTGGCGTCGTTGCGGGCGCGGATCCAGTCGATGTCGCCGACCGCGGTGCCGGCGTTGACGACCAGGCGGAAACGGTCCTCTGCGAAGAAATAGACGATCAGGTCGTCGATCACGCCGCCGTGCTCGTCGAGCATGCACGAGTACAGTGCCTTGCCCGGCGTCTGCAGCTTGTCGACGTTGTTGGCCAGCAGGCCGCGCAGGAAGCCGCGGGTATTGGGGCCGGCGAGATCGACCACGCACATGTGCGAGACGTCGAACATGCCGGCGTCGTTGCGCACGGCGTTGTGTTCTTCGATCTGCGAGCCATAGTTGACCGGCATGTCCCAGCCGCCGAAGTCGACCATGCGGGCGCCGAGGGCGCGGTGGATAGCGTTGAGGGGCGTGGCCTGGAGCGTCATGGAATCCTCGGGCAGTCTCGGTTGGCGAAAACGAAAAGGGCCATCCGCCGCAACCATCGCTCGCCGATATGGCCAGCAATCCGCTGCGGCGGATGACCCCTCTGTCCTCGATACCTGAGAGATTACGAGGCGGATCCGGTGGACCCAGGCTCGCGCGCCCCTTCGGTGGGCACGCTCGCCACGAATGGCGGGTGCCGCTCTCCAGAGTGCGGCATGCATCGTGTGCATGTTGCATGCCGATCCGACCGGTCCGTGGTGCCTGAGAGTTTTCGGGTGATACCCCTTCGGCGGCGCAAGCGATGCGCGCTCTCCCGGTCGGATGCGCGCAATGTACGGGAGGCCCCGGCCTTTGTCAAACCAAGGCCAGAGCCTGCCTTCCGGTACCGTACCCGCCGCTGCACGCCGGCCTTACTTCTTCTTGTCGTCGGTGACCACGTTGCCGATCACGCCGCCCACGGCCGCGCCGCCCAGCGTACCCAGCGCGCTACCGTCGGTCAGGACGGCGCCGCCCACCGCGCCGGCACCGGCGCCGATGGCGGTGTTACGTTGTTTCGGGGTCATGTCCGCGCAACCGGCAAAGGCCGCGACCGTCATGCCGATCAGGGTCACCTTGGTCAAAGTTTGCATGGTTTTCATTGTTGGCTCCGATGTGATGATTTGTGCATGCCCAAGCGATCCGGCGGACCGGGGGACACACTGGTTAGAGTGTCGCGATATGCCATTGGCTCCAGTCTTTACGAAGTGTTACGCCGGTGACACAGCCGCGCCCGCGCTCGCGGCTTGCGCTGACTGACCCGCCGCGGCGAGCGTGTTAACATCGGCAGCTTTGCCGCAGGCCCGGGTGACGGGATGCCGGCAATCCCCGCTTTTTCCGTCGATTCCGCTGCCTCCCCGAACGCCCGCCCCGCATGACTCATGGCCTGAACCCCGCCCAATCCGAAGCCGTCCGTTACCTGGACGGGCCTTGCCTGGTGCTGGCCGGGGCGGGCTCCGGCAAGACCCGCGTGATCACGCAGAAGATCGCGCACCTGATCGAGGACAAGGGCTTCGAGCCGCGCCATATCGCCGCCGTTACCTTCACCAACAAGGCGGCCAAGGAGATGCAGGAGCGCATCGGCAAGCTGATGGAAGGCAAGACCACGCGCGACGGCAAGCGCATCCCGCTCAAGCAGCTGACGGTCTGCACCTTCCACTCGCTGGGCGTGCAGATCCTGCGCATGGAGGCGGAGCACGTCGGCCTGAAGCCGCAGTTTTCGATCATGGATTCGGACGACTGCTTCGGCCTGATCCAGGAGCAGCTCGGCACCACCGACAAGAAGCTGATCCGCGGCGTGCAGGGCACGATCTCGCTGTGGAAGAACGGCATGGTCGATCCCGAGGCCGCGATCGCGCAGGCCGCCAATGCCGACGATCACCAGGCCGCGCTGGTCTACCGCAACTACGTCGCCACGCTGAACGCCTACCAGGCGGTGGATTTCGACGACCTGATCCGCCTGCCGGCAGAACTGTTCGCGCGCAATGAGGCGGTACAGCTGAAATGGCAGAACCGGTTGCGCTACTTCCTGGTCGACGAATACCAGGACACCAACGCCTGCCAGTACCAGCTGCTCAAGCTGCTCGCAGGGGGCTCGCATCTGCGCGCGCCGGCCTTCACCGCGGTGGGTGACGACGACCAGGCTATCTACGGCTGGCGCGGTGCCACGCTGGACAACCTGCGCGGGCTGCAGACCGACTTCCCCGACCTCAAGGTAATCAAGCTGGAGCAGAACTACCGCTCCACCGTGCGCATCCTGGAAGCGGCCAACGCGGTCATCGCCAACAATCCCAAGCTGTTCGACAAGAAGCTGTGGAGCGAGCACGGCATGGGCGACCCGATCGCCATCCACCCGATGAACGATGAGGAGCACGAGGCCGAGTCGGTGGTGTTCCGCCTGTCGGCGCACAAGTTCGAGCGCCGCGCGCAGTTCCGCGACTACGCCATCCTGTACCGCGGCAACCACCAGGCGCGGCTGTTCGAGCAGATTCTGCGGCGCGAGCGCATTCCCTACGTGCTGTCGGGTGGCCAGAGCTTCTTCGACAAGGCCGAGATCAAGGACATCTGCGCCTACCTGCGCCTGATCGCCAATCCCGACGACGATCCCGCCTTTATCCGCGCGATCACCACGCCGCGGCGCGGCGTCGGCAACACCACGCTCGAAGTGCTGGGCACCTTCGCCGGGCAGGCCAAGGTGTCGCTGTTCGAAGCGGCGATGATGGGCGGCATCGAGGGCAAGTTGCAGCCGCGCCAGCTGGAGCCGCTGCGCGTGTTCTGCGAATCGATGGTGCGGCTGGCCGAGCGCGCGGCCAAGGACCCGGCTACCGAAGTGCTTGACGACCTGATGGCCGGCATCCATTACGAGGCCTATCTTTACGACAGTTTCGACGAGCGCCAGGCGCAGTCGCGCTGGACCAATACGCTGGAGTTCCTCGAATGGCTCAAGCGCAAGGGCACCAAGCCGGAAGCGGCCGAGGGCGAGGAAGCCACCGGCTATGACAACGCCGACGGCTTCGGCAGCGACGGCAAGAACCTGCTCGAACTGACGCAGACCGTGGCGCTGATGAGCATGCTCGAAGGACGCGAGGAAGATCCCGACGCCGTGCGGCTGTCTACGCTGCATGCCTCCAAAGGCCTGGAATATCCGCACGTGTTCCTGGTCGGCGTGGAGGAGGGCATCCTGCCTCACTGCCGCGAGGACGAGGACATGAGCGACGAGAAGATCGAGGAAGAGCGGCGCCTGATGTACGTGGGCATCACGCGCGCGCAGCGCAGCCTGCATGTCAGCTGGTGCAAGAAGCGCAAGCGCGCGCGCGAGACCTATTCGTGCCAGCCGTCGCGCTTTATCGGCGAGATGAAGCTGGAACAGGCGCCCGCACCGGTTGATGCGACCCCGGCGATGAGCCCCAAGGACCGCCTCGGCGCGCTCAAGGCGCTGCTCGGCAATGGCGGCAAGGCGGTGGCCGGCTGAGCCGTCGCAGCGCTAGCGCGCGCCCGACACCGCCAGCGTGACGTACTGCGAGCCGCGCTGCCCGCGCGTGAAGTCGAGCGTGAAGTCGCCCACATCGACGCGACTCTGCAGCGCGCGCCGCAGTTCGTCCGGGCCGCCCGCGCGCCCGCCCTGCAGCGCCCGCGCCAGCCAGGCGGCGCCGATATAGCCGGCCAGCGTCGCCGGCGACGGCGGCTCGTCCAGGTACTGCTTCATGCGCGCCACATGTTCCTTCACTACCCGCAAGGTAGCCTGCTGCGGGCCCGGCGCCACCTGGGTCAGCACCAGCCCGCCGGCGTAGCCGCGGCCCAGGATCTCGCGCGCGGCATTGGCGCTGACTGCGGACAGGCCGACCAGGAAGCCGTACCATCCCTGCGCCGCCAGCGCGCGGCCCAGTTGGGCATAGGCCAGGGTGTCGCCGGCGACGATCACCGCGCCCGGGCGCGTTGCCGCGATGCGCCGCGCCGCGGCTTCACCGGTGCCGTCCAGCAGCACCGCGCGGGTGCCGGTCTGCGCCTCCAGCCGGGCCAGCGACGACACCGCGAAATCCGGTGCCACGGCCAGCGCGATGTGCGTCAGCCCGTAGCCGCGCAGCTGTTGCGCGGCGGCGTCCAGTTCGGCCTGGTAGTCGGCCCGGGTGAACCAGACATTGCCGGCGGCCAGCGCCAGCCCTGACAGCGGCGCGACGATCTGCATGCCGCGCCGGGACAGTTCGGTCGATGAAGCCAGCACCGGCAGCAGCCGGTCGCCGGGGCCGAACAGCAGCCCGGCCTGTTCGGTGTCGGCCAGCGACACCGCCTGCGCCAGCGCGCGGCGCGGATCCGGGTCCGCATCGCGCACCAGATGCTGGATCCGCACCGGGCCGCCGGCGGCGTTGACGGCGTCGAACATCACCTTGGCGCCGGCCAGGTAGTCGCGCGCCAGGTCGGACTGCGCGCCGCTGCGGTCGAGCAGATGCCCCACCACCACCGTGCGCGGCGCTTGTGCCAGGGAAGACAGCGCGGGCAGCGCCAGCGCCATGCCGGTCGCGGCCAGCAGCCTGCGCCGGCCGGTGGGTGCCGGGGGGTTGTCGCGCAGCGGTGGGTACGGCCAGGGCGGATTGGGGCGGGGGCAACTTGGCATGGCTGGGACGGTGACGGAACGCGCGGGCGCGGTGGCGCGCAGCGTACCCGCCACCTATGACGCCAATGTGACGTACGCGCGCATGGCTGCAAGGGCGGGGCCGGCGGACTCAGGCCCGCCCTTGACGGCGGTCAAGCCGCAGGCGCGGGCCCGGTCCTACGATGACGTGTCACACACCTATTCCCCCGCGCCCCCATGAATCCGTCTGCCATGACTTCCCCCGCGCTCGACCGCGGCGCACTCTCCGACTTCCGCGCGCTGGCCGGGCGCATCGACGGCAACGGCCCGCGCTATACCTCGTACCCGACCGCCGACCGCTTCCACAACGGCCCCGAGCTGTCGCTGTACCACGACGCGCTGGACGCCTGCCGCGCCAACGCGCCGGCGCCGCTGTCGCTGTACCTGCATATCCCGTTCTGCGAGAACATCTGCTACTACTGTGGCTGCAACAAGATCATCACCCGCGACCACGGCCGCAGTGCACGCTATGTCAGCTACCTGGGCCGCGAGATGGCGCTGGTGGCCGGACGGCTGGGCCAGCGCCGGCAGGTGATCCAGTCGCACTGGGGCGGCGGCACGCCGACCTTCCTGAACCCGGAAGAAATGCGTCGCGTGATGGCGCTGCTGAACACGCATTTCGCGCTGGCGGCGGAGGGCGAGCACTCGATCGAGATCGACCCGCGCCGCGTCGACCATGACCGCATGGCGCTGCTGGCCGAGCTGGGCTTCAACCGCGTCAGCCTGGGCGTGCAGGATTTCGACCCCGAGGTGCAGCAGGCCATCCACCGCATCCAGCCATTCGAGGAGACCCGCGCCGTGGTCGATGCCGCGCGCGCGCTGGGCTTCCGCTCGGTCAGCCTGGACCTGATCTATGGCCTGCCGCACCAGACCGCGGCGCGCTTTGCCCGCACCATCGACCAGGTGCTGGCGCTGCGCCCCGACCGGCTTTCGGTCTACAGCTACGCGCATCTGCCGCATGTGTTCAAGCCGCAGCGCCGCATCGACGAAAACGCATTGCCGCCGGCCGGCGAGAAGCTCGACATCCTGGTCTCGACTATCGAGCGGCTGACCGCCGAGGGCTACGTCTATATCGGCATGGACCACTTCGCGCTGCCCAACGACGACCTCGCCGTGGCCCAGCGCGAGGGCCGGCTGCAGCGCAACTTCCAGGGCTATTCGACCCACGCCGGCTATGACCAGGTCGGACTCGGCATCTCGGCCATCGGCGCGATCGCCGGGCGCTACGTCCAGAACGCGCGCACGCTCGACGAATACTACGGTGCGCTCGACCACGGCCGCCTGCCGCTGGCGCGCGGCGTCGCGATGACGGCCGACGATCACCTGCGCCGCGAGATCATCGGCGACCTGATGTGCAATGGGGTGCTCGAGCTGCCGGTGATCGAGGCGCGGCATGGCATCGATTTCAACCGGACGTTCTCTGCAGAACTGGCCGACCTCGACCGCCTGGCCGCGGACGGGCTGGTGCGCTGCGAGCCCGGCCGCATCACCGTGACGCCGCTGGGCCGGCTGCTGGTGCGCCGCGTGGCGATGGCGTTCGACCGCTACCTGCGCGACGACGCCGCCCGGCCGGTCGACAGCGGTAACCGCGCCGCCAACGATGGCGCCCAGCCGATCCGCTTCGTGCCCCGCTACTCGCGCGTGGTGTAGCGCGCAACCGTCCCGCCCACGGGGCGGGCATAAAAAAACCGCGCAGAATGCGCGGTTTTTTTATGCGGCGGAGCCGGCTTATTTGGCGGCGTTGGCCATGTAGTCCGAGGCGGCGATCACGTCGGCGTCCGGGCCGGCATAGCCGCCCTTGGGCGGCATCACGCCCTTGCCCTTGAGCGCGAAGTTGTGGACCGCATCCATGCCTTCCTTCAGGCGCGGCGCCCAGGCGGCCTTGTCGCCGAACTTCGGCGCACCGGCCACGCCGGCGGCGTGACAGGCCGCACACACCTGTTCGTAGACCTTCTTGCCCACTTCCGCCGACGCGGCTGCCGGCGCGGCAGCGGTGGCGGCCGGTGCGGGTGCTGCGGCGGCAGCCGGAGCCGCCGGCGCAGCAGGGGCCGGCGCGGCCGCAGCAGCGGGAGCGGCGGCTTCAGGGGCTGCAGCCGTGGCCGGCGCGGCAGCGGCCGGGGCAGCCGGCTCGGGGAACTTGGCGCCGCCGGCGTCGGCCATGTAGACCACGGCGCGGGCCAGTTCGTAGTCGGTGTAGTCGTCAGGCGTGCTGCCGGCGCGCGGCGGCATCGCGCCCTTGCCGTTGAGCACCGACTTCATCAGGCCGTCAAGGCCCTGGCCGATGCGCGCGGTCCAGTCGCCGGCGCTACCGTACTTGGGCGCACCCGCCGCGCCGGTGGCGTGGCAGGCGGCACAGATTTCCTTGTAGACCTGTTCGCCGGTCTTGAACACGCGCGGCGCGTTGGGGTCCTTGATTTCGAGCGAGGCGACCGGCCTGATGCGATCGTTGACCGCTTCGGCGGTGGTGCTGGCACCGGCGCTTTCGGTCGAGCCGTGTCCGACAAAGTTGACCAGCAGGATGATCACGATGATCGGCACCAGGAACGCCGCGATCACGACTGCGATCAACTGCTTCGGGGTTTTGATGGGAGACTCGTGCTCGTGGTGTTCGTTGTGGACGTCGCTCATACAGAACTCTCAGTTTTGCAGGAAACCTTCTGGCCGCTTACGTTCGGCTTGCTTTTTCTGGCCCTGGCGTGGCCTTTCGCTGACCACTGTCCGGCCCCATCCGGACCGCCCGCGCTCCCCTGCGGCCCTTGCCTGACTTGGGTCTGTTGCCATTTGCGTACCTCGGACTGTCTCCCGGACCGGGGCCCGATTGTCGCCGACAACCAGCCGCCCGGATTTGACCCCGGTCGACTCGTTGCGCCGACGGCGCGCAGGGCACGATTTGACGCAAATAGCTGGCGATTATAGCGCCAAAGACCCCCTGCCAGTGCCAAAAAGCGGCGGTTGCGAGACGTTCCCCGGCGCCCGTGGCGGCCCCGCATGGACGGCGCCGGGCAAAAGCGGTATCCTATGCGACTTTCCTGCGGCGGCATTCGCCCGCCGCAACCGCTGTACCCGCAAAACCGGTTGCAAAACCGTCCTGTGCGCCCGTAGCTCAATGGATAGAGTACTGCCCTCCGAAGGCAGGGGTTGCTGGTTCGATCCCAGCCGGGCGCGCCAATCTGATACGTCGCTGGGCACTTCTTCTTCGTTGCCTTTCCAACGCGAAATGGCCGACGCTAGTTGTGCTCGATTGCCCCGAATCCGGCATTTCTTCGCATCCACACGAATTTCCGTGACCACTGCGCGCAAGAATTGCCTTGCAATAGGGTTGGCCGGGTCACTAAGTGTGGTCTTTGCTGCCCCAACGAAGCTTTCAATCTGGTCACATCCGAACTTTCGGAAGGGAAGATGCAAGCGTGCGTCGAGCACTCGCAACTCTTCAATGACCGTTGCTCGCGCCTGTTGCTTCGCACGGATGAAGTTTTGCAGCGATGAATCGAGGTCAAGATGCTCTTTATCGAGCTCCTCGTAGATGCGAGCCAAGGAGCTATCCAGGGCAGATACTCGTGTCCGTAATGTTCGCAGATGTCCGGCATCAGGCTTCTTCGCGTCTTTCCAAAGCTCTCCCAGTTCGCCCATGAGGTGACTCACGCGTTGCGGAGTTAGAACTCGGTCGACCACGGCAGTGAGTACAACTTTCTCCAACTCGGCTTTCGGAAAGTTTGGGCAGGTACATGCGTCAGGGCTGATTTTTTGCTTGGAGAGGCAGCGGTAGTATTTGTACTTGCCCGATTTGCCTGTCATTAGCATCAACCCTTTTTTGCAGTGATTGCAGATAAGTAGACCCGTTAGCAACGTAGGTACCTGGGACGCTCGATTTTCAGTGTTAGGTGGTCTTCGTTTCGCTAGATTGCCTTGGACCTCATCGAAAACGGCCTTGGGCAGTATCGGCGGAACTTTTGTGGTAATCCATTTCGAAGGCGGATTAATCGCCCCTGTTCTCGAGTTTCTTCGAAAAGTGATTAGCTTTCCGTAATAAACGGAATTCTTGAGTACTGCTTCAACATATCTGATGTTCCATTGGGTGCCTCGACGAAGAATTCCGTTTGCATTCAATTCCTCTGCGATTCGCTTCATCCCCATCACCATGGCGCTCTTCCCAAATCGCGCTAGCGCGAAGATTCGGCGGACAATAACCGCTTCTTCTTCGTTGATTACGAGAATCTTCTTTACTCCGCTGCGAGCGGGGATGTCTGTCGCTTGTGTTTTGTACCCATATGGAGGCCTTGCTCCGTTAAAATACCCGGCTTTGGCACTTGCTGCCATGCACTCCGCCACACGTTTTCCGCTTGCAATGCTCTGAGCTTCATCGACAATTCCAGTGACATTTCGCAGGATAAAGGATGACGTTTCGTCTTCCGGACGAGGCTGGCCGAGTGTAACCAGATGGACACCCTTGCTTTCCAGTTGCCTCTCTAGTAGTTCTCGGTCCGCATTTCGGCGGTAGAATCTACTCTGCATGTGGACAGCAATCAGGTCAAACGGCTTCGCGTCGGATAGTGCGGCAGCAATCATGCGGTCAAATTCAGGTCGCCTTTTTTCGAGTGCAAATGCTGACGCCCCCCGCTCCTGGAAAATTTCGACGACTGTGTGTCCTTTTTCCTTAGCCCACCTCTTGCAGGCTGCAATCTGGTCCTCCATCGACATCCCTTGTTCCGCTTGACGGTCTGTCGAGACGCGGACATACAATGCGATTCTCATGGCTTTCTCCAAATATGAGTTTTCGCCGCGCAGCGAGGGGCTTTTTCATTGCATACTGGTCGCTGCCGATTTTCTCCCGTCGTCACATTGTGCATTTGCGAGCGAAGCCTGACTTTTTCTTGGCCCGTTTTCCGCAGGCTGCAATTTGGTCTTCATCGACATCCCTTGCGCCCCTTGATGTTGAGTCCCGAAGCGGGCGTATAGTGCGATTTTCATGGTTGTCTCCAAATGCGGGTTTTCGCCACGCGGCAGCGAAGGAGGGTCTTTTTCGGTGTTAGATTGGCCGTTGCCGATTTCTGTCCGTCATCACATTGCTCATTCTTGAGAGAGCCTGCGTAGCTGGTTAATAGCGCGATGAACACCTCACGTTCTCCAGGAAGAAGTCGTGTGTCGCCATAGGCACTCGCCAGGCGTACGGAAATTCTTGCCCCTCTGAACGACAAATCAATTGTTTGCCGCGGGCACATGACTTCGGTACCGGTTTGAAGGACCCTACGATGTGCCTTTGCAGCAAACGCACGTGCGCACGCACTTTCGATGGCCGGAGTAACGTGCCCCTAGAGGGAAGGAGGATGAAGCGGTTGAGTGCGCGAGGAGCGCGAGGCAAATAGCGGACATAACAAGCCTCCAATAGCTCATCATGCCGCTGGGCGCTCGCATTGCCGGCGGGTACATCCGATAGAACGGGGAGAATCGACCAATATCCGGTGTTTCACCATACGCCAAGTGGCGCGCGAGACGACGGGTGCCGGGACCCAGAAAAAACTTCGATTCTCGAAAGAAAATTATAGCTTGTACGCCCAACCTTTCAATGTGGCTGAATCACTGACGGGCAGGTCCGGCTCTCAGTACGCTCATAGCTGTTACTGGCATCGTCTTTCCAGTCACCGTAAACGTTGACCCATGAGGCTCCAAGTGACTAGAGAATGCTCAGGCCTACTTCTGCCCAAGCAAATCTACGGCTGACACCCCTAGAGCGGTTGCAACTTTCTCCAAGGTATCCAAGGCGATATTTGTCGAACCCACCTCTATTCTTGAGATGTGATTACGGTCCAGACCGACCCTGTCGCCCAGTTCTCGTTGGGAGATTCCCGCCGCCTCTCTGTGGCGGCGAACCGACGCACCAACAAATTGCGGCGTGGGCAACTCTCTCCGGGAGCTGGTACCGGCAGTCCTCACATCAAGTGGTGCCTCGGACAGTAGGTGCCGCGAATCGACACCAAATGCCAGCGCCAACAGCGCCACTTTGTCAAGGGCAACGTTTGGGGCAAGCCGCTCAATGCGGCTAATAGAGGTCCGGTCTGTCTCGAGGCGCTCAGCTAGGTCGTCCTGTGACCAACCTCGCTCCTCGCGGAGTCGCCGTAGGTTGTGAGCGAAGGTCTGCCGCAGCGACGCCATATCATGGAACCGTCAGATTCTAAAAGTGACGATATATCCATGATTACAACGTTGACGTCTATAGCATGAGAGTTGTAGCCATAGACGTTGTTGACGTTTACATATACAACGTATATGCCTACAATTGAGCACTATCAAGTTTAGACATCTCGCAAACTCGGCTGAAATTGCGAGAGTTGTTGTGTCTCTACAGAGGTTCTCGTTGACTCGCTATACCCCAGCAACACTCCGACTCGTCTTGTCCAAGTTCAACATGAGTGCGCTTTGCTACTTCGACGACGAAGAGGTGAGACTGCCAGCAGGCGAACTCCCTGGCGAGGTCGACTGGCGAGCCGATTTTCTTCGCTGGCATGTGTCCGAAATATCATGTAGAGCGATGCTCTTGCCCCCGCACATGCGTGAGCGATTCTTCATCGATGAGGATGCCCGCCTCACGGAAACAGCAGAGTTTGCGCCAATCGAAGTCGACATTCTCATCGAATTCGCGCGCAAAGCCGCTGGCGCTTTCGATGGCGAAATATCGCGCACACTGTGGGGTGATGTCCAGGCAGAACTGCGTCGAGTCAAGGTCGAGTTGGCCCGCCGCCATCGAGCGATATTTGGTGGCGCCAAATGATGCAATGTAGGCGTCCAACCCGACGCTTACTGGAGCATTGGGGACGCAATGCAAGTCCAGAACAAGAGTCGAAGTTGCCTTCAGCGAGCTTGCCCTTCCGCGAGTTCACGCTGTCGCAACTGAGAGGAGCATAGCCACATCAATGCGCCTCGCACCAACTATCCAGAGGGAGCCAGTCACTGAGCTGAGACGATGGGACATTCGTCAACTGGTGGGCGGCGCGTGGCATCTGGCTGGCCATACTGTGGACGGGCGCGTACGGGTCAGCAGTGCCACCATTTGGTTCGATTTGCATTTGATGTCAGCCGGAACAGCCAGCGGACGGGTGTATCGACTGGCAGATGCGCCGGGCCACTCGGAAGAGACTAATCGACTGTGGGCCGGCTGGTGCCTGCACAACGGCATTTCGCAATCGGTCAGCGTCGCAGCTGAAATCTGGGCTGCGCGACTTGAAGCTGACGCGCGACTCATCATCGATTGACGTTGAGGCCGATGATGCATCGCACTGTCGATGTGCCGAAGAACCATTTGCCCTGGTCGCTGATATGGAACGAGCGGCCACCGCGAATTCACATATTGTCCGACATCTCATCTCGAGTCGGAGCCGTATGAGATTCCCTCGAATGTGGAGCTTGACATTCTGGACGCATTCATTGCGGCTCAACCAACCTGTGAGGCAGGTGTAGAAATGTTGAGAGTAACAATAGAACTCTTGCCTGGCGGCAACGCTTGTTCCGGTCAAGTTATTGCATCCGCTGAGCTTGTACGGAAGCACGGCGCCGCGCTCGCTACGTATGCAATCAAACTGCGCGAAGAAGGCTTGTCTCAAGAGAGACAAGGCGAGCTGCACGAATATCCACGGTACGCCACTAGCATTTGGGACCTAGTCGCGCGAGGCATCGCCGTTGCGATGACTGGCTCTGAGCAGCTTTCACCCAAGCCGGTAACACTCGATGTTCCCGTACACCGGTCGGACGGACTTACATACGTGAGGATGTCCGAGATACCAGAACCAGCGCAATTCCTGTTCCGTCTGAATACGGCTCATTCTACACGTCCCATTATCCGGGAGGACCTGACTCCATATGATTGTGCTTTCTCTTGGGATTGGCAGGATTTTCTTAGCGGAGTCCGTTGAGATATTAAAGATGAACCATGGCGGTTATTCATCACTGAACAAGGAAACGAACCGTTGATGCGATGTATGGAGAGAAGCTAATGACTGTCGAAATTCCGCTCGACTTTCCAAACGACCCATTTCCTGCTGCGGTGGGCGGTGCGCAGCCGAAGTTTGCTACCCGGGTAGTCGATGGTACATACGTCGTTGGACTTACTCATGAGGAACGGGTTGAGCGCTACCTCATGTGCGCCGACCTGGTTGACCAACTCTCGAACTACTGCCGCCGCAAGGCGGACGAGCATCCGGATTGGAGCCAAGAGGCTTTGCTCAATCGAATGGAGAAGGGGATTCGTGACAAGCAGGCCGTATGGAACTTGGGCAGGTCAGAGGTGGATTGGATAGTTGCGCGCGTACGGGCGGGCGAAGCGCGGGTCCGAATCTTGCCCAAGGAGTGACCGATACGGTGGCGACCGGCTCATCTTTTTGCAGCAGGAAGCTTTCCGCCGACAAGGTAGCGCCAGGTTTCGACCAGATGAGTTGCTTTGGAGCTTTCGGTGTCAAAGCTTCCGCGTTTCAGAGACCACGGACATCAGTGGCGAGTACTGCGAGCAAACAAAAAAGGGAGGCATCCCTCCTGCAGAGTCGGATTAAGGGATGAGAGGGCAACTATGCATGAATGGCTTTCTGAGCCGAGGGATACGGCCGGGGATGCAGTCCTAAGAGACTGGCGGGTCTTGCAGACTTACGCCGGCTCCCGGCATTTCGTTGGCAGATGCACGCGTACCGGTCCTCACCGAGTCAGCCCACCCATTACGTCTTTTAGTTCGGGTACGCGGACGGGCGTGACCAAAGATGGCCTGCGCTTTGTCTTGGCTGGTCCTCCAGCTCGTGAGAAAGGGCTCTGGCAGCTTTATTGGCTCGTGGCGACATGGGAGAACAAAGTCTCGGACGCGAAAGACATCACAGGCGAGTATCTGGAGAGATAGCGGCGCATTGCAACCAACGTGCGAGTCTTTTCCAACACCATCTTCCAGTACATAGTCCCTTGTGAACAGCCGGCCGGGCGCTGAACGCGAACTGAATGGACGTCGGTGCCGAGCTGTAACTACCTGGGTTTGAGATAGAGTTGCTTTTGGCTCTGCCCAGGAACAGCGCGTTCCTCCATGAGGAAAATGTCTGCCTTTGCCTTTACCAAGTCCGAGAGCTTTTTGAAGCCGTAGACCCGGGAGTCGAAGTCGGGCTGTAGTTTTGTCAGGTAGCTGCCAAACGTGCCTAGATGCGCCCAGCCACTTTCATCGGCCGATTGTTCGAGGGCGGAGAGTAAGAATTCTCTTGGGAAGGTGGAAGTCTGAGGGGCAGAAGAGTCCGTCTGGGGCACAGAAGTTGAGGAAGCGTCTGGTTTCGAGGCCGTGACTCTTTCCGATTCTGCTTGGCTGGAACGTAGCACCTCCGTGAGAACGAATTTGTGACACGCGTTACGAAAGGCATCAGGAGTTTTTTGCTCGCCGAAGCCAAAAACCATGAGCCCTTCTTCCCGAATGCGTGTTGCCAGACCTGTAAAATCGCTGTCGCTGGTCACCAGGCAAAAACCATCGAACCGTCGGGTATACAGCAAGTCCATAGCATCGATGATGAGGGTGCTATCTGTCGCATTCTTCCCGGTGGTATAGGCGAACTGCTGCACCGGTTTGATGGCGTATTTGTGGAGCACCTTCTTCCAGGAGGAGCTACTCGGAGAGGTGAAGTCACCATAAATTCGCTTCACGGAAGCCTCGCCAAATCGCGCGATTTCGGCAAGAATTCCCTCAATAACGGCCGCTTGGGCATTGTCGGCATCTATGAGGACAGCGAGCCGCAAGGTCGGTGCTTCGGATTCGATTTTGGCGACGATTCTGGGAGATACCATCACGTGGCTCGAAGAGTTCGACGAAGCCTCAAGCATAATGCATCTATAGGGTGCAATCACACTTTCGGTGCGGAAGGTATCTTACCCGTGCTGTTACTTCGTAGACCATGGGAGAAGGGGAATAGCTAGTCCCTTATCGCAGGCTGTAGCCATACCGACACGCGACCTCGCTAATGCGGGCCTTTGCCCGCAGCCCTTTAGCCAGACCTTGTAAACTCCAGCAGAATAGGGATTATTGAAGCCCACATCGCGACGTTCGCACGGGGGAGGGCATGACAGAGAACTACTATGGCGTGCTAGGTGTACGCGAGGACGCCTCAGTAACAGAAATCAAAGCAGCCTATCGGTATGCGGCCGCAAAGGTTCATCCTGCGCACGGCGAAAATAGTCCATCCGATGCCGCCCATCGCTTTGCGCGGCTGGCCGAGGCCTATTCTGTGCTTTCGGACGAAACAGCGCGCGGGGCATACGATGTTCAGCGTCACCCAGGGGGCTCTTACCGGTTCGCCAATGCACGGTCGAGAGCCGTCGACCCCGAAGCGACGTTTGTCAACAGTATGGTGGAATGGGCTGTTGAGCTGCGCGGCCAGGGTTACACAGGCGAGTTGATTCGGGACTTGCTTGTATCGCATCAATGCCCAGTGGACATAGCGGAAGCAGTCAGCGCTATGTTCGGGACAAGCGGTTCCCTTCCTGGTCAATCTCAGGCCACTCCTATGGCGGCCGCCGGCTATGCTGCCGGAAAAACAGTGGGGACACTTCGCCGGGACTCGAACGGGGTTCTATCCCTATTGGGAATCGTGGTGGTTCTTGCTGGAGTATTGTACTTGATGCCCAAGGAGTCCAGTAAGGGTGACGGGCCAAACGCCACAGAGGCCGGTGTGGCTGCAACTAGCCCCGCAAGCACACCGGCAAGTGTATCGGCAAGTGGGCCAGAGGAACGAGCGGCACCTGGGCCCTATTCGTTCCTATCATCCGTGGTGGAACTGCGAACACTGGATGCAACGCGCGGGACTGCCGTGCGCACCAAGGATTCGTTCCGTCTCCCCGCCGGGGAGTCTTTGCCTGAAGCCGAGCAAGGAATCTTCAACACCGAAGTGGCCTTGCGTGTACCGCTACCATTCGGGGCTCGAGTTCTCTACCTTCTGCAGTCTATACCGGTACAAACGCAGAGCTACGACTGTCACGCATGTGCGACCGTCGTCTCGGCCATCATCACAACTCGGTCCAAGGCGGGCGAGGAGATTGCCGCAACACCATTGCAGGATTTGGGGATGATGGGGGCGTGGGGAAAGTACGACCTGTCATCGGTCGCACTAGTCGAAATCGGCAAGAAGCATCCTGGGTTGGTGTTTCGGCATGAATGGGGCGGACAGGGAGTTACGGCCAGCTCCATTGACATATTTAGCATTGAGCAAAAAGGCATCCGGAAGCTCGCAGAGGTGACTACAGGCGGCAGCAACACCGGAACATCCCAATGCGGAAGCCAGAAAAGCGCTTGCGAAGAATTCAACGTCTCAGTGCGCTTCGCGCGTGATAACAAGAGCCTGTATTATCCCCTCGAACTCAAAGTAACCGGCACCCGGATGAACGACAGTGGCGTCGCTGCGCCTGTTTCCGGAACCTTCCTGGCACGATTTAACGGCAAGAGCTATGTGACTGACCCGGACCAAGGTGCGCCTTCACCAGCCAGCGGTGTTTCGGCGCCAGCGGATGGCACGCCAGGAACCCGGTCATGAGAGCAATCACCGTCCTAGTCGGTCTGCTGGCTGCTCTTGGAGTGTGGCCGTGCACGTCGCTCGCTCAATATGACCGAAACTTGGCAACCTGCTTGTCCGGAAAATATCCGGCGCTCTGTCAACATGACCGACTGGCGCCGGACCAAGCTGCGGCGGTTCGACAAGCCGAGCTTGCGCAAAACCATGCAAAATGCCTCGATGGCCGCTATCCCTCGCTTTGTCAGCACGCATGGCTGACCCCAGACCAGCGCATCGCAGTTGATGAGGCCGAGCGTCGGGCAAACTACGTAACGTGTATTAAGGGCAACTATGCAGCGCTGTGCGACCACAATAAGTTGACTCCTGACCAACGCATAGCAGTCGATGAGGCCGAGCGCCGCGCAAACTATGCGACATGCATTAAAGGCCGTTACGCCGCGTTGTGTGACCGCAACAAGCTAACTGCCGAGCAGCGGGTCGCGGTCAATCAAGCGGAGTTGCAGGAAAATTTGCGTACTTGCCTCACCGGAAAATACTTGGCCATGTGCCGGCACCAGGACCTTTCGCCGGAGCAAGCCAAGGCAGTACGAGATGCCGAACACCGGGAGAACCGCAGCATATGTGCAAGCTCTTACAGGCAGTTGAGTTGCCGGCAAGATTGGCTCGCCGAGGATGCTCGGGAGGCCGCTACAGCGGCGAGTACACCAAACGCAGCGACCGAAGCGAAGCTAGCTACAACCCCCCCCGCATCGCCCGATTTTATTAAGACCCCCAAAAAAGCGCCCTTGGTAGGCACGTCAGCCACCGCGCGCTGTGAAATGTTTTGGCTAGGAGCAGTCGCCTCGAAGGGCCTTTACCTATACCTCTCGGACTACACGAAGCTGACACCTGGCGGCGTCGCGGACAAGGAAGGACTGGCTCAGTGGCAGCGGGGGCAGCGCATTGAGCGTTGTGGCGGACGCCTGACAAACAAGGATACCGGCCAGAGTATTACCGTCACCGAATAAGTCTGGTCGAGACCTGGTTAGAGGAAGGCCTTGTAGTCTTCCTCCGCTTGGGCGACCAGCAGATTAGCGTTGAGCACCATCTCGCGAAGAATGGTCCTTTGCTGCTCGGTCTTGAGCCGCACCTGCTTGAGTTGCTCAGAACCAGACGCGAGCTGGGCTTCCAGCTGCCGCTTGAGCTGCGTGTATCGCTGCTGCAAAGCCGCGATGTCGGCCGGGTCAATGCCTTTGTTCGGGTCAAACACGAATCGCGCTTCCAGTTTTTTGCGCCAGCCCACAATCTCGCGCGTAAGGCGCTCGCCGAACCCCTTAATGGCGTGGATTTGGTTCCAAGAAACGTCCGCAGCCGACTCAATTCCGAATGACGCCAGCGTTGCCTTGCGTGTTGGGCCGATGCCCGGAATATCATGGTCGGAGATGAAGAATCTTTCCAGATACTTACGCAGCTGCAGCTCGCGGGCATTTGCCTGCAGTTTCAGCTTGTCGTTGGCAAATCTGTTGGCCAAGTCTTCGTACTCACGGCGCATCTGCTTCAGCTCATCGAGCTTGTCTTGAAATTGCTTGTCCGTGGCAACGTTGCTCCACTGTGACCAGGCGGCCGAGGAAACCCTCTTCGCATTATCGAGCGCAGCCTTACGCAGCCCTTGCTCTGGCGAATTTGATTGCCCGCTAAAGAAAAGCATGGCTGCCAGAATTAAGGCGAAGACCAGATATTTCGGGGCGACAACAACGCTCGCAAGAATCACAGCTCCCGCAGCCCAACGGCGCGCTACCCTCCACATCCTCGCGTTCCGCACGTCAGGCGGTAGAGGCTTGGGCTTCAAGTTGTTGGGCTTGGTGAAGGCAGGGGCCGGTGCCGTCCCGGGGGAGGGCACGGCCAAAATGGCTGCCCATACTCGAGCCAGGTCAAACGTTGACGGGACCGCTCCTGGCGCCGTTGCGGTGATGAGACCTACGAAGAAGACAATACCAGCACGGTGCTCCAGCTCGCACCAAGGGCAGCTACCTAGCCCACCGTAAAACTTGTGAACAGCGTCGGTGCCACAGGTTCGGAGCTGGCTCTTGAGTCCGTCCAGGGCAGCGACCCAATTCTGGGCAGTCGGTCGGCCCCCTGGCTGGGCGCCGCTTTCCGTGAATGCCTGCTCGAACATTGCTGCCATCGACGGTGGCAGAATCTCAGGCCCCACTGTATTAGGGGGCGGTAGCATGCTCCTGCGACCCGCCGGCGCAGAGAATGCATAGCGGAATTCCCTAATGGCTTTTTCTGGCGGCATATCACCGCTACCAGAGAAGCGCCCTGAAAACGGATGCCGTCCCATCAGAAGGAGATGGAACACGAGCAATGCCAGTCCAAAGTTGTCGTGATTGGGCGTGCGCAGTACGTTCCTGAAACTGGACAGCCCCTGCAGTTCCGGCGGCGTGAAGAGCGGAACCCCGACTTCGCATAGGTACGGCGCGCTTCCATTTGGAATTTGGAACGAGTCGCAGTCAATAAGGCGAGCCAGTGTATTGCGGCCAACGAACACCAGATTTGGGTTGACATCACCAATCACGCAACCGCCGGCGTGGACCGTGGTAAATGCGGATGCCACGTTACGCGCGGTGTTCACCAGGAAGGCCCAATCGGTGCCGGGAAACTGTTGCTTTCGATGCCCCGGCCCGTAGAGGTGATGAAGCGGCTCGGCCTGAGCCGCCTTGGGCATCAGGAATCCGCGAACAGGCCCGTTTGCAGCAGGGTGAAGAGTTTGCAGTGGCCAAGCCGCAATTTCCTTTAGCCGGTCGTCCACGCGCCTAACCATAGCACGCAGTTTCGCCTGCTTCTCGGGCGAGATGGCTTCGTGATAGACCTTGGCTACCAAGTGCGGGCTGATTGACGGCACCTCGTGAACGGAGCCTTCTCCGCCACGCCCGAGTACCCTGCCTAACGTAATGCGCCGGCCTTGCCCGTCATAAAGCTCCATTTATGCCGTCCTGCGGGTGGCCAGAATCAGGGTCTTATCGTCGTCGGTCCGCTCGTTGACTTGCGGGCTGCTGAGGAACTTGGAAAGTTGCGCGCTGACTGCCTCGCACTCTTCCAGCTTCTTGCTGCGCAGGACACCAAACATCGGGTCGAAGAAGGGGTGGTGCGGTAGTCTGGTGTCAAAGGCCAAGGCCAGCCTCTGAAGTCCATCGCTAAAGAGTGCAATCTCCTCGACTTCCACTGAAGCCATCTCAATGCACAGGTGGTCCAGAGCATCTTCGTCCGTGACGAAGTGCGTCATGTTCGCGTACGGTCCCGCCTCTGGCCAGAACACAACCCCCTGCGCGACTCGATTCGAGACCACAATCGCACCATCGCCAATTTGAAAGAACACCGCATTACAGGTGCCCACCACGGCACCAACGAGCGTACATGCGTAGTCGCGAGGCGTCGCCTCAACAGCGGCCGCTGCGCGCCTCACCGCTTCCTGGATAGCAATCACCCACTCGGCGATGTCTGCCACGCGAACACCATCCCCGCGTTGTAGCGTCGCCTCGATGCTGGCCACCGCTGTCGAGCATGCCAAGTCTGACCCTTGGGCAGCAAACTGTGCGCTGCCAGCGCCGTCCGAGACTAGGCAGACAAGGTAGGGCGCTCGGTCTTGACCAAACAGCACGTCAACGAAGCAGGTGTCCTGGCAGTGTCCGCCGTTGGATACGTGCGCGGTGCCGATGGTACTTGCGCTGATGACTCTCCAAGTCACACCACAGCCCACCCGGAAGGAGCGGGAAGCGCTACTGCCGTACCAGGTGTCGACTGTGACACCGACTTCATCGAGTTCGAGAGCCATTGGAACAGCTCCCGGAACTTCAGCCCGTGGAGCTTAACCGGCTCCCGGACGGAAATCTGGCGCAACACCTCCATATTTGCGCCATCAACGGCAACCGCGAAAAAGGCAAACGACTTCGAAGCCTCGCCTTCTCGAATGAAGGCGGCGGCAGATTGCCACTCGTCGGTGGGGGCACCGTCGGTGATGAGAAACACCCACGGACGATAGAAAGAGATGCCGTTCGCTCGATATTCCTCCTTGCGCTGGCGCAGCAACTCGAGGCCTTGCTTAATCGCATTGCCCATCGGCGTGTCGCCCGTTGCCTCCAGTTGGGGCGGAATGAAATTGGGCGCAGTCTGGAAGGTGTTCCTGACCTGCACCGGGCCAAAGGTGACCACCGCCACTTCGACACGTTTCATGGCCAGCGTGTCAGCGGCCAACTCGTCCTTGAATGCGACGACACCCGCGTTCAGCTCCCTAATCGCCGTACCGGCCATCGAGGCAGAGGTATCCAGTAGAAGGAGACATGGACAGCGCGGCTCAGGATTGTCCGCAAAGCTATCGGTGCCGAACGGCACCTGAACGGCAAACTCATTCTCTGACATCACGTACCCCCGATTATCGAACGTCCTCAATCATAGCCACAGCGACCGGCGCGGAAAAGTCGTTGGCCGGTACGCCCTCCAGAAGAGGTAAGCCTTTGGGCGCGTCGGGTCTGATTTTGCACCCAAATTTCCGGGCCGGCATGAACGCTCCAGCGCAGTTTCAGCTAGTTGTGGTGACACTCATAGGTATTTGATTTTACGGAGATTTTGCTGAGCGCTCCTACAGTTTTGCGCGCAACGGAGGCTATTTGAACACCGTCGCCGAGCCTGTTTGTGCGCCTTGACGGCTGCTCAGCATCGCTGTAGCAGGGGCGGCACACTGCTGAGGTACCCCTGGTGCACCTCAAGTAGACTAGCTTTGTCGCCGGGCGACGGGCGTAGACAAGAAGTAGTTGTTGCGCGATGCTACCGACACACTAGCATGTCACGTAGATTCTTCTGATGCAGCGGCCTCGAGAAGCAGGGTGTTGAGCAAATTGAGTTCATTTGATGCCATGAAGTAACGGTCATCGAACACCAAATCAAGTTTGAGAGGGTTGACCTGCCCAACAGACGCGGCCCACGGGAATGACTCGAAATGAGGAATCGGCGGCATCACCGCTGAAGTCGCACCAAGCGCCTTGGCGAGCGCATCGCGCCACAATTCCGGCTCATCGGCAACGAAGCGCCGTCCTTCCATAGAGTTGCCGTTGTAGAGGAACTGCGCATACCCAGTCGGCACTGCCACCCACGTATTGGGTGACTTCAAGTCTTTCAGTGTATTGAATTCGTTTGCCGCCCCTTCTTTTTCGCGACTTATCAATCGGAATAGATTCAAGGCCGGTTGCCTGAGAGACGACGGGAACCGATGGTTTTGGTCAATCCGATAGAGCTGCCCGAGTAATTCCTTGCTGCACTGAGCAATTTGCGTCTCATGACCTTCGAAGGTGAAAGCTTCCTGCTTCGCAAAACTCTCCCAATCTTCCATCACAACTGGCCCGGTAAAATAGACATGCTCGGGTATGCTCTTGCCCTCATGCTCGACTAGCAGCGGTGCGACGCCGGCTATCGCGATGTCGCGCAGGCCCTGCATCTCCGCGAGCTTGACCATGGTGCGCCCATCCCGGTCGCGCTGGCTGTTCGCCTGTAGCCGTGTCCGCGAGAAGAGATTGTTCACGTTCGCTTGTGCATTCTTGGCCAAACCAATGAGCGAGCGGTCGGACGCGCGGCGCTGGAACACCTCCGCCTCACGCATGAACTTCGATACGTTCTGCGACATCAGGCTAACAAGCTCTTCAACACCAACCGCGCCCACGGGCACAAGCGCAAGCTTCTGCCGCAGTCCTGCGGCACCTGTAATTCGAGTAAAGATAGTGGCCCGCAGCATCACCAGCAGCGTCATGAGGTCAAGGGACTGCCGGAGCCACTGGCGTTGGTCAATCTCCTCGTCGCTAATCACAAAGTCCTCGGTCAACATCACGAGGTGTCGTCTAGCGAAGTCCCCTGATACTGAGGCGCCATCCTCGTTCACGTACATGCCGCGCCCTCTATAAATGAGCTGGGCGATTTCCATAAGTGCGGCTTCAACATTGAAGCGTGGCATATTGGCAATTATCCAGTCAGTCTTTGGAAACGACACACCGCGTGCTCCAGACGATGTCATCAGGAACACTCGAATGGAGTCTCGCCGCTCAGGCTTCACTAGTTCGGCACGCTTCCATCCGGGCACAGAGGAGTCGAGAACTTCAACCGTATCATTCGAGAGGCCGTGACAACTCTCTTCTGAGAGCCGTTTTCGCAGGTCACTCAAGAAGTTCTTGTCCTGTGCGAAATAGATAACCTGCACGGCACCTTCGCCAAGCGCGCTACAGATTTCGTTCACGGCCGTTTGCATCAACGCATCTTCCGCGACTCTGCGAATTGCCTGTCGTGGTGTCTCCGGTAGGCCGGTTGGGCTTTCCTCTAAGCTGACGGCGGTCAATTTCGCCTGGTATCGGATGTGCAGTTCGCTGGCGGGAAAGCTATTCGTCATCACGTGATACGTCCGACGAGTTCCGCCACCAATTCGTACCGGTGTGACTGCAACGGCGAATGGCTGCTCACCGCGCGAGCGTGAAATGAGCACCTTGTCCGGAGTACGCTTGCCCGCGTTGAGATAGCGGTCGAGGACAACTTCATTCCCGAGGGACGCGTCCGACACCACAAGCGTGACGGTGAAGGGGCTTACCTCATTCTCGAAACAATCCAAGAATTCATTGTTGAGCCATCGCGCAACCGCGTCGACGAACGGAGCCCCCGCTCCGTCGCCGGCAAGCTCATCAACCATCACGACCACATTCGGAATGCGCTGGCTGAAAAGTCGACGCTCCGCGATACCGGCCTTCGACTCAGCCTTGTTTTCGAAGAGGTTAGACAATGCATCCATCGTCGTCTTGCCGCCGCTGCGTTCGCGGAAGCCCTGCAACGCGGCTGTAATCACTACGCGATTGACATGCTTGTTCAACGTCAACAGCTCCCGAGTCATCTGCGACACACCGGCCAGAACTCCTATCCGGCGTGCATCGAGCACTTGGTCCTCTGATTCCGACAGGGTCGTTTTACGATAGCTCTCGCCAGCAAAGTGCGTGTCAATCGCTGTTTCTTCCTCGGGACTCAACACGAGGATGGTGGAGCCTTCTGGGACAACGAGGTCGCTAACCCCATCAGCGACCACAGCACCTTCGACTAACTTCGGCTCCGCGAGACCCGCATCAACCTTCTCGGCGTGAAAGCGCTTCGCCGCTGCATTGAGTTGTGCGTTGGACGTGACGGTTAAGATGCCAGTGGGCTTACCATCCTTTCGTGCAAGACTTTCCGTTACGTCCCGGTTAATGACCACGCGGGGACTGACATACAAGAAGAGATATCCTTCTGGCTTCGCCGAGAGATATCGACGCACAGCGGTGGTCTTGCCGATTCCAGGATTTCCTTCGAGTGCGATTACGTTCAGTTCACCCGCCATCGCCTGCTCCATTCCGGCGACGATTGCAGACGCGTGCATGTCGCGCAGGGAAATGTGTCCTGTAGTTCCGGCAACACTCCGCATCTTGGCACCGATTTCCGCCCTTGCTTGCCCGCCAAAATACTCGTTTATTGCAGGGGTCTCCTCTACCAAGGAGAGCGCGTCGTCCATTGCAAACAACTGCATTGGATTGGCGAAGGAAGGAACCTCTTCTTCGAACTCAAAGAGGTAATCCTCCCCTGGAGTCGGAATTTTGCGCAACCCCTTCATTCCGTCCTGCAGCTTACGAGGAAGCTTGCGCAAAAGGCTGTTGAAGACCGCCCCCACCTTTTGAGTCAATCCGTCGTCGTCCCCGTCGGCGAGCTTCGGCGCACGCCGGTAGGCTTCGCCCATCTGCTCCATCAAACTGCGACGTGGCTCCTTCGTCATTGCATTGTCGAATCGCGCTGCGAGGCTTTCTAGCCCATTCGGGGTGATAGCGAGTGCACGAACAGCAATAGGCTTCTCTATCAAGTCTGCATGGGCAAGGACACGGGCAGTAGATTCGCCATAACCGCAGGCCTGACAAAGCTTGTAGAAGGGCTTGTTCTCGCTCGTCAAGGCCGTTAGATGCTCTCGGATGTCATCGGATATATCGAATGTTTCGCCATCAATCTCCGCTGCCACGCGGGCGAACACGCTGCGCGAGTCAACGAGCCGCCGATGCCGTAATAGTTCATCGAGGTGGGCCTGCTGGTGGCGAAAGTCACCCATATCGCCGGGCATGTCAAACGAGTACTCCTGCACCAGCAGATAATCTTCTCGATGGGTGCCGGACAGCCAGAGCATGAAGTCGGCATTTGCTGGTTGCCCTTTTTCCGATAAAGCCGGGTCGACCGGCCCGGGTAGCCCTAGCTCCGCATGAAGTTGTTCCCGGGCAGCTTGCCGGCTTTCAGGAGCCGCCGTCGACTCCCCTGGCAGCGTCAACGGGCACCATAGTGCGCGTACTTTAAGCTTTCCGTTTGTGACTGGTTTGCCGATGTGCTTGAGATACTCACGCATGGCTGTATAGCCGACCCCGTAAGCAGTCAACGCGATATGGTCGACGGCCGCCTTGATGAGTTCACGCGCATTCTCGTCGATGACGTCGAGGTGCTTCGCGAGGGCCGCTGAAACCTTAGTCAGGCGTACCTCGCGCCACGGCTGAAGGGCTGGATGCCCGCCACTTAGCAGCTTGCGTTCAAGAAGACATGCGAGTACCCCGCGTTTGACCAGGATTTCGTATGTCTGCCCCCACAGTTCCGCCTGCTTCTGGAAAGGCAGGGTCGAGGTGAACTCACTCATTCGGTATCCTTGTGCAGGACTTTGGTGACATGCGCCAGTACCGCCGGCACAGACAGCAAAACCGAGCGGGAACCTCGACGGGTCATGATTTCAACTTCGCCTGCGGCAGAGGTGCGCGCGGGAGTGGCCCAGTCAAACGGGTCGAGTACAGGCAGCAGTTGGGTCTTGAACGCAGGCTTTTCGCTTTCCATGAAATGGATGGCGCGAAGCACGCTGATGAGAGATGCGCGCGTGTTCTGGGCGTCTCCTTTACCGACGCCCAGAATGTTCTGACGAACTGTCTCTTTCAGCTCAATGTTGCTAAGCCGTTGTTCCGCGTCGAAGAAGTAAGTGCAGAACCCAGACTGCGGTCGTGAGTCTTCGTCGACTACAACAAGCGTGGCGAACGTATATATCGGCATTAGCGTCCGAAGGTCGCCACCCTCGAACTGGTCGTACATGGCTTGATGGTCCGCAAAGTTAACGACCTCGAAGCCGCTCTCCATCGTTCCGCGCTTTCTTAGCCTTGTTGCCTTAAAGACATCTCGTCGCAATGGATAGACATGAACGCCTGGAAAACGCTTCGCGGCTTCATCGAGGAATTGCAGCGTGCCGTGCGGAGCGTGCCGCTCCGCCGCGCGACCGATGTGCCGGTTACCGAAATGATGGGACAGCAACATTATGTGCTCGAAGCCGTCTTTCTCAAGCCGTGCGATTTCCTCGAGGATGAGTTGCGGTGCCTGGAAATCCTTCCGGCTTTCGACTAGGCGCGACTGCATCGATTCCACTCTCAGAATGGTTGCTCCGTTCTCGCGCGCCGCGCGATAGGTGCGACTCTGGAAGAGGAAGCCATCCGCATCGGGAAAGGAAGGATGCGTGTCACATGGACGCGTTACATAGGTCACCAGCGCGACCTTGTCGAGTCCTCCCTCCATGCGAAAGTTCAGCGGTTGCCCGCCGAGCAGGGCATGGAGGGCGCCCCTACGTTTCCATCGCAGGCTATCGTTCTGGTCCTTGGTCTGGGTCGTGAGCCCTTGAAGCTTGACCGGCATTTCCCGCGTCAAAGCCTTTTCTATTGCCTGGCTAACCGCGAATATCACCGTGTTCGCGTCGTGCGCGTCAGCCTCACGACTGTTCTGCTTACCGGTGTGCTGTAGCCGTACCATCGTCATCGATAGGGATGCACTGGCAGCCGTAGCCTGAACGCGCCGCGACAACTCCCAGAGTGTGATGTACACAAGTAGGGCAAAAGCCGTTAGGGTCGCCGCACGTAGCTGCTCGGACGCGGCCTTTTCGTCGTCTTTCGTTCTCGAAAGTTGTAAATACTTGAGGGAATACTCGATGTCGATTCCCACGCCTGCATCCATCACCCGTGTATCGACACTGTGCGGCGTCCATTCGCCAGCGTTGTTTCGCGTGAATGGCAGATACCTGACTGGAAGAACCGGATGCTGAAGCTCACGTCGCAAGTGGACTTCCGCAGAACGACCCGCCGTAGTCAGCGAACGCTCCTGTAGAGCAATTTCAACACCGTACGACGCAATGCTGCCTGGGACCATGGCAGTGTTAGCTACGGTCAAATGGTTAAACCACTCAACGGAGTCAGAGCCGCGCTCGCGGCTAACTAGAATATTTGTCGATGAGGACGACATCGATTCGACTGCTTCCCAGTTCACGATGCTTCGCGAAACAGCAACGGTGAACTTGTCAGCATTTCGACCCGCGAACTGGATGAGGTTAGCCGACTTGGACTTCAAGACCTCCACCATTTCGCTGGCGATGTCATCCATCGTCTTGCATCTTCCGATAAGGTCCGCATGCAAGTCGCCCAAGGTGCCCACAGGATTGCGTTTCAACCGTGCTGCAACATCTGCCGCAGCTCGGACTACATCCAATGAAGAAGGATTTGTAAGCGAATCGGGAACCACAAGCCAGAGGAACACCAATTCCGCTACTTTCCACTTCACGTTAGCGTCGGCACTCGGCTCGTCTAGGACACGCTCACGAATGTTATCGAGCCGCGAATCGAAGGCAGCCTTACCGGTTCGGGGATTTGTGCCATTGACTCGGAAGCAATATGAAACCTCTCGTTTAGTTTTGAAACCCTGAGAAGGTTCGGCGCGACCCTCGAAAAGCTGTACTGACCACTCCGGCCACACGGGAAGGCAACCGTAGAATCCAACCGTGCGCAGATGTTCGTGAAACTGAGGGGAGTTGTGCTGGCCATATAGCGTACCGATGTCAAGGGTCAGCGCAGAACCGTCAATGCCAGCGAATGCGTTAAAGCATGTGATAACGCGACTTACGTAAGCCTTCAGTCCCTCTTTGGCCGATTGCGCTGCAATCGCCTCCATCAGTCGCATAGTTACCTGGAGCCGCACTCGCGACAGCGCTTCATCGTCTAGAAAATCCAGGAACCGCGCTATCTGACTCCCGGGTTGACTACGTTGGGCCCTGATGGCAACTAGGATGTCGTCAATTTCTTCTGGTTCGACGTCATTGCTGCGCAATCGCGTTGCAATGCCATTCAGAAGCGCATCGAGCCAGTCCTTGCCATCCACAGTCTCGATTGCTGATAGCACGCGTGCTAAATCCTGGCTGCGCTCATCAGCTTTCCGCCCCGGCTGACCGAACGCCACCGGCACCATGCTCGCCGATGCCGGAAGGTCTGGCTTACGCTCGTTGATTGAGTTAGCCAGTGTTCCAAGCAATTGCTCTAAGGATGAGACCGTCAATGCAGTCAGGTCTGCGTCGCCCAATGCTGAGTCTAAGACATCAGAAATTGCATTATGCAGAGCGGTAATCGCCTTCGAGGTGGCGGCAGCCGAGCCATCGAGCAGTCGGCCACCGACACGCGCAGTCGAGCCAAAAGGAGGCATTTCCATGTCTCGCACGAAGCCCGTCTCAAGCCCCGGCGTGAAGGCGTTCTTGAAGTCGTCATTCAAGAACGGCTGGAGTGCAGCGCGAGTATTAACCCGAATACGATGTCCATCGAGATGAACGAAGGAAACGCCAGATGCCGCCTTGCTATCGCGGATGCTTTTGGCAAGCAGGTCTGCGACCTTTGACAATTGAAGGGAAGGGGTACGGTCGCGAGCAGATACGCTCGAGCCGCCTTGCGGGCGCGAGGTTGTCATTGGTCGGCTCCTTTTTTGGCAGCTACGCCACTTCACCCGGCCAGACGACCTATCTGGGGGGTGGTTTGAGGGTTAAGTGCTCTCAATATAACAACAGTCTTTAAATTCGAGATAACAGCTGCTAGGCTATCCACAGTTTTAGTGCCAAATTTGGCCTACAAATGAAGAGCCATGACACCAGAACAAGAACTCGCGCTACTCCGGCAGCTAGATGAAACAGGGCTCTGTGGATATCTCGCTATGAGGGTGAGGCGCGAGAGGAAAAAGGCGAAGCTCTCTCAGGCGGAATTTGCTGCCTCGGCCGGTATTGCGCTGCGAACCTATAAGCGATTCGAGACGCATGGACAAGGAACCCTGGAGACCTTCCTGCGCGCGCTGAAAACTCTTGGTCACGCTCGCCACTTGTACTTGTTGTTTCCGCAGCCGCTCCCCCCTCGAAAACCTTCCTTGGAGGAGCGTATTGAGGCGATTGCACGCCGGCCGAAGCCATCTTCCTAGGGGAGATGTTGCCGGGCAGCAGCAATCCTATCTGCTTGCCCTATTGGATGCCGCTGCATCTCGAAGCGCTCTCCACCCAAGCTCGCAGCGGCCTGACTCGGCCTCCCATCCCCCCACGACATACACCAGCGCGGACGGAAACGTGCCTTGTCCCTCGTCGTACTTGCCAACTACGTCGAGGCGCATTTACAGCCGCTTCATTGACCGCTAGTATCGGTACATTGTAAAGACGTTGCACCGATGCAGGGACTCACATGAACGAAGGCAAGACCACAGCCATCAACCTGCGTATGTCGCCGGAGGTGAAGGACCTTCTCCGCCTGGCCGCTGCAAGGGAACACCGTACTCTTTCAAACATGCTGGAGTATCTCGTCCTTCAGCACTGCGAGCTCAAGGGCTTGCGTTTACCTGATTCGGGGCATTCTCGAGCCGACGTGGGCCAAACAAAGAAGGATTGATGTGAAGAAGCCAGAACTGAAAGCCGGCGTCATCGTGTCGGGTCCACTGTTCCCTGAGCCTGTCCAGGTAGTGCTTGTTCAGGAATTTGGCGCGTCCCTCAAGATGTTCGGCAAGGGTCTTCGCTCGGAGAGGATGTATGACCCCATATTGACCCAGGAACAGCTCGAGGAGCTGAGCGCCAGCCCGGAGAAGGAGCCGTACGACGGGGACCCGATGCGCTTTCGTTTAGGGGTGGAGGCCATGCGGCTGGGTCTCGCCTACGAGTACGACCCATACTTTTCCCTGTCAATCGCTCGTGTGGACCCGCTGCCTCACCAGCTTGAGGCGGTCTACGATTATTTCCTGAAACTGCCGCGCATCCGTTTCCTGCTCGCTGACGACCCGGGCGCTGGCAAGACCATCATGGCCGGGCTCCTTATTAAGGAGCTGAAGATTCGCGGCCTAGTCAAGCGCACCCTCATCGTCTCGCCAGCGAACCTCTCGTTCCAGTGGCAGCGCGAACTCAAAGACAAGTTCCGTGAGCAGTTCGAGGTGGTTCGCAGCGACGTGCTGCGCGCAAACTACGGCAGCAATCCCTGGCAGGAGAAGAACCAGGTCATTACCTCGGTGTCCTGGGTATCCCGTGTCGAGGATGCCCGCGACTCGCTGCTGCGAAGCCACTGGGACCTCATCATTGTCGATGAGGCCCACAAGATGTCCGCGTACAGCTCGGACAAGAAGACCCTGGCGTTTCAGCTCGGAGAGCATCTGTCGCAGATGACAGACCACTTCCTGCTAATGACGGCGACACCACACAAAGGGGACGCGGAGAATTTTTGTCTCTTCCTGTCGCTGCTCGACAAGGATGTCTACGGCGACGTGAGCAGCTTGGAGGCGGCCATGCTCCAGCAGGATGCACCGTTCTACCTTCGACGTGTCAAGGAGGCTTTGGTGACCTTCCCGGACCCGGAGACGGGTAAGGTGAAAGCGCTGTTTACCCGCCGTATTGTCAAGACGAGCGACTTCGCTATCAGCGACGAGGAGTACGACCTCTACGACCAGCTGACTCGCTACGTGGAGAACCAGTCAATTCGCGCAGCTCGTGACGATAGTGCGCGAGGCCGCGCGGTGGGGTTCACGATGGCGATGCTCCAGCGCCGATTCGCGTCGAGCACCTACGCCGTCCGGCGGAGCCTTGAGAGAATGAAGGGAAAGCGGGAACGCATCCTCGAAAACCCGGAAAAATATCGCCAAGAGCAGATTGCCAGCCGCCTTCCAGACGACTTCGACGAGTTGCCGGAGAATGAGCAACAAGAGCTGCTATCTGACCTCGAGGAAACCGTCGCCTCGTTCAATCCAGAGCATTTGCGCGAAGAAATCTTCGACCTCGACAAGCTGATTCGGCAGGCGAAGGGTCTTGAGGCGAAAGAGCAGGAGGTCAAGGTCCGACATCTTAAGAGGCTGCTCACAGAGAAAGGATTGTTTTCAGATGCGACGATGAAGCTGCTCATCTTCACGGAGCACAAGGACACTCTGGACTTTCTCGTTGGAGACGGACGTGACGGTCGCCCCCTGGGCAAGCTGCGCGAATGGGGGCTGACGGTTACCCAGATTCATGGCGGCATGAAGATTGGAGACCGAGATACTCCAGGGACGCGTATCTACGCGGAGCGTGAATTCCGCGAGAGCTGTCAGGTTCTCGTCGCCACGGAAGCGGCAGGTGAGGGCATTAACCTGCAATTCTGCTGGCTAATGATTAACTACGACATTCCCTGGAACCCTATCCGTCTCGAGCAGCGCATGGGGCGTATCCATCGCTATGGCCAGGAGAAGGACTGCCTCATCTTCAACTTCGTCACGACGAACACTCGCGAGGGCCGTGTGATGCAGAAGCTCTTTGAGCGTATCGAGCAGATTGAGTTGGACCTTGACCCCAACCAGACCGGTAAAGTCTTTAATGTGCTGGGAGACCTGTTCCCGGCCAATCAGCTCGAGCGGATGTTGCGCGACATGTACGCGCACAACAACATGACCGAGGAGCTCATTAAGCAGCGCATCATTGAAGAAGTAGATACAGAGCGCTTTCGCGGCATTACTGCATCGACGCTGGAGGGCCTGGCCAAGAAGGAGCTGAACCTGTCGGCCATCCTGGGCAAGTCGGCCGAGGCGCGCGAACGACGCTTGGTGCCCGAGGTCATTCAAGACTTCTTTCTGCAAGCTGCGCCAGTAACTGGAGTTACTGTCAGCGAGCCGCAACGTGACCGCAGCACGTTCCGAGTCGGTCGAGTCCCTAGACACCTATGGTCCATCGGCGAGCGCCTGGAGCCTCGATTTGGGCGCTTAGGGCGAGAGTACAAGCAGGTTGTCTTCGACAAGGAAAAACTCAAGAAGGACCCAACGGCCGACTGGGTGACGCCTGGGCACCCGCTGTTTGAGGTGGTACGCGAGGACCTTCAGGAGCATGTGCGCGATGACCTTGCGCGAGGTGCCATCTTTCTGGACATGAACCGCGCCGTCCCGGCCAGGTTCAGCGTCTTCTCGTCGTCCATCCGAGACGGCCGCGGGAATGAGCTGCACAAGCGACTGTTCATTGTCCTCCAAAGCCTCGATGGAGCCATAGAGCTCAAGCAACCGACCTTTTTGTTGGACATCGTGGCGGCGCCGAAGAACACTGCTGCTCCCGACCTAGTCGTGGCCGATGAGAAGGCCGCTGAGCACTTCTTGGTTACCGAAGCGCTCCAGCCTTTCCTGGAGGAAGTCAAGGGCCATCGCCTTAAGGAGATTGAGACCATTGCCAAACACATGGAAATTAGCCTCAACGAGCTAATTCACCGCCAGAATATGCGCATGGCCGAGCTCCATGAGCAGCAGTCTACGGGCGACACCGACTCGCCGGTAGCGGCCAACATCAAGCTAACAGAAGACAAGCTTGAAGAACTCAACGCGCGGCTAGAGCGCAGACGAGTGGAACTCTCACAGGAGCGGCACTGCACCATCAGCGACATTCGCCGCCTCGGGGTCGGTTGGGTGCTGCCTCATCCAGACCGAAGTGCACCGGGCATGGCGCCATTCGTTCGTGACGACGAAATTGAGCGTATCGCAGTTGATGCGGTCATTGCGATGGAGCGTGCGCGCGGTTGGGAGGTCGAAAGCGTGGAGTGCGATAATCGCGGATTCGACTTAATCTCGCGACGCCCGCATCCCGACGACCCGGCCTCCGCACTGGAAGTGCGATTCATCGAAGTGAAGGGTCGAGCCCTTGTTGGCGAGGTTGCCCTGTCATCCAATGAGTATCGGACAGCTCAGCGGCTTCGTCATGACTACTGGCTCTACGTCGTCTTCAACTGCTCGACCACGCCGGAGGTCAAAGTTGTTCGCGACCCCGCGCTCCAGATGGACTGGGAGCCGGTTGTGCGTATCGAGCAGTATCACGTTAAACCGAACGCGATTCTTCAAGCAGCCACATAAGAACAAGAATTACATGAAGTCATATCCAAAGCGCCTCATCGAGGTGGACCTGCCAATTGCCCGAATTTCTGCTCACTCAAGACGGGAGAAATCGCTTCGACATGGCCATCTTTCGACCCTTCATATTTGGTGGGCACGCCGACCGCTTGCTTCCTGCCGCGCCATGTCTTGCGCAGCACTCTGGCCTGCCCCAACCGATGCCGCAACGCCTGCTGAGTTCATCGCCGTAGCCAAGCGCCAGATGCAGCTTTGGGCCGCTGAACAACTGAACAAAGTAAGTCCGAACTCATACCAGCGATTCATTCGCTATCGAACAAAGCCGGAACTGCTGGACTCAGCGGAGGAACTGCAGGACGCTCTGTTTGATTTTATTGCAGACTTTGCCGACTGGGACAACGCTAATTCCAAGGCCTACTTGTCTGTGGCCGAGACCCTCACCCTTTGCGCTCATCGAGCGCTCACCAATGATGCTGATGGCAGACCTCTGGTCTTCGACCCCTTCTGTGGTGGTGGCTCGATACCTCTAGAAGCAAATCGCATCGGTGCTGACTCCTTTGCTTCTGACCTCAACCCCATAGCTGTCTCGCTCAATCGTGTTCTTCTCACTTACTTTCCGAGATACCAAGATAAGCTTTTAGAGGGCGTGCGAGAGAGGGCCGCTCAGGTAGCGAGTGCTGCAAAACTCCGGCTGGCCGAGTACTACGAGTCAGATGGGCAGGGCGAGCCGATTGCCTACCTGTGGGCCCGCACTATCCGATGCGAGGGGCCAGGATGCGGAGCTCGTGTTCCTCTTATCCGGAGCATGCAGGTCACCAAGGAGGGCGAAAAATGGCACTACGACTGGAACATTGAGGGGAAGTACATAGGTGTTGCGCTCCAGCGTGGCGCCAAGACTCTAAGCAAGGCGTCTGTGGCAGGTGGCAGCGTGACCTGCCCGATTCCCTCCTGCGGGTACACAACCAAGGCCAAAGCGGTCAGAGTTCAACTTGAGGCGCAGCGTGGCGGTGCCGAGGACGCGCAACTACTCTCTGTCTATGTCCAAGATGGCGGCAGCCGACGTTTCCGCGAACCGGCGGAGGTTGACCTCGCATCGGTTGCGCGCGCCGTCGCGGACCGCGCTGACGCCGACGAGCCGCGAGATGAAATCAATGACATCCGACCGTACAAGAACACACGCGGCCTAAGTGCTGTCACGCGCATCGGTATTCGTACGTTCGGGGACATGTACACTGCACGCCAGGCGCTCGCCATTCGCGCATTTCAGCGAGCACTGATGAGTCTTGACTTCTCAGAGACGGAGCCGGGACTGGCGCAGGCCATTCGAGCGACGCTGAATTGTGCTGTTAGTCGCTTCATATTCCAGAACAGCTCGCTCTCCCGCTGGAATGCCTCCAGGGCGACCATCGAAGGCGCCTTTGGGAAGCAGGCCCTGCAGGTGGTGTGGGATTTTGCGGAATCGAACCCGTTGAGTTCTGGTCCTGCTAATTGGAATGGAGCGGTCGACTGGGTTGTGAAGGTGCTGGAGCAGAACCGTTGGATGCAGCGCGGTTGTGAGGTGGTTCAAAGCCGGGCGCAAGACCAAGTCCTGCCAGACGGGTCAGCCAGCGCCCTCCTTTGTGACCCTCCCTACTTCGCGGCTATTCCGTATGCAGACCTCTCAAACGTCTTCTATGTCTGGGAGCGAGAGGCATTCAAGGGCATCCATCCGGAGCTGTTCCGCGAAGGTCTAGTGAATCAAGACGATGAAATCATCGTCACCAACGCAAACAAGGGCCCAAAAGGGGAGACCAAGGACGCGAGCTACTACAAGGCAGAGATGCTCAAGGCGCTTGCAGCCGGGATGAAGGCGACCAGACAAGATGGCATTGCGGTCATCGTGTTCGCTGATTCAAGCACGGAGTCTTGGGAAGCCATTCTGGGCGCAGTGGTCGACTCAGGTTGGCGCATTACGGGGTCCTGGCCCATTGACACAGAGCGTCAGACTCGAACCCAGGCAGCGGGCGCGGCGTCGCTGCAGTCCTCGGTTCACATAGTTTGCCGGCCCCGTCTTCCTGACCGGAACAATGTAGGAGACTGGCGCGACGTTTCGTCAGAGCTCCCCACGCGCATCAGCGAATGGATGCGTCGGCTGTCGGCGGAAGGCGTTGTCGGTGCGGACGCAATCTTTGCGTGCCTCGGTCCGGCATTGGAAATTTACTCACGATACGAGCGAGTCGAGAAGGCAAACGGCGACGTTGTCCCGCTTCCAGAGTTCTTGGAAATTGTTTGGGCTACTGTCTCCCGGGAGGCACTGAACTCAGTCTTCGTCGAGGCCGACGCTACCTCTCTCGAAGAGGATGCTCGATTGACGGCGATGTGGCTGTGGACGCTTAGGAAGGCAGCAACGAACCTCGATGAGGGAGGCGATGACCAAGAATCCGACGACGGAGACGAGGAGGAATCTGCGGTGGCCTCGAAGAAGAGTGGCTTTAGGCTTGAATTCGATGCGGCTCGAAAGATTTCGCAAGGCCTTGGCATTCATCTTGAGGACCTTAGCGGTCTAGTCGAAATTACGGGCGATACGGCAAGACTCCTGGGAGTTGGCGAGCGCGCCAACTACCTCCTTGGCAAAGAAGCAATGGAACCACGCCGCAAGTTAGCGAAGGCACCTTCCCAGCTGGGGCTGTTTGCAGACGACATTCCCGAAGAGCCGCTTGCCGGGTCTCGGATGATGATGGATGCGGGAAAGACAGCGCTTGACCGAGTTCATCAAGCAATGCTGCTCTTCGCGGCGGGCCGTAGCGAGGCGATGCGCGTCTTCGTCAATACGCCCACGGTAGGTGGTAATCAACAATTCTGGATGCTGGCGCAAGCTCTGTCTGCGCTCTACCCGACAGGAACCGACGAGAAGCGCTGGGTAGATGGCCTACTGGCGCGTAAGAAGGGGCTGGGGTTTTGATGCCACAGTCGTTGCATACGTATCGAATGCCTGCTGTGCCCCTGCAGGCCGGGTGCCCACGCGGGCGCTTCTTGAGCGTCGCAGAGCTGTGGGACTGCAGGCTCGGCTTTACTTGCTTTTTCCATAAGCTCAGCGGAGGCATAACTGAGACCTACGAGCTCGTTGCCAAGACGAACGTCGACTTGGGTTCGTCCAGCGCACACCACGGACTCGTTCAGGGGGCCGAGGGTTTTGGAGCATGCCCCTCAAGTACTGCGAACAACTAAAGAGAATTGAGGTCACGTAAATGGCAATTAAGCCTTGGTATAAGGTAGTCACTCCCAGGGAGGACCTGCGGGAGGACCGACCACTCGACGCATCCGAGTTCGCAGTTCACCTAGACCAGGTGCGCGATAAACGCGCGCCTGAGGTTTACCAAAACCCTGCACGGTTCTTCGAACGTACGTTCTTGACTAAGAGTCTCACCGGCCTTGCTGCTGAGGTTCTGCGCCGGCTCTCCGGCATCAAGACCGAGACGTCTGCAGTCTTCAACATGACTACGCAGTTTGGTGGCGGCAAAACGCACTCTTTGCTCTTGCTGTACCACCTTGCTCGCAGCGGAGACGCTGCGCGGGAGTGGCAAGGCGTGCGTCGGCTGATGGAGTTAGCCGGCATCAAGGCGGTTCCTCAGGCTAAGGTCGCGGTATTTGTCGGCACAGAGTTCGACCCCATCAGCGGACGCGGCGGGGACGACGGTACTCCCCTGCGCAAGACCCCTTGGGGCGAATTGGCCTACCAGCTTGGCGGTGACGCGGCGCTATTTGTACTCAAAGAGCACGAAGAGCAAGGCATCGCCCCAGGTGGCGACGTCATCCGAAAATTTCTGCCCCAGAACCAGCCCGTTCTCATCGTCATGGACGAGCTGATGAACTTCGTAAGCCGCTGCCGCAAGAGCGGTTTGGCTGCGCAACTTTATAATTTTCTCCACAACCTGTCGGAGGAGGTTCGCGGTCGGGACAACGCTGTGCTCGCGGTCTCAATTCCCGCGTCTGAATTGGAGATGACCGCTGAGGACTTCTCGGACTACGACCGGCTGAAGAAGCTCCTGGACCGAGTGGGCAAGGCTGTCATGATGTCCGCTGACTCCGAGACGTCGGAAATCATTCGACGCCGACTGTTCGAGTGGGACGAATCGCAGTTGAGTCCGGATGGTCGAGTCATGCTCAACCGAGACGCCTATGCCACGTGCAACGAGTTTGGCGACTGGGTACGAGACCACAAGCACCAGGTCCCGGATTGGTTCCCTGCTGACTCCTCTAGGGAAGCCTTCGCAGCGACCTACCCGTTCCATCCGACAGTGCTGTCGGTCTTCGAACGCAAGTGGCAAGCCCTGCCACGCTTTCAGCAGACACGAGGTGTCCTCCGCCTCTTGGCCCTGTGGGTTGCCAAGGCCTACCAGGCCGGGTTTAAGGGCGCTCACAGGGATGCCATGATTGGTCTTGGCACCGCGCCCCTCGACGACCCCCAATTCCGAGCAGCCCTGTTCGAGCAGCTTGGTGAGCATCGCCTCGAAGCTGCCGTCGGTACAGATATCGCTGGCAAGAAGGACAGCCATGCGGTCCGGCTGGACAACGAGGCCACCGAGGAGATTAGAAAGTGGCGAATCCACCGAAAGGCAGCGACAGCCATCTTTTTTGAATCGAATGGGGGCATGTCCAAGTCTGAGGCTTCTGTTCCGGAAATTCGTCTTGACGTGGCCGAACCTGACATGGACATCGGCAACATCGAGACCGCTCTCGAAACACTCGCCGATGCCTGCTACTACCTGACTGTCGAGCGCAACCGCTATCACTTCAGCTTTAAAGAGAACCTCAACAAGCGATACGCCGACCGACGTGCAAACATTAAGGCTGACAGCATCGCGGAGCGGGTTCGAAATGAGGTTCAGAAGGTGTTTGGAGGCCAGGCACCTGTTGAGCGAATCTTCTTCCCTGAGCGCAGCAATCAGGTCCCTGACCGCCCCGTCCTGACGCTAGTGGTTCTGAGCCCTGAACGTTCGCTGGAGGACGACAGGTCCACTCGCGGCTTCATCGAAGGACTGATTCGCGAGGCGGGAACGACAGGCCGGACGTTCAAGAGCGCGCTACTCTTCGCGGTCGCTCAGTCCACGGCTCAACTCAACGATGACGCCAAGCGCTTGCTGGCCTGGGAGGAAATTAACGAAGAGCTTCCGACCATCAACGTCGACGAGAGCCAGCGCAACCAGCTTAGCGAGAACGTCCGCAAAGCACAGCGAGACCTGCGTGAGACGGTTTGGCGCTCGTACAAGAATGTGCTCTTCCTTGGCAAGGAAAACAGCTTGCGCTTGCTCGACATGGGACTGGTTCACAGTAGTGCGGCAGAGACGCTGACACAATTCCTGCTCACTCATCTGAAGCAGGCCGATGAGATTCAGTCCGGAATCAGCCCCAACTTCCTTGTGCGCAACTGGTCTCCGGCCTTCACCGAGTGGAGCACTCGCTCGATTCGCGATGCCTTCTACTCATCCCCGGTATTCCCTCGGCTATTGAATGCCGCTGCGTTGACGGAGACGATTGCCCGAGGCGTCCAAGGAGGACTACTCGCATACGTTGGCAAGGCGGCTAATGGGAAGTATCAGCCATTCATGTTCGAGCAGACGCTGTCCATCGAAGACATCGAAATCTCGGACGAGACCTACCTGCTGACCCAGGAGACTGCACGCGCGTATCGCGATGCGCAGGAGCAGGACGTAGGCGCACGAACTTCATCGCCTCAAGCTCCTTTGGCGCAGCCTCCCATTGAAGACAAGGACCTGCCGCCTAGGTCGCCAGGGTTGACGTCGGAGCCGCCAAAGCGCCCGAACTCGTTGCCAGGTTTCAAATGGACCGGAGATGTCCCAGCGCAGAAGTGGATGAACTTCTACACCAAGGTCCTCGCAAAGTACGCTACCGGCGGAGGGCTCTCGCTCAAGCTCGAGGTGAATGTGGCCCCCTCGGCAGGGGTAACTCAACAGCAGTTGGAAGAAGTAAAGGCTGCGCTGAGAGAGTTAGGGCTAAACGATAATCTCGACTGAAAGGATGGGCCGCTGCGACCGAGCCTGGTCGCAGCCCGGTTGAATCACAGCCGACCACTCACTGGGGTGTCCCTAGCACCATTCCCTATAGGGCATTTGTTTCCCACTGTCGCGCAACTCGCTAATCTTCCTTTCGGGCCGATTTCGGGTGGCGTCAACCCCCCGTAGCCTACTACTTTAGTGGGGAGCCATTACCTATAGCGCTGGCAAGTTGGGGTCTCTATCATTTACGGTCGAAATGTCGGGGGAGATGAGAGTCGAATTAATACTGCTTCGTTCATTCGCCGTGCCCGCGTCGATTGTTGCAGCGTTACGCTTACCGACCTCTAGAACTGCCCCACACAAAATAAGACTAATCCAAGATGCGCTTGGGGATAAGAAATGGGTGAACCGGCTGTTATACAGATACACAAAAAGCGTCTAAACGGAGACGTTCGAGCCGTCCTTGAGCGGCGCGCGTCAAAGGAGCTTGTCATAGCTTTTATGGGCGCCGCAGGCTGTGGTCTTCCACGCGTTATTACGGAGTGTCACCAACAGCTTCAGGCCATGGGGTATGCAGTGGAACGGGTCAAGCTGAGCGACTTTATAAAGAAAAACAGGTCCCAATGGGAACATGAATTGCTGCCCGGAGACGCGGATATCCGTTACTTGGAGAATCAGACGGGGGGCAACGTTCTAAGACGCGAGCATGGACGTGATATATTGGCGCAGTACGCGGTCAACTTTATTAAGCGGTCCAAGCTCGCAAAGTACCCGGAGGCCGGCGACAGCGCAAAAGAACTGCCTAAGGTTGCCTATCTGATAGACCAGGTAAAGCATCCGGAAGAGGCGGCTCTTCTGCGATTAACATATCGCAACATCTTCTATCTTGTTGGCGTTTTAAGTACCGAAGAGCATAGACTTGCACGCCTGAAGGATGACGGTCTAGTAGAAAACGATGCAAAGCGGATTATGGACCGCGATAGAAAAGAGGTGAACCAAGATGGGCAGCAACTAGAAAAAGCCTTCAAACTTGCAGACTATTTCATTCAGCATCCGCTAGGACGAGATGAGGCCGCGCCTAAACAGATAACGCGTTTTCTAAACTTGGCACATGGCCACAATTCTGTAACACCTACGAAGCATGAGCATGCCATGTACGTAGCGCATTCCAGCGGGCTGCGTTCGGCGTGTTTTTCCAGACAAGTCGGTGCTTCGATTCTTGACACGAGCGGGAAGCTATTGGGTGTTGGCTGCAACGATGTCCCACAATACGGTGGCGGTCTCTATACCGTAGAAAGCAAAGTTGATAAGCGATGCGCATTCCTGGAAGAAAAGATTTGTGAGAATGACTCCCAGAAGCGGCAAAGAAAAGAGAACATGAGGGCGGGTTTAGCCGCAGACCTCCCGAATATTGTCGGTGACGAAGGTCTGCGAAGAGCTTTGGAAGAGAAAATGGAGTCAATCGTGGATTTGGCCTACAAGTACTCAGGCGTCCCGGACCTCATCGAATTTTCTCGTGCCGTTCATGCGGAGATGGACGCCATAGTCTCAGTTGCTCGACAAGGTGGTGCTAGTACCATTGGGGGCACGTTATATACGACGACCTTTCCCTGCCACAATTGTGCTAGGCATATCGTTGCGGCGGGAATAGATACGGTCTACTACATTGAGCCCTACGAAAAAAGCCTGGCCTTGATTTCGCATAGCGATTCAATTGTGGTGCTAGACCATGATGCTGAAATTGACGGGGAGGCGTATGAGGACGGAGCTAAAAAGGCCTCTGAGCACGCGAATAAGGTCAAGTTCATCCATTTTTCCGGCGTCGCTCCAAGGCTATATTCAAAGTTCTTTTTCCGAGATAAGAGAAAGGACGCGGACGGCAGATTCTTGGAATGGAATGGAATCGAAGAAGGCGTGACGTCAAAAATCATGGTGGAATACCTGGATTCATACCGTGATTTTGAAACCAAGGTGTCTCAGGAATTTGAAAAGGATTTCCCTGTAGATTCGAGTCCCAAAGGGTAATGAAATGGTTGCGGATGTCGGTCGCATCACATATAGTAGACAAACAGCTTCTGTGGTACCATCGCGCGCTGCAACAGGAGAGCCCATGACTAAGGATGACCTCGAGGCAGGCCAGTTGTCTCTTGACTTCACTTCAGGGGAAAATGTCACGCATGAGGTGACTCAAGATGCGCATGGAACGGTGCGTCCGGCGCTTGCAGTAGTCATCTCCAACCGTGAAGTTAGTTCGCCGAAGCGAGTACACCGACCGGCATTAGTAGCGGTGGAGGTCAGAGATATTTACTCGCCAGAAGTAACGTGCGCGCTGCATAAATATGCTGACGCGCTTGGTTGGTAATATGTTGACCTAACGTTGCTTCGTTAAAGCAGTTTAGCAAAAAGGCCCATTCGGGCCTTTTTTACTTATGTGGCTGTGACATTCGCACTGCCAATCGCAGCTCCTCGTCAGTGATGAAAGTGCTAGCTGAATTCGGCGTAGCGGGGGAGTCAATGTGTCCGCCCATATTGAATCGCCTGCGGGTAGCAACCGGTCCCTAGAATCCGACCCGAAATCACTAGAGGAGATTTGTATGCCTATCGACATTACATCCTATTTGAAGTCGATTACAGAAGAGTGCGACGCTCTTAAAAACCGAGTGAGGCACCTCATAGAAGACCGCCACTGGGCGACGGACGGGGCGTGGAAGGAGTCGGTCTTGCGTGCGCTAATATCGAGAACCTTGCCGTCGAATTATTCTGTGGCGTCAGGATTTGTTGTTACGGACAGTGGGCCGTCTACGCAAATTGATGTACTAATTTATGATAATAGAGTACCAGTACTCTACAAAGGTGGCGACCTTGTTTTTGTTCCGCCGGCCGCATGTGTGGGAATTGTTGAGGTGAAATCTCGTTTGAATTCAACAGGATTCCGCCGAGCGGCGGCCAAGCTTGCCGATAATTGTGGGTTGGTTCTCCGGTACGAGACAGAGAAGCGACTATTTTCAGGTATTTTCGCGTTCGAAGGTGATGGGACTTCCGGCAGATTGCTGGAGCACATCGACACCGCAGCCCAAGGTCAAGTGACTCGCATTGTCAATCACGTCTCGATTGGTCCATCAACGTTCATAAAGTACTGGCCGTACCACCCCGATTCTGGGCAAGCTCACTACGAGCATTGGCACCAATACACGGTCGAGCAGATGGCGCCTGGTTATTTTGTCCACAACCTCATGTCTTTCCTGGCTGACGAAGATTTAGTGCGCGGAAATAACGTCTGGTTTCCGCGAGAAGGGAAGGAGAGCCGAAGACTGCAAGTGCGCCATTTTATGGCGCGACCAGCAGATATCGCAGCATAGACATCGCCAGTGGCAGACGCACACCTTAGTGGTCTGCTCGAACATGCCACCAATGTGTCAGTCTAAAGTGACGAAACAGCCATGATTACAACGCAAAAAACCACGTCAGATGCGTTGTAGGCATCTGATATGTATTTTCCTGCATATCGGATGCCTGTGGGTACAACTTGACTCAAGACGCTAGCCAAGAATCGCGGCCATGAATTGCTACTCCTCGGGGATATCAGCGCGGCGACGAGCGCCTTCTCAATAGACGGAGTTGGAGAGTGACCCTGCAAGGGAATGCAGCGTAGTGCGGTGCGTGCTCCGCTTTGGCCACCCGGGACCCTAGCCCATGGAAACTAAGCCTTTCCTCATCCAATTCACCGAGGGCAGATAACCGTTCTTTCCTCTAGTATCTGCGCTGCAGCACAACAACAAGGGGGAGGGTCATATGCGACAGAATCGTCTGCTGATTGCCGGAATCATGGCAGCGGGTAGCCTTCTATCAGGCTGTGCGCCAGTACCGCCACGTGCAACATCAGTTGCGAGCTCGCCGGCGGCACCGGCGCCGGTTGAAGGTCCAAGGGATACCGGGATTTTCGGGATAGTCATGCTTAAGCAGTTGGGGGGATTTCCAGAGTGTCCCAACGAGCCCAGCTCCCCTTACAGGTATCACTCCAATCCGACGGCGAAACTGCAGTACCAGATGTATTCGTCGTACGCATGTTTCCAACACAACAATGAGGGGTACATCGGGGGAAGTGCCGGGGGCACAGAAATCGTCTGGGTGAAGTGGCCAATTTCTCAGAGCCCTGCCTTGGTTAAAGGAAGCGGAGCGGGCGTGAGTATCATCGACGGTGTCGTTCACGGCATCAATTTGTCGACACTTGGAGTCGATTCTCAACAAAGGGACTACGAGCTGCTCGTGGCCAAGTTCGGCAAGCCTGGGCTGAAGCGTCTAGTGTCGAAACAAAACAGAATGGGGGCGACGTTCGAGATTATCGAGGCGGCGTGGGAAAGACCTGACGGAATCACCATCCTGTTCCAAGGGGCTGGCTCTTCCTTGGATGCAGGTACGGTAAAAGTACAAACGACTCGCGAAGCCGCTCGACTGAAAGAACTGAGAGAGCAGGCCAACGTAGGCAAACCTAAGTTGTGAAGAGGTCTGCTCGTCGGTTTTCTCATTCCTCGCGTTGCTGAGCCGGCGGGGAGGGCGCTTATACACTACCTTATCCTGCTGCCAGTTTGCCGCGAGGCGACAGAAGTCATTCGGACGGTCGCTTGCTGACGGCGTTTCGCCGTTCCACCCGCGAGGCGCGGTTCTTCTAAAGTGATGGTGCATCCATGATTACAATGCAGAAATCTATAGCATATGCGTTGTAGGCGCATGATATGTAATCATTGCATATTCATGCGCCTGGGTCGTGTGACCTGCGTCTAGTCGCTTTAGGCACGTAGTCCACTACGAACGAGCCTTCTTGTTCGGCGCCGGCCAAAGCACAATTTCCTCCCAGTGCCCAGCCACGTCCTGTATGGCGCGCCAATTATCTTCCGATGTGTGATGCGACAGCCGGCGGCTGCTGCGCTGGCGCGGCCGCGCTTTCCGCTACGCGGTCATCGCTGACCACCCGGTCGCGGCCCGCCGCCTTGGCCGCGTACAGCCTGCGATCCGCAACCTGCATCATGGTGTCGAGGCTGTCGTTGGCATCCCCGCCCATATCCGATACGCCGATCGATACCGTGAAGCGGATCTCTGCCTGGTCTGCCGCGTCCGCGGCCGGCGCGCATGTGGTCTGGCCAATGATCCTGCGCAGGCGCTCGGCGATGCGGACCGCCTCGTCCAGCGCGGTGCGCGGCAGCAGGACGGCGAACTCTTCGCCGCCCACGCGCGCGGGAAGGTCGATGGCCCGCACCGTGGCGCGCATGACGCCGGCCAGCGCTGTCAGCACGCGGTCGCCGCTGGCGTGGCCCCAGTGGTCGTTGATGCGCTTGAAGCGGTCGATATCGATCATCAGCAGCGACATCGGCGTCTGCTCGCGCCGGCTGTGCTGGTATTCGATATCGAAGCGTGCCTTGAACTCGCGGCGGTTGGCCAGACCGGTCAGCGTGTCGGTCCCGGCCAGTTCGCGCAGCGCTTCGCCGCGCGCCTGGTAGTGCGAGAACAGCTTGCCAATGCCCTGCAACGTGACCCACATCAGCAGTGCCAGCGCCAGCGTGCTGGCGCCGAGCACGGCGCTCAGGTGCGACGCCACGCGCAGCAGCAGGTCGGTGGCCGAAAAGTAATCGACCAGCGCCAGGCTGCTGTTGCCGATGCGCTGGAACAGGATGCGGCTGCCGTCCCCCGCCCGCAGCGTGCCCGAACCGCGCCGGAACATTTCCTGCGCCGTGGCTTCGTGCCACGAGGCCGGCAGCACCGCGGACAGTGTTTCGCCACGCCTGACGTCGCGCGTGCTGGCACCGACCAGGTTGCCGTCGGCATCGACCAGGAAGCGCTGCACGTCCGGCCGCGTGGTCCGGGTCAGGTACGCGTCCAGGCTATGTTGGGGGATTTCCATGATCGCCACGCCGCGGAACTGGCGGTCAAGGTAGACCGGCACGCTCAGCGAGAGATATCCGTCAGGCGTACCGTCGGCGGCTGGGGCGAAGTGCCAGCGCATGGGTTGGCCGGGGTTGTCTTGTGGCTGGTGCTCGCGCAAATAGCCGGCGGCGGCGATGTGCCGCAGCGTGGCGGCGGCCTCTGCCGGCGGCACTGGCGGATAGGCGACGAAGAAGCCGTTGGTCGAGACATAGAGGAGTTTGCGCGCCACCAGCGGGTTGACCGGCTCGGCGCTGATCAGGTGGCTCAGCCCGCGCGCCACGTACAGGCCCGGCAGCAGATCGGCGTCGCGGCGGGAGAATCCGTCCAGGTTCGCAAGTGTCGCGGGGCTGACCCCGACCAGGACGGCATCGCCCTCCGGGGCCGGCATCGTCCACACGGCGTCGTTGCGGTGGTCAAAAGCCGCCTTCAGCGGCGGATCCGGCGCGATCGCATGCGGGCCGCTCTGCAGCCTTATCAGGTGCTGCGCGTAGGCGCGCACGCTCATCACCCGCTCGGCTTCGACGTTGAGTACCGAACTGATGCCCGCGACCTGCAGTTGCTGATCCTGCTGCAGCGACTGGATCTGATGGTCGCGCAACAGCGCGAGGCCATAGCCAAAGAACAGGACCAGCAGCATCGCGGCCACCGCAAACGACAGCACCACGAAACGCTGCGGCGTGCGCACGGCTTGTTCCCAGAGGCGATCGAGCAGGTTGGCGAGACGGGGGCGCATGAGCAAGCTCCAAGAGACTTTCGCACTGCATTGACGCAGTGATCAGCGAAGCTGACCTCATGATGAGTCACGCGGAATAAAGGGCAAAGCACGGCGACGCCTCGTTTCTCCAATGGAAACAATAGGCCTCGGAAAAGTATCGTTACAGCCACCATTGGCGGAGCATCCCATCGGAAATGGCTCCGGCAAAACTTAAGGAGCCCGACGAAAACTTTCAGGACAACTTTGGCGGTAGCGCGTGCCGGTGCTGATAAATTCACCAGACCGACCGACGCGGCGTACCGACGCCGCTCTTCGCGATATATAGCCAATGGCGATTCCGATGACGATTGCGGGCCCGATCCTGCGCGGGCTGGCAACACTGGCGCTCGCCTGCGCAAGCGCGGCGGCCGTTGCCACGCCGCTGGACCTGCCTGGCTCGTTGCCCAATATGGCCGGCGTCGGGATCGGGTCCACCACCGAGTTTGCCGGCGGCAAGGACCGCGTGGTCGGCGTGGTGCCCGGCGTGCGCTATGTCACCCCGGCAGGACGCCTGCTCGAATGGTACGGGCCTTATGCCCAGTTCAATTTCGGCGGACTGACCGGGTTCCAGTGGGGACCCGCGGTGGGCTTGCGGCTGGGCCGCAACGACGTCGACGATCCGGTGGTGTCGCGCCTGCACGAGATCGACACCACGGTCGAGGCCGGCGCATTCATCGGCTACGAGTACATCCATTCGGGATCCGTGCCGTGGCGGCTGCGCGGCGGCGTCAACGTGATGACCAACGCCGGCATCGTCTATGGCGGCGCGCGCGTCAACGCGACCGGCTCGCTTTGGGTGCCGCTGCACCCCCGTCTCTATGCGGGGGCGGGGCTGGGTGCGACCTGGGTCAGCGCCAGCTTCAATCACACCTATTTCGGCGTGACGCCGGCCGATGCGGCCGCCAGCGGCCTGCCGGCGTACAGCCCGGGCGGCGGCCTCGAGCAGTTCACCGGCTGGCTGGCGCTGATCTGGCAGTTCGACAAGCACTGGCATGGCGGCGCGATGGTGTACGGCCAGCGCCTGACCGGCGCTGCCGCCGACAGCCCGATCGTGACCCAGCGCGGCACCCGCAACCAGCTGACCTACGGCGTCGGCATCGCTTATGCGTGGCGCTAGCGCCGACCACGCTTGCTATGATCCAGGCATGACCGACGACCTCGTCATCCCCCATCACGAATACCTGATCACCGCGATCCGGGCCCAGGGGGCGGGCGGCCAGAACATCAACAAGGTATCCAATGCCGTGCACCTGCGCTACGACGTGCGGGCGTCGTCGCTGGCGCCCGAGCACAAGTATCGGCTGCTGGCGCTGCATGACCACCGCATCACGCGCGACGGCGTGGTGGTGATCAAGGCGCAGCAGTTCCGCAGCCTCGACCAGAACCGCGACGAGGCGGTGCGGCGCCTGCACGAGCTGGTGCGCAGCGTGGCCACGCCGCCGCGCGTGCGCCGGCCGACGCGGCCGACGCTGGCATCGCGACGGCGCCGGCTGGAGAGCAAGAGCCAGCGCAGCCAGGTCAAGGCGCTGCGCGGCCGGGTGTTCGACTGAACCCGTGTGTCAGCGCGCCGACTGCAGCGCGGCGATGCGCTGCTCGATCGGCGGGTGGCTCGAGAACAGCGCCATCCACGACTTGCCGCCGGCGATGCCCATCGCCTGCATGTTCTGCGGCAGCCCGTCCGGATCCAGCCCGCCCAGGCGGCGCAGCGCCGCGACCATCGGCGTGGGGGTGCCCATCATGCTGGCGGCGCCGGCATCGGCGCGGAACTCGCGCCGGCGCGAGAACCAGGCCACGATGATGCTGGCCAGGATGCCGAACACGATTTCGCACACGATCACCGTGGCCATGTAGCCGATGCCCGGGCCGCTCGATTCCTCGTCGTTCTTGCGCAGCATCGAATCGACGAAGTAGCCGACCACGCGCGCGAGGAAAATGACGAAGGTGTTGACCACGCCCTGGATCAGCGTCAGCGTGACCATGTCGCCGTTGGCAACGTGCGCGACCTCGTGCGCGAGCACGGCCTCGACCTCTTCGTGCGACATCGATTGGAGCAGGCCGGTGGACACCGCCACCAGCGAGCTGTTCCTGGTGGCGCCGGTGGCGAAGGCATTGGGCTCGCCCTCGTAGATGGCCACTTCCGGCATCGGCAGGCCGGCGCGCTGCGCCAGCTTCTCGACGGTCTGCACCAGCCACAGCTCGGTGCTGGTGCTGGGATGGGTGATGACCTGCGCGCCGGTCGACCACTTGGCGATGGTCTTGGACATCAGCAGCGAGATAAAGGCGCCGCCGAAGCCCATCAGCGCGGCGAACGCCAGCAGCATGCCCAAGTTGAGCCCGTTGGCGGTCAGGAAGCGGTTCACCCCCAGCACGCTGGCGGTGATGCTGAGGACGAGCATGACGGCGAGGTTGGTCGCCAGGAAAAGCAGTACGCGTTTCATGTGTGTGTGGAGCAGTGGTAGGTCGCGCCGTGCGGCGCAAGGATGCGGTCGGGCCGCAGGCGCGCGCCGCACTGGTGCGCGGCACGCGGGTTCGGACGGGCGCGGCCGGGCCGCGCCGTGGGGGCTCAGGCGCGCGGCGGTCGCGGCAGCCGCGGCAGGTCGGGTTCGGGCAGCAGCGCGCCGGCATAGCGCGGCGGCCCGGCACGGCCGGCCCACGGGCCCAGGCGCAATGGCGTGGCGGGCAGCAGTTGCTCGGCCAGGTCGGCGCCGGGCTGCCATTGCGGCTCGGCGGCTTCGGGAGGCGGCAGCGGATCGCCTGCGCGGTCGCCTGTGACAGCAGCTGGATCGGCATCGGCGCTATCGCCGGCAGCCTCGGCGCCGGGCGCAGCGGCAGGTACGGCCGTGGCTGCGGCGGTGGACACCACGGCGTGCGCGAACGCAGCCGCCCAGCCCGGCAGGGGCAGGAAGGCCAGCATCATGACCAGCAGGAGCAGCCGCAGGGCGCGCACGAACAGGGGACGGCTTATCGGTGGAAGTGGAAGGAATTCTACAGGATGCGGCAACGCGCGGGCGCCGCCGTGGCGGTGGTAGCACACGGACGTTTGCGACCGTTTCGCCACCCGCTGCAGGATGCGGAAGGCTGGCCTACAATATCGCCAACCCTGTAGTGGTTACAGGGTATGGCAAGGAGCAGGCACATGCGTATCGGCGAACTGTCACGGTCCAGCGGCTGCGATGTCGAGACCATTCGTTATTACGAGCGCGAAGGGCTGCTCGACGCGCCCCGACGCGAGGCCAACGGCTACCGCCGCTATGACGAGGGCCATGTGGTGCAGCTGAACTTCGTACGCCATTGCCGTTCGCTGGGGATGAGCCTGTCGGACGTCAGGCGGCTGCGCGAGTTCGAGCGCAACCCGTCGCAAGACTGCGACGACATCAACACGCTGCTGGACCGCCAGATCGCCCAGATCCACGCCCAGCGCGTCGCGCTGGAGGCGCTCGAGGGCCAGTTGCGCGCATTGCGCGAGACCTGCCGCCATCACCAGCCGGCCAGCGAGTGCGGCATCCTGCAGAACCTGCAGCAGGCCGCAGCGGGGGCGGGCTGCGAGTGCCATGCCACCAACGGGTGACGACCCCGCGCGCGACGCTGTGCTACGATGGCCGCTCCGGCTTCGCACCAGCACGGTGCACGAACCCGGCGCAGCAAGGCAGGTGAGCCACCACTTCCGGGCTTGCCATTGCAGCAAGCCATCCGCTGCCATTAATCCTTTTCCGCAATGACGATGACCGATCGCCTGACGCCGATGCCCGATGCGCCTGTCCGCCCGCCGCGGACCGGCCGCGCGCACGCGTCCGCGGTCGCCCTGGCCGCCAGCCTGCCCGAGCGCGCCAAGCGCGCGATGTCTCCCCGCCGGATCAGCGCACCGCCTGATTCCGCCCGGTTCCAAGCCTGATTCGTCTCCCATAGCGGGGCCCGGGCCGAACCGGGCCCGAGCCAGCGTTTCCGTTGTTGCCGGCGATCGCCGCAACGCTTTTGCCGATCCGTTGATGCGCGCGCCGCTGTGCGGCACGCCAACCCGCAAGACCTGACCGCTGCCGCCCGCCATGCAGGCCGGCCGCGCCCACCCACGACTGCCGGAGGACCCGCCATGACGGCCACCAAGACCCAGACCGCCACCCTGTACCTGACCGAGCTCGACGTCACCCGCCTGGAGCGCATTGCCAGCCGCGCCGGCTCCGCCCAGCTCGAGGACATGCTCGACAGCCTGCTGGCGCGCGCCACCATCGTCGCACCCGAAGAGATTCCGACCGACGTGGTCACCATGAACACGCGCGTGGTGTGCACGCTGCCGGGCGAACAGGCGCCGCGCAACTGGACCCTGGTGTACCCCGATGCGGCTGACTTCGACGCCGGCCGGCTGTCGGTGCTGTCGCCGGTGGGCCAGTCGCTGCTGGGGGCGCGCGCCGGCCAGACCGTCAGCTACCGCCTGCCCGATGGTCGCGAGCAGCAGGTGAGTGTCGCCGAGATCGCGTTCCAGCCCGAGGCCAGCGGCCAGTACACGCTCTGAGCCGCCCGCGCGGGTGCGGCCGCCGCCATGCGCACAGGCTCGTGGCGGCGTGCCGCCGGCGATCCGCGGACACCATTCATCGGCAAGCCAGTCGTTTCACGACTCGCAACGCACCATTCGTCGCAGCAGTATTTCTGCTGGCGCGGGCTATGACTAATCTTCAGTCCGTGCTCGCATCGCAACATGGATTGCAGGGCGGCCGGAGTCTTATCCCGGACCTACAAGAAAGAACGACGAAATCAGTTGAAGGAGTCCCAAATGATCGCCAGACGTATCCTTGGCGGCGCGCTCGTGTTCGCGGCAGTGGCCGCGTCCGCTGCGGCGATGGCTGCCCCCGCTGCCAGCAAGGTTGGCAAGTTCGATGTGTATGCCGACGCGCTGCGGGTTGGCAAGTACGACGTGTATACGGACGGCGCCAGGCAAGGCAAGTTCGACACCTACACCGACGGCGCCCGCACCGGCCGCTTCGACCCGTACTCGGAAGGCTCGCGCCGCGACGGCAAGTTCGATACCTTCAGCGAAGGGGCGCACAGCTTCAGCGGCGAGATCTCGAAGCGCGGCAAGTTCGACACCTTCAGCGAAGGCACGCACAGCTTTACCGGTGACGTGGCCGAACGCGCGCTCGACAACTCGCGCAGCGGCGACGGTTCTCTGTACGGCTATCGCGTCTGATCTCCCGGGTCTGCTCCAGACCTGACGCGGCCACTGCGGTGGCCGCAGGTTTTCTCTCCCGCCTGCCCGGCCGACCTCCTCCTCCTTCTCTCTTCGCCTGGCAGGCGTTTTTCTATTCCGTGGATGCCGCTGCCGCCTGTTCCGCAGCCGGCTGCGTGCGCGACACGCGGCGCGCGATCGCCGCGTACAGCAGCGGCACCGCGAGCGTGCCCAGCACGGTCGCGCCCAGCATGCCGCCCAGCACGCCGGTGCCGACCGCCTGCTGCGCGCCCGCGCCCGGGCCGGTGCTGATGGCCAGCGGCACCACCCCCAGCACGAACGCCAGCGAGGTCATCACCACCGGCCGCAGCCGCTGGCGCGCCGCGCGCGTGGCGGCCTGGGCCACGCCCATCGCGCCCGCGGCGCCGCGCCGCAATTGCTCGGCATATTCAACGATCAGGATCGCGTTCTTGGCCGCCAGCCCCATGATCACCACCACGCCCACCTTGAAGTAGACGTCGTTGGGCATGCCGCGCAGCCAGATCGCGGCGGCCGCGCCCATCAGGCCGGTGGGCACGATCGCAATCACCGCCAGCGGCAAGGTCCAGCTTTCATAGAGCGCCACCAGGCACAGGAAGATGAACAGCAGCGACAGCGCGAACAGCCACGGCGCCTGCGTGCCGGTCTGCTCCTGCTCGTAGGCCCGGCCGGTCCAGCGCACGTCGAATTCGGGCCCCAGCTCGCGTACCAGCCCGGCCAGCCGCGTCATCGCCGCGCCGGTGGTGTAGCCCGGCGCCACTTCGGCATTGATGCGCACCGAGCTGAAGCCGTCGAAGCGCTCCAGCGTGACCTCGCCTTGCCCCCATTCCAGCGAGGCGAAGGCTGCCAGCGACACCATCGTGCCGTGGGCGTTGCGCACATGCACGCGCGCGAGCTGGTCCGGCTGCATGCGGAACGGCGCGTCGGCCTGCAGGATCACGCGCCGCACCCGGCCTTCGCGCGCGACTTCGTCGATATAGCGCGAGCCCAGCGTCGCCGACAGTGTGTGATGCACGGCCTCGGCATCGACGCCGAAGGCCTCGGCCTTGCGGTAGTCGATCTTCAGGTCCAGCGCCGGCACCGGCTGGCCGGTGGTGGCGCGCACCTCGCCCAGCACCGGGTCCTGCCTGGCGCGGTCGATCAGCTTGTCGCGCGCGGCGAAGAGCTTCTCGCGGCCCACCGGCTGGCGCGCCACCAGGCGCATATCCAGGCCGCCGATGCTGCCCAGTTCCGGCAGCGCCGAGCTGTTGTAGGCGAACAGTTGCGCGGCGCCACGGCCGGGCCAGCTCTCCAGGCCGGCCGCGAGCCGCTCCAGCACCGCCTGCGCGGTGTGCTCGCGCCCGCGTGCCTTCCAGTCGGAGAGGCCGATGAACAGGCTGGCGCGCTGCTCGCCGCTGCCGCCGCTGGACCAGCCCAGCACGGCAAAGCTGGAACGCACCGGGTAGCGCTGGTCGCGCATCCATTGCTCGAGGCCGGCGACCAGCCGGCGCGTGTCGGCCTGCGTGCTGCCCGCTGGCAACTCCACATCGACCACGATCTCGCCGGTATCCTCTTCCGGCAGGAAACCGCTCGGCATCTTCCACAGCGCATAGCCGCACGCCAGCGTCAGCGCCAGGTACAGCGCCAGCCAGCGCAGCCGGCGGCGCTGCAGCGCCTGCACCCAGCCGGCGTAGCGCGCGGTGAAGGCGGCGAAGCGCGCATCGAACCAGGCCAGCGGCCCGCGCGCCGGCGCCGCGCTGTGGCGCAGCAGGCTCGCGCACATTGCCGGCGCCAGCGTCAGCGCAAAGAACAGCGAGAACGCGATCGACACCGCCAGCGTCACGGCGAAATGCCGGTAGATCACGCCCACCGCGCTGCCGAAGAACGCCATCGGCACGAACACCGCGCACAGCACCAGCGTCACCGCGACCAGCGCGCCGGAGACTTCGCGCATCGAGCGCGCCGCGGCCTGCATCGCGCCCACGCCATCGCTGCGCATGATGCGCTCGACGTTTTCCACCACCACGATGGCGTCGTCGACCAGGATGCCGATCGCCAGCACCACGCCGAACAGCGTGATCACGTTCAGCGACAGGCCCAGCGCATACAGGCATGCGACCGTGCCCAGCAGCGATACCGGCACCACGATGAACGGGATCAGCGTGGCGCGCAGGTTGCCGAGGAACAGGTACAGGATCAGGAACACCAGCACCGTGGCCTCGATCAGGGTCAGCACCACGCGCGAGATCGAGGCCTGCACGAAGGTGGCGCCGTCATACGAGATCTCGTAGCGCACGTCGCCCGGGAAGCCCGTGCTGGCGGCATCGAGCGCGGCGCGCACGGCGCGCGAGGTCTGCAGCACGTTGGCGCCATCGGCCAGCTTCAGGCCGATCGACGCGGCATTGCGGGTGTTCAGCGTGGAGCCGTAGCGGTAGTCGCTGGCGGCCAGTTCCACCCGCGCCACATCGCGCAGCAGCACCGCCGAGCCATCGGTGGCGGCGCGCACCACGATGCGCCCGAACGCCTGCGCGTCGCTCATCGGCGCGGGCGGGCGCACGATCGCCTGGAACGGCTGGCCCGGCACCGCCGGCGCGCCGCCCAGCTGGCCCGGCGTCACGTTGCCGTTGCGCGCGCGAATGGCGGCCTCGACTTCGGCCGTGGTCAGGTTGAAGGCATGCAGCTTGTCAGGATCGAACCAGATCCGCAGCGCGTACTCGGCGCCGTAGGGCTCGGCCTTGCCGATGCCGGGCAGGCGGCGCAGCAGCGGCAGCACCGAGCCCGCGGCAAAGTCGCCCAGCGCGGTTTCGTCGAGCTGGCCGCTGTCCGAGACCAGCGACACATACATGAAGGCGCTGCTGCTGGCCTGGTCGACATAGACCCCGCCGCGCCGCACCGCCTCGGGCAGCAGCGGCTCGGCCTGGGCCACGCGGTTGCGCACATTGACCTGCGCCAGTTGCGGGTCGGTGCCCTGGCGGAAGCCGAGCGTCACCGTGGCGGTGCCGCCCTCGCTGCTGGAATCGAGGTAGAGCAGGCCCGGAATGCCATGCATCTGCTGCTCCAGCACCGCGGTGACGCGGTCTTCCACGGTGCGCGCGGACGCGCCGGGATAGTCGGCGTAGATGATCACCGTAGGCGGCGCCACCGCCGGATATTGGGCGATCGGAATGCGGTTCAGGGCCAGCAGGCCCGCCACCACTGTCAGGATGGCCAGCACCCAGGCGAACGCCGGGCGCTTCAGGAAAAACGACGCCATGTCAGGTCAGGGCTGGCACGGGCACGGCAAGTGAAGATCGGCCGTGGCTCCGCTGCGGTTGGAACGGAACGGCTTGGGTGCGGAGACGCCGCGAACGACTGCGGCAAGTGGCGCGCGTACCGAGGGTACGGGGGGCCGGCGGGAATGGACCCGGCGCTGCGGCGGGAAGGATCGGTAAGGATCAACGCCGGCGAGCGGCCGTCATACTGCGGCCTTGCCGGCGATTATAGACAGGGAAGCGCGGCCTGGACAACGCAAACATCACATTGTCGGCCCCCCACGGAGGTTGGGGGCGCGGCCAGGAACTACAGGTCGCGCGCGGCGAAGGCGTCGCACTTGCGGATGTCGCCGGACTCGATGCCGCGGCGCAGCCAGCGCACGCGCTGCTCGCTGGAGCCATGGGTAAACGCTTCGGGCACGACATAGCCCTGCGACCGGCGCTGCAGCCGGTCGTCGCCGATCGCAGCGGCGGCCTTCAGGCCTTCTTCGATATCGCCGGGTTCCAGCAGCTGCTGGTTGGCGCGCTGCGCGGTGGCGGCCCACACCCCGGCGAGGCAGTCGGCCTGCAGCTCCATGCGCACCGACAGCTGGTTGGCCTGGGTCTCGCCCATGCGCCGGCGCGCGTTGTCGACCTTGTCCGAAACGCCCAGCAGGTTCTGCACATGGTGGCCGATCTCGTGCGCGATCACATAGGCCTGGGCAAAGTCGCCGCCGGCGCCGAAGCGCTGGCGCAATTCGTCATAGAAAGCCAGGTCGATATAGACCTTCTGGTCGCCGGGGCAGTAGAACGGCCCCATCGCGGACTGGCCGGTGCCGCATGCCGTCGGCGTGGCGCCGGAGAACAGCACCAGCGTCGGCGGCGCATAGCGGCGGTTGAGCTGGGTTTCGAAGATGTGTTGCCAGGTGCGCTCGGTATTGCCCAGCACCTTGCGCGTAAACACGGTCATGTGGTCCGTCGCCGGCGGCCGGTTGGCCTGCTGCTGTTGCTGCTGCGGGCCGGAGCCCTGCAGCACCGACGCGCCCTGCATGATCAGCATCGGGTCGATGCCGAAGAAATACGACGCCGCCAGCGCGATGATGACCGTGCCGATGCCGATCGACTTGCCGCCAAGCCCGCCGAATCCACCGCGGCGGTCTTCAACGTGCTGGCTTTCGGCTTCGTCATCTAGGCGCATGGGGGCTCCGGGGACTTGGGGAAGAGGGTGGGGAAAGTGGAATTCAGTATAGCAATCCGCGCCTTGGTGCTCGCTCCGGCAGCGCGCCGTGCCGGCGCATGCGCACCGCCGGCACAAAAAAAAAACACCGCCCGCTCGCCCTGGAGACGGGCAATGCGGGCGGTGTGCGGCAAAGCGAAGAAACCGGGTTTGCACCCGGTTCCGTCAGGGCCTGCAGGTTCCGCAGCGGGAACGCGCTCCCGCGCGCTCAGGCCAGCGCGGCCTCGCGTGCGGCCGGCGCGGCGGCCACCGCGCTGGCGCTGACTTCGGCCACGCGCAGCAGGTTGGTGGTGCCGCCCTGGCCGAACGGCATGCCCGCGGCGATGGTGATCTGGTCACCCGGCGCGGCGTAGCCTTCGGCAACGGCGGCGCGGGTGGCGGCTTCGACCATTTCGTCGACGCTCTGCACGTCCGGGCTCACGGTGGAGTGGATGCCCCAGGCGATCGCCAGCCGGCGGGCGATCTCCAGGTTGGGCGTGATGCTGACGATCGGCGCGCACGGCCGCTCGCGCGCGGCCCGCAGCGCGGTCGAGCCGGACGAGGTATAGGTCACCGTCGCCGCCGCGCCGATGATGTGCGTAACTTCGCGCAGCGCGGCGCAAATGGCATCCTGGCGGGTGTTCAGTGGGGTCTCGTGCTGGGCGTCGAGCAGGTTGCGGTACAGCGGGTCGCGCTCGACCTCGGTGACAATGCGGTTCATCATCGACACCGCCGGCACCGGGTAGCGGCCGTTGGCCGACTCGGCCGACAGCATCACCGCATCGGCGCCTTCATAGATCGCGCTGGCCACGTCCGACGCTTCGGCGCGGGTCGGCACCGGCGAGTCGATCATCGACTCCAGCATCTGCGTGGCGATCACCACCGGCTTGCCCAGCTGGCGGCACACGCGCAGGATGCGCTTCTGCACGCCGGGCACGCGCTCGGGCGGCAGCTCCACGCCGAGGTCGCCGCGCGCCACCATCACCGAATCGGACACCCGCACGATCTCTTCCAGCTGCTGCAGCGCGGCGGGCTTTTCGATCTTGGACAGGATCCCGGCCCGGGTGCCGACGATCTCGCGCGCCTCGACGATGTCGGACGGGCGCTGCACGAACGACAGGCCGATCCAGTCGGCGCCCAGCGACAGCGCGAAGTCCAGGTCCTTGCGGTCCTTCTCGGTTAGCGCGGGGATGGGGATCACCGCGTCGGGCACGTTCACGCCCTTGCGGTCGGACAGCGTGCCGTTGTTGGCGACGCGCGTGGTAATGGTGCCGGTGGTGACCGACTCGATCGCCAGGCGCACCTTGCCGTCGTCGATCAGCAGCGACTGGCCGGGTTGCGCGGCCTGGAACAGCTCCGGGTGCGGCAGGTAGACGCGGGTGCCGTCGCCCGGGGTCGGGTCGCTGTCGAGCACGAACACATCGCCGGTGCGCACCGCGACCTTGCCCGCCGCGAAGGTGCCGATGCGCAGCTTGGGGCCCTGCAGGTCGGCCAGCACGGCGATGGGGCGGCCGCTCTCGACCTCGACCTGGCGCACCGCGTCGTAGCGCGCGCGGTGGTCGTCGTGGGTGCCGTGGCTGAAGTTCAGCCGGAACACGTCCGCGCCGGCCTCGAACAGCGCGCGGATCACCGCGATGTCGGTGCTGGCCGGGCCGAGCGTGGCCACGATCTTCGCTTTGCGCTGGCGTCTCATGATGTCTCCTCTTCCATTCTCGGTAGCGGCGCGTCGGCGCCGCGAGTCAGTCGGTACTACGTTGGCGGCGATCGTCAGATGATCAGGATCGCGCGGAAGTCGTTTACGTTGGTACGGGTCGGGCCGGTGACGATCAGGTCGTCCAGGCCGGCGAAGAAACCGTAGCCGTCATTGTTTTCGAGGTGCGCGCGCGCATTAAGCCCGCGCGCGCCGGCACGGGTCAGCGTGTCCGGCGACAGCAGGGCGCCGGCGTTGTCCTCCGAGCCGTCGATGCCATCGGTGTCGCCGGCGATGGCGTGCACGCCGGGCAGGCCGTCGAGCGCCACCGCCAGCGCCAGCAGGAACTCGGCATTGCGCCCGCCGCGGCCCTTGCCGCGCACGGTCACGGTGGTCTCGCCGCCGGACAGGATCACGCACGGCTTGCTGAACGGCTGGCCGCGCTGCGCCACCTGGCGCGCGATCGCGGCATGCACTTCGGCCACTTCGCGCGCTTCGCCCTCGATGCAGTCGGACAGGATGTGGGCCTCGAAACCCAGTTCGCGCGCACGCGCCGCGGCGGCTTCCAGCGCTTGCTGCGCGGTGGCCAGCGTCACGCTGCGGTGACCGTGGAAGCGGGCATCGCCGGGCTTGGGGGTTTCGCCGGCCCCGCTCTCCAGGTGCGCGCGCACGTTGGCCGGCACCTCGATGCCGTACTTGGCGATCACCGCCAGCGCATCGGCGCAGGTGGTCGCATCCGGCAGCGTCGGGCCGCTGGCGATCAGCGTCGGGTCATCGCCGGGGATATCGGAAATCAGCAGCGTCTCCACGCGAGCCGGCGCGCAGTGCAGCGCCAGGCGGCCGCCCTTGAGCGCCGACAGGTGCTTGCGCACGCAGTTCATCTCGCCGATGCTGGCACCGCTCCTGAGCAGCGCCTTGTTCACGGCTTGCTTGTCGGCCAGCGTCAGGCCCGGCGCGGGCGCGGCCAGCAGCGCGGAACCGCCGCCGGAGATCAGGCACAGCACCAGGTCGTCGGCGCTCAGGCCGTGCACCAGTTCCACCATGCGCTGCGCGGCGCGCGCGCCGGCTTCGTCGGGAACCGGGTGCGCGGCTTCGACTACTTCGATGCGCTTGCAGTCGGCGCCGTGGCCGTAGCGCGTCACCACCAGCCCCGACAGCTCGCCTTGCCAGTTCGCTTCCACCGCCTGCGCCATCGCCGCGGCGGCCTTGCCGGCGCCGATCACCACGGTGCGGCCCTTCGGCGGCGCGGGCAGGTGCGGCGGCAGGCAGTGGCTGGCGCTGACGGCGGCGACCGCGGTATCGAACAGGTCGCGCAGCAGCGCGCGCGGTTCAGCGTTGGCTGCGGTGCGCTGGGGCGACAGCAGGGCGGCTTGGGGTTCGGTGACGAGCATGAAGAATCCTGGGTGCTGACGGGTACGCTGGGTACGCTGGGTACGTCGGGTACGTCGGGTACGCAGTGGGTACAAAGCGGTACTGCAAAGCGTGTCGTCCCCGCTGGGCGGGGACGACAGGTTGCTGCTTACTTGGCGTTGGCGATCTGGTGGTTCGACATGATCTCGATCGCGCGGCACAGGGCCGAGTGGTCCTGCTTGCCCAGGCCGTTGGCCGAGCAGGTATTGAACAGCTCCTGCGCGGTGGCGGTGTTGGGCAGTGCCACGCCCAGCGCCTTGGCGCCCTGCAGCGCCAGGTTCAGGTCCTTCTGGTGCAGCTCGATGCGGAAGCCCGGATCGAAGGTGCGCTTGACCATGCGATCGCCATGCACCTCCAGGATGCGCGAGGCCGCAAAGCCGCCCATCAGCGCCTCGCGCACCTTGGCCGGATCGGCGCCGGCCTTGGAGGCGAACAGCAGCGCTTCGGACACGGCCTGGATGTTCAGCGCGACGATGATCTGGTTGGCCACCTTGGTGGTCTGGCCGTCGCCGTTGCCGCCCACCAGCGTGATGTTCTTGCCCATCAGTTCGAACAGCGGCTTGACCTGGTCGAAGGCCTCCTGCGGGCCGCCGACCATGATCGTCAGCGAAGCCGCCTTGGCGCCCACTTCACCGCCCGACACCGGTGCGTCCAGGTACGAAGCGCCCAGCTTGTTGATGCGCGCGGCGAAGTCCTTGGTGGCGATCGGCGAGATCGAGCTCATGTCGACCACGATCTTGCTGTAGCTGGCTTCCTTGCCGGCAGCCTTGAACGCGGCGGCCACGCCCTTCTCGCTGAACAGCACCGCTTCCACGTGCGGCGTGTCCGGCACCATGATGACGATGATGTCGGCACGCTTGGCGACTTCCTCGGCGCTGGTGCAGACGGTCACGCCTGCATCGACCAGCGCTTGCGGGGCCGGGTTGACGTCATGCACGAACAGCGTGTGGCCGGCGGCGCGCAGGTGGCCCGCCATCGGTGCGCCCATGATGCCCAGGCCGATGAAGCCGACGTTGCGAGTGGTTGCCATGTGATGTCTCCTTGGAAAAATAAAATTGAAGCTGGTGGTTTCTGAAGCTCCGGCACAGAAGGGGAGCGCGGTGTTGGGTGCTCCCAAGCCGCCCGAGCTAGCCTTAGCAAGGTGTTATCACTCTCTCCCCTCAGGGGGAGAGGGTTGGGGAGAGGGGTGGGCTAGCAAGGCGCCACATCAAGCGGGGCCTGCGGTTTTAACTCGCAGGCCTCAGCTTTTGACACTCCTGCCCTCTCCCGCTAGCGGGAGAGGGGAGCAAACAAGCGGGAATTGAAAAGCGACAGTAGTTACTGCACGCCGTGCGCGGCGCGCCAACCCAGGCCGGCTTCGGTGGTGGTCTTCGGCTTGTACTCGCAGCCGATCCAGCCGCTGTAGCCGATCTCGTCCAGGAACCTGAACAGGTACTGGTAGTTCAGCTCGCCCGTGCCCGGCTCGTTGCGGCCCGGGTTGTCGGCCAGCTGCACATGCTTGATCTTCGGCAGGTTGGCCTTGATGGTGTTGGCGATCTCGCCTTCCATCCGCTGCATGTGATAGATGTCGTACTGCACGTACAGGTTGGGCGCGTTGACCTGGGTAATCAGGTCCAGCGCCTGCTGCGTGCGCGACAGGAAGAAGCCGGGGATGTCGAAGGTGTTGATCGGCTCGACCAGCAGGTCGATATGCTCGGCGGCCAGCGCGCTGGCGGCGAAGCGCAGGTTTTCCACCAGCGTTTCCTGGGCCTGCTCGCGCTTGACGTTCTGCGGCAGGATGCCGACCAGGCAGTTCAGCTGGCGCACGCCCAGCACCTTGGCGTACTTGATGGCCTCGCCCACGCCGTCCTGGAACTCGCCGACGCGGTCCGGGTGGCAGGCAATGCCGCGCTCGCCCGCATCCCACTTGCCGGCGGGCAGGTTGTGCAGCACCAGGTCGAGCTGGAAGCGGTTCAGGCGGTCAGCGATCTGGTCCGCGTGGAACGCATAGGGGAACAGGAATTCCACGCCGCGGAAGCCCGCGCGCGCGGCGGCTTCGAAGCGGTCGAGAAAACCCACTTCGTTGAACAGCATGGTGAGGTTGGCCGCAAGTTTAGTCATGAGTCTCTCCGGTTTAATTGTGTTGTCGCTCCGCCGGTGTGGAGCCCTGCTGCAGGGGGCACTTGGCTTCGCGCGGGCCGTGGCCCGCGCGTTCCATGCTGGAATGGTGTTGCTTACGCCGTTTCCACTTCTTCTTTCAGGATCGCTTCCTCGATGTCCTCGAGGTCTTCGATCGGCTCGAACTCGTTGACGTTGTCGATCTCGGTGCCCATCGCGATATTGGTCACGCGCTCCAGGATCACCTCGACCACCACCGGCACCGAGAACTCGGCCATCAGGTCGCGCGCTTCGGCAAAGGCCGGGGCGATGTCTTCCGGCTTGAACACACGGATCGCCTTGCAGCCCAGGCCCTCGACCACCTTGACGTGGTCCACGCCATAGCCGTTCAGCTCAGGGGCATTGACGTTGTCGAAGGCCAGTTGCACGCAGTAGTCCATCTCGAAGTTGCGCTGCGCCTGGCGGATCAGGCCGAGGTAGGAGTTGTTCACCACTACGTGGATGTACGGCACCTTGAACTGCGCGGCCACGGCCAGCTCTTCGATCATGAACTGGAAGTCGTAGTCGCCCGAGATCGCCACCACATCCGAATCCGGCGAGGCGGTCTTCACGCCGATCGCGGCCGGGATGGTCCAGCCCAGCGGGCCGGCCTGGCCGCAGTTGATCCAGTGGCGCGGCTCGTTCACCGACAGGAACTGCGCCGCGGCGATCTGCGACAGGCCGATGGTGCTGACATAACGCACGTCGCGCGGGAAGTACTGGTTCATCTCGCGGTACACGCGCTGCGGCTTGACCGGCACGTTGTCGAAGTCGCTCTTGCGCTGCATGGTGCGGCGGCGCTTCTGCACGTCGGCGACCCACGACTTGCGGCACGGCAGGCGGCCGGCCATCTTCATTTCGCGGGCGACCTCGACGCACAGTTCCAGCGCGGCCTTGGCGTCCGACACGATGCCCAGGTCCGGACCGAACACGCGGCCGATCTGGGTCGGTTCGATATCGACGTGCACGAACTTGCGGCCCTTGGTGTAGACGTCGACGCTGCCGGTGTGGCGGTTGGCCCAGCGGTTGCCGATGCCCATCACGAAGTCCGAAGCCAGCAGCGTGGCGTTGCCGTAGCGGTGCGAGGTCTGCAGGCCGACCATGCCGGCTTGCAGCGGATGGTCGTCGGCCAGCACGCCCCACCCCATCAGCGTCGGCACCACCGGCACGTTGACCAGCTCGGCGAACTCGACCAGCAGTTCCGAAGCGTCAGCGTTGATCACGCCGCCGCCGCACACGATCAGCGGGCGCTCGGCCGCGTTGAGCATGGCGATGGCCTTCTCGATCTGGGCGCGCGAAGCGGCCGGCTTGTACGGCTGCAGCGACTGATAGGTCTCGACATCGAATTCGATCTCGGCCACCTGCACGTCGAACGGCAGGTCGATCAGCACCGGGCCCGGGCGGCCCGAGCGCATGATGTGGAAAGCCTGCTGGAACACCTGCGGCACCAGCGCCGGCTCGCGCACGGTCACGGCCCACTTGGTCACGGGCTTGGCGATCGATTCGATATCGACGGCCTGGAAGTCTTCCTTGTACAGGCGCGCGCGCGGGGCCTGGCCGGTGATGCAGAGGATGGGGATCGAATCCGCCCACGCCGAGTACAGGCCGGTGATCATGTCGGTGCCGGCGGGGCCCGAGGTGCCGACGCAGACGCCGATATTGCCCGGCTCGGCACGGGTATAGCCCTCGGCCATGTGCGAGGCGCCCTCGACGTGGCGGGCCAGCACGTGGTTGATGTTGCCCGACTTGCGCATCGCCGAGTAGAACGGGTTGATGGCCGCGCCCGGCACGCCGAACGCCGTGGTCACGCCTTCCTTCTCCAGCACGGCGATTGCCGCGTCGATTGCCCTCATCTTTGCCATGATCTTGTCTCCGGTAATGGTGGGAATTTCGTTGGAGTCGATCCTATTCCCGCAAGCCGGTTGGGATAAACAGAAGAGCGATCAGTTGATTCGATACCTGTAGTACGCAATATGGGCCGGAAAGCGCGGTCGGACGGTCGGCCCAGGTACGCCGATGCATGCCATTGGATATGTGGTGTGACGGTACGGACACGCCGCGCAGCAGCGGGTACGCCCGTGCGCCGACGTGCCGCCGCGGCGCGCTGCGGCAAAATGACGGCATTCCCTGCCATCCGGGCCGACCATGTATTCCAGGCTGCCGTCCACCTACGAACTGCTGGAAGCGCTTGCCGCCGCCGCGCCCGAGTCCGCGTCCACCCCCGGGTCCGCGCCGGACAGCCGGCGCGCGCTGTGGCTCGGCTTTGTCGCGGCGCTGGCCGCGACGCTCCTGTGTGGCGCCGGCCTGGCCGTGTGGCGCGTGGGGCTGAAGCATCCCGTGCCGCTGTGGTCGCTGCGCGGCTTCGAGGCCCTGCTGGCCCTGGCCGCCGCCTGCTATGTCGGCGCGGGACTGGCGCGCGCCGGCACGGTGCTGGCGCGGCTGCGCGATCCGCTGCGCTGGCAGGCCGCCGAGCTGGACCGCGACAGCGCCGCCGAGGACGCGCTGCTGCGCCGGCTGGCGCGGATTCCGCCGCAGCAACTGCAGGCGCGCCAGCGGCGCGTGGCGCTGCAACTGCGGCTTTGGGAAGGCGCGGCGCGCACGCTGGCGGTGCTGCTGGCGCTGGCGCCGGCCGCCGCGGTGATGGCCGCGCTGCCGCGCCAGCAGGCCATGGCCGGCGCGCTGCTGTGGCTCTACGGCGTGATGGTCGTAAGCGGCGCCGCCTGCTACCTGTACCTGCATCTGCAATGCAGCCGGCCGCTGCGGCGCCTGGCCCATGTGCTGGGCGAGGCGGCCGAGCTGAACGCGCAGCTCGGCAAGCGCACGGCCGGCGCGGGCTGATCCTGCCCGCGTAGCGGGTGCCGCCGCGTGCCCGTGGCGGGCGCCGGCTGCGGCCCTTATGCGGCCCTTATGCGGCCCATATTCGGCCCTTTATGCGCCGGCCTCGATCCGGCCCATCAGCCGCACAGGGATGCCACAACCCCGGCGATGCCGCACAATGGCGCCCGGGAGACCAATATCCGATGGACAAACTCAAGCAAATCGAAGCCTTTATCGCCGTGGTGGAGCACGGCAGCATGGCGGCCGCGGCGCTGACGCAGAACGTCACGCCGGTAATGATCGGCCGCCGCATCAACGCGCTCGAAGCCCGCATCGGCGTCAAGCTGCTGCACCGGTCCACGCGCCGCATCGCCGTGACCGAGCAGGGCGCGGTGTTCATGGAGCAGTGCAAGAAGGCGCTGGCCGACCTCGACCGCGCCGAGATGCTGATCGCCGAAGGCAAGCACAAGGCCACCGGCCACCTGATCGTGTCGGCGCCGGCGGCATTCGGGCGCAAGCACGTGGCGCCGCACGCGCCGGCGTTCCTGGCCAGCAATCCGGAGGTGCAGATCTCCTTCAACCTGACCGACCGCGTGGTCGACCTGGTGCGCGAGGGCTATGACGTCGGCATCCGCATCGGCGGCGCCATCGATCCGAACTTTGTCGCGATCAAGCTGGCGTCGAACAAGCGCGTGGTGTGCGGCACGCCGGCGTACTTTGCCAAGCATGGCGTGCCGCAGACCCTGGATGACCTGGCCCAGCACAACTGCCTGGCGTTCAACCTGCAGGGCGGCCAGCAGCGCGGCTGGTACTTCAGCCAGAACGGCAAGGCCGTGACCGTGCGCGTCAACGGCAATCTGGACTGCAACGACGGCGAGCTGCTGCACCGCTGGACCGGCGAGGGCCTGGGCCTGGGCTGGCGTTCCACCTGGGAGATCCTGCCGCAGCTGGAGAGCGGCGAGCTGATCACGGTGCTGGACGAATACGCGCTGCCGGCCTACGACATCCTCGCCGTGTATCCGCAGCAGCGTCCGGTGCCAGCCAAGATCCGCTTTTTCATCGAACACCTGAAGGCGCAGTTCGCGCGCCCGGGCTACTGGATGGAAACGGCGGGCGGCAACTGAGGCCGCCGCCGCACGCCATGCCCATCGCCGCCTGGCTGGCCGATCTGGTCGTGATCGCGCACGCGCTGTTCATCGTGTTCGTGGTGGCGGGTGGCCTGCTGGTATTGCGCTGGCCGCGCGCCGCATGGGTGCACCTGCCGGCGGCGGTGTGGGGCGTGCTGATCGAATGGGCCGGCTGGCTCTGCCCGCTGACGCCGCTGGAAAACATGCTGCGGCGGGTCGCCGGGCAGGCCGGCTACAGCGGCGGCTTTGTCGAGCGCTACCTGCTGCCGCTGATCTATCCGGCGGGGCTGACGCTCGCGGTGCAGCTGTGGCTGGGCCTGGTGGTGCTGGTGGTGAACGTCGCGATCTATGCGCTGTGGTGGCGCCGACGGCGCCACCGCCATGCCGACCGTTGAGCGGCCGGCTTCAGCCGCCCGGCTCGAAGCGCGGCGCGCGTTTTTCCAGGTTGGCCAGCACCGCCTCGCGCTGGTTGGGCGAGCCCACCAGCCGGTCCTGCTCGTCCGACTCGGCCTGCAGGATGGCGGCGGCGTCGCCGTACTCCGCCACTGCCATCAGGCGCTTGGCGGCGCGGATGGCGTCCGGATTCTTCTGCGCGACTTCGCGTGCCGCGGCCAGCGCCGCGGCGCGCGGATCGTCGGCCAGGCAGGTGCCCAGGCCCAGCGCGCACGCCTCGCTGCCGCTCAGCACGCGCGCGCTGTAGATCAGCTCGCGCAGCACATCGGGGCGCACCAGCCCGCGCGTCAGCACCATGCCGGCCATGTCGGGCACCAGCCCCCATTTCAGCTCCATCACCGACAGCCTGGCATCCGGCGCGACGTAGCGCACATCGGCGCCCAGCGCCACCTGCAGCCCGCCGCCAAAGGCCACGCCATGCACCGCGGCGAAGACCGGCACCGGCAGCTCGCGCCACACCATGCAGGCGTACTGCGGGCGATTGGAGAGGCCGTGGGTGCGCTGGCCGAGCCGGCCCGCGCCGATGCTGTCGTGCTGCGACGCGCCCGCGTCGTCCGACAGCATGCCCGCCATGCGGCCCATGTCGAGCCCGGCGCAAAACGCGCGGCCTGCGCCGGACAGCACCACGGCGCGCAGGTCCGGCAGGCGCGCGAGCTGTTCGCCGGTCTCGATCAGGGCATCGAACATGGCCTGGTCGAGCGCGTTCATCTTGTCGGGGCGGTTCAGGCGGACGTCGGCGACACCGCCTTCGACCGTCACCAGGATACGTTCGTTGCTGGCGCTCATGCGCGGGCTCCTTGTCAGTGGCAGTGGTGCGTGCTGGCCGCTGCGCTCAGCGGCCCTTGAACTGCGGCTTGCGCTTCTCGACGAAGGCGGCCACGCCTTCCTGGCAGTCTTCGCTGCGGCTCGCGCGCGACTGCAGCGTGGCTTCCACTTCCAGCTGCGCGGCCAGGTCGTTGCCGAGGCTCTGGTTGAGGGCCTGCTTGATCATGGCGTAGGCCATGGTCGGCATGGTTGCCAGGTGGCGGGCCAGCTTGCCGGCCTCGTCCAGCAGCGCGGCGTCGTCATGGATCTTCCACACCAGCCCGATGCGGTGGGCCTCTTCGGCGTCGATCTTCTCGGCCAGGATGGCGAGCGCGCGGGCGCGCATCTCGCCGGCGTAGCGCGGCAGGAAGTAGGTGCTGCCGGCATCCGGGATCAGGCCGATCTTGGAGAACGCCTGCAGGAAGCTGGCCGAGCGCGCCGCCAGTACCACGTCGCCCGCCAGCGCCACGCTCATGCCGGCACCGGCGGCGACGCCATTGACCGCGGTGATGACCGGCTTGGGCATCTCGCGCAGCGCCATGATGATCGGGTGGTAGCGCTCGCGCAGCAGCGTGCCGGAATCGGACACGCCGCCGCCCTGGCGCGCGGCCAGGTCGGCGCCGGCACAGAAGCCGCGGCCGGCGCCGGTCAGCAGCACGGCGCGCACCTCGGCGTCGGCCGCGGCGCGGTCCACGGCCTCGCGCAGTTCGCGCAGGATGTCGGCGTTCAGTGCATTGAGCACCTCCGGGCGGTTCAGGGTCAGCGTGGCCACGCCTTCGCTGGCTTGGTAGAGGACGGTTGCCGTCATGGTGGTTCTCCTGGTTTCTGTGTCGTTGCGGGTGCGAGATCCGGTACCGCCGTCTATTGCGGCTGCTTCAGCGCGTCGGCCGAGGCGTCGCCGAGCTTGCTGCCGCCGTCGCAGTCGAGGATGGTGCCGGTGACGTAGCGGGCGTTGTCGCTGCTCAGGTACATCGCGGCGTCGGCGATGTCGTCCTTGCTGCCGTAGTCGCGCAGCGCCAGGCGCGCCTTGTAGCGGGCCTCGACCTCGGGCGTCGGGGCCAGCCGCGCCATGCCTTCAGTGTCGGCGATCGGGCCGGGCGAGATGCCGTTCACGCGCACGCCGGCCGGGCCCCATTCCATCGCCAGGCACTTGATCAGCATGTTGATGCCGGCCTTGGCGGCGCAGGCATGGGCCTGGAACATCATGGCGTTGACCGCCTGCGGCGCGGTGATCGCGATCAGCGACGCCCCCGGCTTGTTGAGGTGGTCGAAGCTGGCGCGGAACACGTTGAAGGTGCCGAGCAGGTCGATATCGACCACGGTCTTGAAGGCATTGGCCGACATGCCCACCACCGGCGCCAGGAAATTGCCGGCGGCGCCGGAAATGACCACGTCGATCGGGCCCAGCTCGTCCTGCGCACGCGCCAGGGCGGCTTCGACCGCGGCGTAGTCGCGCACGTCGGCGGCCATGCCGATGGCGGTGCCGCCGGCCGCGGTGATGGTGTCGGCGGCGGCCTTGATGCGCTCGGCGGTGCGGCTGATCAGCGCCAGCCGCGCGCCGGCGCGCGCAAAGCCGTGCGCGATGCCAAGGTTGATGCCGGACGAGGCGCCGGCGACGAATACGGTCTTGCCGGCAAAGGCGTCGGGGCGGAAGGCACTGGGCATGGGAAGTCCTTTTCGATCGGAGGTCAGCACAAAGTGGGGGGAGGCTGGCGCCGGCGCGAAGGCGCGGCAGGTATCGCGCGATGGCGCATGGCGGTCTCCATGTTTCTGTTCTGGTGTGCGTCCGCCCGCGAACTGCGAAGGTGGCGCCGGCCTCTTGGGAGGGCCTCCGGGATCCTAACCCGAAGCCGGGATTCGATTTCACGCTGGCCGGCAATATCGCCGGCCGCCGACGCCGCCTCGGGAGGGGGGCGGAACGCCGCCCGTGCGCTGCAACTCGCTGGCGGCAAAGGGAAAAAACCGGGTCGGGAGTGCGCGGTGGCCAGGCCGCGGGGAGGGCGACATTCCGCGGCGCGGAAGCCAGTCCTCAGAAAAAAGAAAGCCCGCACACCGTTGCAGCGTGCGGGCAGCCTGCCGACGATGAGGTGCCGACAGGCAAGTTGCTCATGAAGTGCGCCCCCGCGTCTTCATGGCGAGACGAAGTTTGCGCGCGGGCGGCCCGGGGTGCTTTGACTCACGTCAAGTGGCCGGCACCAAGGCCGGAGAGAGGGGAAGGGCAGGCGCCTAGGCCAGCAACGCGGCAACCAGGTCCTTGCCGCGCGCCACCGGCGCGGTTTCCTCGAAATGCAGCGCGCCTTCGACGTGGCCCAGGTGGTCCACCATCAGCGTGACGGCGCGCTCGACATCGCCGGCGCGGGCCGCCTCGATAAACTCGCGGTGCTCGTCCGACGAGCAGGCCGCGTCGCGGCGCGACTGGTACAGCATGGTGATGACCGCGCTGCGCGCCGACAGCTCGCGCATCATCTCGGTCAGCACGCCGTTGCCGACCACCTCGGCCAGCACGATATGGAAGTCGCCCAGCAGCCGGGTGCGCACCTGGGCATCGTTGCCCGCCAGCGACTTGCGCTCGGCCGCGAGGTGGCGGTCGATGCGCTTGTAGTCGGCGGCGGTGGCCTTGGCGACAAACTCGCGCGCCAGCGCGGCTTCGAGGATGCGGCGCACGGCGAACACCTCGCGCGCCTCCTCGGCGCTGGGCTTGGCCACGAATGCCCCTTTGTCCGGCACGATCTGGATGACCTTGTCCTTGGACAGCATCAGCAGCGCCGCGCGCACCTTGGTACGGCTGACGCGATAGACGCTGGCCAGCGCCTCCTCGCGCAGCTTGGTGCCGGGCGGCAGGCGGTGCGAAACGATCGCCCCGACGATGTCGTCGGCGATCGCTTCGGCGGTCATGTCAGGATCGATATGCTCGGGCATGGCAGCGCACTTGCGCAGAGGCTGCGCGGTGGGGGAGATGCGTGATTCTAGCGCCCTGCGACCGGGCCCGGCACGATGGTCGGAGCAGCGGCGTCCTGCGCCATCGCGGCCAGCCCGGCATCCAGGTCGGATGCCTCGATGGTGCCGTTCAGCACCCCATGGGCGCGGGCGCGGTCGATATCCTTCTCCCAAGCGGCCACCACCACGGTGGCGACGCAGTTGCCGATCAGGTTGCCGAGCGCGCGCGCGATGCCGATAAACCAGTCCACCGACAGCACCAGCACCAGGCCGATCGCCGGGATCGCGGGATGGGCCGACAGCGTCGCGGCCAGGATCACGATGGCCGAGCCGGGAATGCCGTGCGCGCCCTTCGAGGTGACGAGGGCCACCGCCAGGATGCCAAGCAGGTCGGCCATCGCCAGCGGCGTGTTGGTGGCCTGCGCGATGAACACCGCGGCCAGCGTCAGGTAGATCGAGAACGCATCCAGGTTGAATGAGTAGCCGGTCGGAATCACCAGGCCCACCACCGACTTCTTGATGCCCATGAACTCCAGCTTTTTCATCACCTGCGGCAGCACGCTGTCGGACGAGGCCGTGCCCAGCACCACCAGCAACTCGGCGCGCAGGTAGCGGATCAGCTTGATCACCGAGAAGCCGCACACGCGCATGATCGTGCCCAGCACCACCAGCACGAAAATGATCACCGCGCCATAGAACAGGAACACCAGGAAGCCCAGCTGCTTGAGCGAGCCGATGCCGTACTTGCCGACGGTGAAGGCCACCGCGCCCAGCACGCCCAGCGGCGCCAGCTTGATGATGAAGCCCATCATCTTGAACAGCGTGTGCGAGAAGGTATCGATCAGCTTGACCAGCGGCCGGCCCGGCTCGCCCACCAGCGACAGCGCGCAGCCGAACAGGACCGATACCAGCAGCACCTGCAGCACGTCGCCGTTGGCGAAGGCGCCAAACACGGTATTGGGGATCAGCTTGAGCAGGAAGTCGACCGTGCCCTGGTCCTTGACCTTGGTGGCGTTGTCGATAAAGCCGGCGATGGCCGAGGCGTCGAGCGAACGGGGATCGACGTTCATGCCCACGCCCGGCTGGAACACATAGGCCAGCAGGATGCCCAGCGCCAGCGCGATGGTGGTGACGATCTCGAAATACACCACCGCCTTGATGCCGACGCGGCCAACCTTTTTCAGCTCGCCGGCGCCGCAGATGCCGGCCACCACCACGCAGAACACGATCGGGCCGATCAGCATCTTGATCAGCTTGATAAAGGCATCTCCGAGCGGCTTGAGCTTGGCGGCGAATTCGGGGAAGGCGAGGCCGAGTGCCGTGCCGATCACCAGGGCGATCAGCACCTGGCCGAACAGCGAGCGGGTAAAGCGGGTGTGCAGGCGTGGGGTGCCCGGGCGGTGCTGCGAGGGAACTGCGTGCTGCATGGTTGTCTCCGTGCCGGGCCGGCCCTTTGCGTGTGCGCTGGCTGGCCCATTTTCGATCCAGGAATCACCGGCGGCCCCGTACTGCTCTGACGGCTGGGTGGGCTGCCGGCCTTACGTCTCGGGCGGGGCTCCTGGTCCGGAACGCGCCACCGCGCGGACAGCCCCCCTGTTGGGGCGGAATCCACGCAATCCGCTGTCCGGACCGGATTGTCCGTGGCGGATTGTCTGAACGTGGAACCGAATATAGTGCATATCATTTTTGTATGCAATTTTTGAATTCACTGTGCTACCATGAATCGCACAGAATAGAGCTTCGGCCATGGGCGACCCGCCCGCACTGGCACCCCGCCAGCCACGCCGCCGCGGCATTCACGCACTTCCAGCAGGAGACACGCATGGCAGCAAATCCGTCGGCCGGCACGCCGGCAGCCGCAGAGGTAGGCACGCGCATCATGGCCTGGGCCGATGCCCTGGCCGTCCACACCGAGCAACCCGGCATGCTCACCCGCACCTACCTGACCGAGGCCCACCACGGCGCCGCCGCCCAGCTGACCGAATGGATGCAGCAGGCCGGCATGACGGTGCGGCGCGATGCCGCCGGCAACGTGATCGGCCGCTACGAGGGCACCACGCCAGACGCGCCGGCGCTGCTGACCGGCTCGCATTTCGACACCGTGCGCGACGCCGGCCGCTATGACGGCAACCTGGGCGTGATCCTGCCGATCGCCTGCGTGGCAGAGTGGAACCGCCAGGGCAAGCGCTTCCCGTTCGCGCTCGAAGTGGTCGGCTTTGCGGAGGAAGAGGGCGTGCGCTTCAAGGCCACGCTGCTGGGCAGCCGTGCCATCGCCGGCACCTTCGACACGAAGGTGCTGGACAACGTCGACGACAGCGGCAAGACCATGCGCGAAGTGATGCGCGAGGCCGGCTTCGACGCCGCCGACCTGCCCGCCGCCAAGCATGACCGCAGCAAGGTCGCGGCCTTCATCGAGGTGCATATCGAGCAGGGCCCGGTGCTGCTGAACGAGGGCCTGCCGGTCGGCGTGGTCACGGCGATTTCCGGCGCCACGCGCTTTATCGTCGAACTGGAAGGCCTGGCCGGCCACGCCGGCACGGTGCCGATGGACATGCGCCGCGATGCCGCCATGGCCGGTGCCGAGATCGGCCTGTATATCGAGAAGCGCTGCGGCGGCAAGCCGGGCCTGGTCGGCACCGTGGGCCAGTTCAACGTGCCCAACGGCGCCACCAACGTGGTGCCGGGCCGCGCCGTGTTTTCCATCGACATCCGCGCCGGCGAGGACGCCGAGCGCGAGGCCGCCGTCAACGACGTGCTGGCCGAAATCGAGCGCGTCTGCGCGCGCCGCAACGTGCGCACGCAGATCCGCAAGACCCACGAGGCCAACAGCGTCCCCTGCGCCCCGTGGCTGCAAGAGCAATGGGCCGCCGCCATCGCCCGCCAGGGCGTGCCGGTGCGCCACCTGCCGTCGGGCGCCGGCCACGACGCCATGGCGATTGCCGCCATCGCCGATGTCGCCATGCTGTTCGTGCGCTGCGGCAACGGCGGCATCAGCCACCATCCCACCGAAACCATGACCGCCGAGGATGCCGCACTGTCCGCGCGCGTGTTCAGCGATTTCGTCGAGCACTTCCGGCTGCCGCAATAAGCCAGCGCCCGGAAGCCATACCCGAACCTCCTTCAGTCGTTACGAGAACAAGTCATGACCGCACGAGACAATATGAACCCCATCGAAACCACGCTGACGCAGTTCATCGACCAGCACCGCCCGCAGCAGGAAGCCTTCCTGGCCGAACTGGTCAAGGTGCCGTCGGACAACCCGGCCGGCGATTGCGACGCGCACGGCAAGCGCGCCAAGGAACTGCTGGAGGACCTGGGCTTCACGGTGGAGGCCCACAAGGTGCCCGACGAGCAGGTCAAGGCCGCCGGCATGATCAGCGCCACCAACCTGATCGTGCGCAAGCAGTTCGGCACGGGCGGCCCGACCATCGCCATGAACGCCCACGGCGACGTGGTGCCCCCCGGCCTGGGCTGGACCAAGGACCCGTACGGCGGCGAGATCGCCGACAGCGAACATGGCCCGGTCATGTACGGGCGCGGCGTGGCGGTGTCCAAGTCGGACTTCGCCACCTACACCTACGCCGTGCTGGCGCTGATGGAAGCCGAGAAGCAGGGCGCGAAGATCAACGGCGCGGTCGAGCTGCAGTTCACCTATGACGAGGAAACCGGCGGCGACATCGGTCCGAAGTTCCTGCTGGACAACAACCTGAGCAAAGCCGACTACGCCATCTCGGCCGGGTTTTCGTACGGCATCACCTCGTCGCACAACGGCTGCCTGCACGTCGAGGTGACGGTCAAGGGCAAGCAGGGCCACGCCGCCATGCCGCACACCGGCGTCGACGCGATCGAGGCTGCCACCCACATCCTGCAGGCGATCTACGGCCTGCGCGCCGAACTGGCGACGCGCAAGTCGAAGGTGCCGGGGATCGACACCGCCACGCTGAACGTCGGCCTGATCAAGGGTGGCATCAACACCAACGTGGTGCCTGACCTGGTGACCTTCCGCGTCGACCGCCGCATGATCCCCGAGGAAATCGGCTTCGACGCCGAGGGCGAGATCCGCGCCGTGGTCGAGAAGGCCGCCAAGGACCGCCCCGGCATCGAAGTGAAGGTCGAGCGCATCATCCTGGCCGAGCCGCTGTCGGAACTGCCGGGCGTGGAAAAGCTGATCGGCGCGCTGAAGAGCCGTGCCGAGTCGGTCTTCGGCGTCGAGATCCCGGTGCAGGGCGTGCCGCTCTACACCGACGCCCGCCACTACACCAAGCGCGGCATCCCCACCGTGCTGTACGGTGCCGGCCCGCGCACGCTGATGGAAGCTCGCGGCCACAACTCGGACGAGAACCTGCGCCTGAACGACCTGAACCGTGCCACCAAGGTGGTGGCGCTGGCGCTGTCGGACCTGATGAAGTAAGGCAAGCCGATTTGCCAGAGCGCCAACAGACGGCTGGCTAATCCAAAACGCCACGGGTTTCCGTGGCGTTTTGCATTGTGTTGGGGGGACGGCCGGGTTAATGGCTGTTGTTATCCTGGCTGGCTATAAAGGACGCCGCGATGTGTGCGCGGCTCGCCGTTCCAGGCTCAGGAAGATGCTGCAGCCGCGCAGCCGCCTCATCGAACGGAAGCCGATTCCGCCTGCACCGGCAGCGTCGCCGCCCCCGCACCCAGTATCCGCTGCATCAGCACCGTATCGATCCACTGCCCATGCTTGAAGCCCACCGCTTCCAGCCGGCCGACGGTGCGGAAGCCCAGCCGTTCGTGCAGGGCCAGCGAGCCCGCGCCTTCGCCGGTGGCGGTGCAGGCGATGAGGGCGACCATCTGGCGCCACGGGCCGGTTTCGCAGCGGGCGATCAGCGCCGCCAGCAGCGCCTGGCCCAGGCCTTCGCCGACGCGCCGATGGTCGATGTAGATCGAGTCTTCGATGGCGAAGCGGTAGGCGCTGCGCGCGCGGTAGGGCGAGGCATAGGCGTAGCCCAGCACCTCGCCGTCGCGCTCGGCAACCAGGTAGGGCAGGCCCTTGCGGTGCACTTCGGCAAGGCGCAACTGCATCTCGTCGAGGCTCGGCGGCACTTCCTCGAACGAGGCGCGGCCGTGCTGCACGTGGTGGGCGTAGATGGCGTGGATGGCGGGAAGGTCGGCGCGGGTGGCTTCACGCAGCGCAAAGGGTTGGCGCGTGCCGTTGCCGCGTGGCCCGGTGGTGGAAACAGGAATGGAAGTCATCGGAAATGGCGCCTGGGGCAAGAACCGCTCCCACGCAGGATGCGTGCCGGTGTGATGCACGGATGATGCTGCGCGCAGGACGCGGTCTTGTATATAGTGCGGGTGGATTTGCACCGCATTAGTGCCGATGCCCCGCCGCGGGGCGCGGCCATGACAAGAGAGGACCTGAATGATCACCATCTACCACAACCCCCGTTGCTCCAAGTCGCGCGAGACCCTCGCCCTGGTCCAGGCCGCCGCCGAGCGGCTGGGAGAGCCGGTGGAGATCGTGGAGTACCTGAAGGATCCGCCGTCGCTGTCGACGCTGCGCCAGTTGCACACCCTGCTGGGCGTGCCGGTGCGCGAGATGCTGCGCGACAACGAGACCCCCTATGCAGAACTGGGCCTGGCCGACCCTGGCCTGACCGATGCCGAACTGCTGGCGGCCGTGGCCGACAATCCGATCCTGCTGCAGCGTCCGGTGGTGGTGCGCAACCGCCGCGCCGCGATCGGCCGCCCGCCCGAGAACGTGGCGCCGCTGCTGGCCTGAAACAGAACCGGCCCCCACGGTGTGGAGGCCGGCCGGTCTGCGAGGCAGTCTGCTTCAGGCGGGGTCGTCTAATGAACACCCAGCCAGTGCATGGCCTCCTGACCGAAAGCGATGGCCGCCAGCACCACCAGCAGCACCACCAGCGTCACGGTGCTGACGTAGAGCGTGGCCTTGGCGACTTCGGCGTCCTCATCCGAGGAATGGCGATGGGTGATGGGCGTGGCGTCGCGCGTGGCATGCGGCCAATGGATCCGGCCAGCCAGGTCTCTCAAGTGCAGGTCGGTAGGGAAACGCATGATCGACACCTCCTCGGCAGGCGCCGCGCGGTCCGGGCAGGATGGCTCAAACGGCATATGGCGTGGCTGCGCAAGTGCGCCGGTTAGTCATGGCTCGTTTCGCCCGGTAACGCCATATCCGCTTCTACTATAGGCGGGCTGGCGCCGGTTGCGAGCGACGGCCTGCAAGGGACATGCCGCCAAGCTTGATGCGGTGCAAAAGACGATCAGGCCGGCGTCGGAGGAGGTGAGGGCACGCTTGCGCTGGTTTCCTCTTCAGGCGTGAGCGCTGCCAGCGCCGCCTCACGCTCGCGCAGCGTCGCCAGCATGTTGCAGAACAGCGCGCCCTGTTCCATCGCATCGTCGAGCGCCACATGGGTGTGCGGCAACGGATCCAGCCAGCCAGCCGGAAAGGCCGCCTTGACCGTCTTGCGATAGGGCCGCCCGGTCAGCGCGAAGCCCAGGGTCTTGACGTCGAGGGCGGCCCAGCCGAACGGCGAGCGCCCGGCGAAGCGCATCATGTACCAGAACATCCAGGTGAAATCGAAGCCCGCCGGAAAGGCGACGAAGACCGGCTTGCCGGGCAGGGCCTCGACCCATTCGACATAGCGCACCATGGCGTCCTCGGGGCGCTGCAGGTGGCGCCGGCATGCGCTCCAGGCTTCGGGCTGGGTTTGCCACCACTGCATCTGCACCGGGTGGCCGGCGGCGCCGGGCAGGGTTTCGAGGTTGGCCGAGAAGGTGCCGAGCACGGTCTTGTCGGCCAGCATCGCCACCGAGGCGAAGGACAGCATCGAGTGCGGGCCCGGGATCGGGCCGTCGGCCTCGACGTCGGTGCTGACGTAGATCTCGGGACGAGTGTCGGGCGCCTGTCGCTTGGCCATGGCCTCAGCCCGCGTCGACCAGGTGATCGGCGACGAAGGGGTTGTGGCGGCGTTCCTCGCCGAAGGTCGAGACCGGGCCGTGCCCCGGGATAAACGTCACATCCTCGCCCAGCGGCCACAGCCGCGTGCGGATCGAGCGGATCAGGTCGGCGTGGTTGCCGCGCGGGAAGTCGGTACGGCCGATCGAGCCGGCGAACAGCACGTCGCCGACCACCGCCAGCCGGTTGGAACGCGAGAAGAACACCACGTGGCCCGGGGTATGGCCGGGGCAGTGGTAGACCTCCAGGGTCTCGCTGCCGAACTGCACGGTGTCGCCGTTCTCGAGCCAGCGGTCGGGCTCGAAGCTCTCGGCGTGGCCGAAGCCAAAGCGGCGCGTCTGCTCGGGCAGCTGCTCGATCCAGAAGCGCTCGTCCTGTTGCGGGCCCTCGATCGGGATGCCGAGTTCGCGCGACAGGGCCGCGGCGCCGGCGCAATGGTCGACATGGCCATGCGTCAGGAAGATCTTTTCCAGCGTGACGCCATGCTCTTTCACCGCCGCGCGGATGCGGTCGAGGTCGCCGCCGGGATCGCAGACCGCGGCGGCGCCGGTGCTTTCATCGATCAGCAAGGAACAGTTCTGCTGGAAGGGCGTGACGGGAATGAGCAGGGCTTTCATCGAGGTCTTATGTGGCCGGCGGGGTACCGGGCCAGGTGTCCTGGCGGCGCGATTGGGGCGGTGCCCCGCATTGTAGCGCCGGCAACGTCGGGCCCGTCCGGCACCTTCGATGTGGTGAATGGGGTACCCGCCGGGGACCATGCCACATCGGCCTGAATCCCTTGCCACAAGCGGGATTCCGCCAATTAGGCCCCGATCGTGCGAAATCGCACAGATTTCGTAACAAATTGAAAGAGATAGTCCCAAACAGTCAATGTTAGACTGCCGCCCATGTTACGGCTCTCCGCTCTCACCAAGCGCTGGCAACGGCTGGCCAAGCTCGGCGCATGCACCGCATGCGCCGTGGTGCTGGCCGCTTGTGCCACGCCGCCTGAAAGCGATATCGCCGGCACCGACGCCGGCGATGCCGTGCCGACGCGCGCGGCAAAAAACAGCAAGTCCGCCAGGACCGAACGCGCCGACGCCAGGCCCGGCGCGCGCGCGCCCGAAACCGGCAGCTGGAACCTGTTCGGCTATGACCCCGACGAAGGCCGCAGCGGCAATTCGCTCGAAGGCCTGCGCGCCGACATCGGCACGTTCGAGCAGCGCGGTGTGGCTTCGTGGTACGGCAAGGGCTTCCATGGCCGCAAGACCGCGAACGGCGAGCGCTTCGACATGCGCGCCATGACCGCGGCGCATCCGTCGCTGCCGCTGGACAGCTGGGTGCTGGTGCGCAACCTGCGCAACAACAAGGTTGCGGTGCTGCGCATCAATGATCGCGGCCCATACCACGGCAACCGCGTGCTCGATGTGTCCTACGGCGCCGCGCGCCACCTGGGCTTTGTCGAGCGCGGCGCCACCAATGTCGAGATCCGCCGCCTGACCCGCACCGAAGTCGCCGCGCTGGGCCCGCAGGTGGATGCCGGCGGCACCGAGGCCGGCGACGGCAGCGGCGATGACGACGTGTCCGTGCCGGAACTGGCCAGCTCGCTGGCGCCCGCCAAGGCGCGCAAGGCAGCCAAGGCCAGCGGCAAGACCCTCAATCGCAAGCGCCACTGAGCGCGCCGGCGCCGCCGCATGCCGCCGCGCGCTGACACCTTCTCTTTAACTTCTGCCCTGCAGGCCCGCGCGCGGGCCGCGCCATCATGCGTCGGCGTCGCCGGCGCGCCGGGCCAGCGCCAGCCGATACAGTGCGTCGGTGCCCGCGCCCGTGATCGCGGCCGCCAGCTTGGCGGCGCGCTTGGCCGGCAGCTCGGCCAGCAGCAGCGCCAGCACGCGCTGCGCTTCGGCGTCCGGCAGACCATCGGCGGCGGCGCTGCCGGCCCCTTCCACCACCAGCACGAATTCGCCCTTGGCCCGGTTCGGGTCGGCCGCCAGCCAGGCCGGCGCCTGCGCCACCGGTACCACGGCGATGTCCTCGAACAGCTTGGTCAGTTCGCGCCCGACCAGCACCCGGCGCTCGCCCGGCAGCCCCGCGGCCAGCGCGGCGAGGGTGTCGGCGATGCGGTGCGGCGCCTCGTAGCAGACCCAGGCGTGATCCAGCGCCGCCAGGCTGGCGATCGCCTCGGCGCGCGCCTTGGGCTTGGGCGGCAGGAAGCCGGCAAAGGTGAAGCGGCCCGCGCCGGCATCGAGCAGGTCGCCCGCCACCGACAGCGCCGCCACCGCCGCACTGGGACCGGGCAGGGGCACCACCGGATGGCCGGCGGCGCGCACCGCCTCGACCAGCCGCGCGCCGGGGTCCGAGATGCCCGGCGTGCCGGCGTCCGAGACATAGGCAATGCGCTCGCCCGCCGCCAGGCGTTCGGCGATGCGGCACGCGGCCTCGCGCTCGTTATGCTGGTGCACCGCCACCAGCGGCCGCTGCAGGCCGACGCGCGCCAGCAGCTGGCCGGTGTTGCGGGTGTCTTCGCAGGCCACCGCGTCGGCCAGCCCCAGCACATGCAGCGCGCGCAGCGACAGGTCGGCGACATTGCCGATGGGCGTGGCCACGACATAAAGCGTGCCGGCCGGGTACGACTGGCTTGCCGCCAGGGAGATCCAGTCACTCATGCTTGAGAACTTCCGTTGATGCGATCATTCAAATCCACCACGCAGGGGCCGGGCAGGCGGGCGCCAAGCCGGCAGGCACGCGGGGCGCAGGCAGAGGACCGGGCCCTGGCCCACTTGCGGCGCCAGGGCCTGGAGCCCGTGGTGCGCAATTATCGCTGCAAAGGCGGCGAGATCGACCTGGTGATGCGCGCGCCGGACGGCACGCTGGTGTTCGTCGAGGTGCGCCAGCGCAGTGGGCGTGGCTTCGGCGGCGCCGCGGCCAGCGTCACGCCGGCCAAGCAGCGGCGCGTGCTGCTGGCCGCCGGGCACTACCTGGCCACGCTGGCCCGGGTGCCGCCATGCCGCTTCGACGTGGTGGCGCTCGAACCCGGCCGGCTGGAGTGGCTGCAGCAGGCCTTTGACCTGGATGCCGCCGGGCCTGCGTCATAATGCACGGCAGATATCGGCGGAAAGCCTAAGCGGCAGACATGAGGGGCGATTCGCGGATCGCCATGGCAACAAACAGGCCCCAGAGCCATGAGTATCGACAGTATCCAGCAACAGTTCCTAGACAGTGCCGAAGCCAAGCGACAGGCTGCGGCGGTGATGGCCCCCTATATCGACGCCGCGGTGGAACGCATGGTCGGCGCGCTGACCAGCGGCAACAAGATCCTGGCCTGCGGCAATGGCGGCTCGGCGGCGCAGGCGCAGCATTTCGCCGCCGAGCTGGTCGGGCGCTTCGAGCGCGAACGCCCCGGCCTGGCCGCGATCGCGCTGAGCACTGACAGCTCGATCCTGACCGCGATCGGCAACGACTACGACTTCAGCAAGGTGTTTGCCAAGCAGGTCGAGGCACTCGGCCAGCCCGGCGACATCCTGCTGGCGATTTCCACGTCGGGCAATTCGGACAACGTCATGGCTGCCGTGGCCGCCGCGCACCAGCGCGAGATGGCGGTGGTGGCGCTGACCGGCAAGGGCGGCGGCGCCATCGCCGGCCTGCTCGATGAATTCGACATCCACCTGTGCGTGCCGAGCGAGCGCACCGCGCGCATCCAGGAAGTGCACCTGCTGACGCTGCACTGCCTGTGCAACGGCATCGACGAGGCCCTGCTCGGGGAAGCGTGATGCCGGGCATCCGCCGACCCTCCAATTCCCAACATCCCGACACAGCAAGGACCGCATGACCCATCTGCCCACTACGCAAGCCTCCCGGAACGGCGCGGACGCGCGCCATCCTTCCCGCCCCCTGGCCAGTTCCGGCCTGGGCCGCGCCGGCCTGGCCGCGGCCGCGCTGGTGTGCGCCACGCAGCTGGCCGGCTGCTTCCCGGTGATCGCCGGCGCCATGGGCACCGGCGTGGCCATGGCCACCGACCGACGCCCGGCCGCCACCCAGACCGTCGACCGCGGCCTGCAGCTGGAGGCCGAGAACACCATCAACTCGCGCTTCAGCGGCCAGGCTCGCGTCAACGTGACCGTGTTCAACCGCAAGGTGCTGCTGACCGGCGAGGCCAGCAACGACAGCGTCAGGCAGCAGGTCGAGCAGTACGTGCGCGGCCTGCAGAATGCGCGCGTGGTGATCAACGAGCTGGAGGTGGTCAACTCGCCCGGCTTCATGACCCAGAGCCAGGACGCCTACCTGACCAGCAAGGTCAAGACCCTGCTGATGACCGCCGAAGGGGTGCCGTCCAACTCGATCAAGGTCACCACGGAAAAGAGCGTGGTCTACCTGCTGGGCGTGGTCACCAGCGCCGAGGGCGACCGGGCCACCGACGTGGCGCGCAATGCCTCGGGCGTGACCAAGGTGGTCAAGGCCTTCGACTACGTCAACGACGCCGAGCGCGCGCGCCTGGATGCGGCCTCGACCTCGCAGAACCCGTCGTTCGACGGCAGCGTCGGCACGCCGGCGCCGGTGCAGTCGGTGCCGGGCGTGGGCGGGCCGATCGACGCCCCGGCCGGCGCCACCCCGGGCACCGCGGGTACCACGGGAACCGCTGGCGCCACCGTCGCCCCGGTCGCGGCCCCGGTCACGTCGCCGGTGGCGCTGCCGCCCGGCCGCAACCTGCCCTGAGGCGCGCGGGCTCACCGGCTCGGGCCGGTCAGACGGCGTCCGCTTATGCGGGCGCCGTTTTTCGTTCTGCGCTTTGCTACGCACACCAGGCCCGGCCGATGTGCTACGGTTGCCACGCTGGCTGACTGCGATAACGCTGCGCCGGCCCCAGACGGAGCAAGCCCATGACAACAACGATCCCCCGGCCTGCCTGGCGTGTGCCGCCGCGATCCGCCCCGCAATGGGCGCTGCTGGCCGCGATGCTGTTTGCCCAGCCGGCGCTGTCGGCCGGACCCGGCGGTGCGCCGGCCCAGGCCACCGATGCCGCGCTGCGCGCGCGCAGCCAGGCCGCCGCCTGCACCAGCTGCCATGGCCCGGCCGGCCGGGCCCCGGCGGGCAGCACGATCCCGTCGCTGGCCGGCCGCCCGCAGGCGGAGCTGGCCGCGCAGATGCAAGCGTTCAAGGCCGGCACGCGCCCGGCGACGGTGATGCACCAGCTTGCCAAGGGTTACAGCGACGACCAGATCGCCGCGATCGCGGCGTGGTTTGCCGCCGTGCGCTGACAGGAGCCAGCCATGCACAGACGAAGCTTCCTCGGCGCCGCGGGCGCCGCAGTCCTGGATGCGGCCGGGATCCGGTCCGCGCGCGCCGCGGCCCGCGCCAGGGTGGTGGTGGTCGGCGGCGGCTATGGCGGGGCCACGGCGGCCCGCTACCTGCGCGAATGGAGCGGCCAGGCGATCGAGGTGACGCTGGTCGAACCGAATCCGGCCTTTGTCTCGTGTCCGCTGTCGAACCTGGTGCTGGGCGGCAGCCGCCAGCTCGGCGACCTGACGCTGCCGTACGACGCACTGGTGCGCCGCCACGGCGTGCGGCTCGCGCGCGACACTGCGGTCGCCATCGACCCGGCCAAGCGGACCGTGCGCCTGGCCGGCGGCAGCGTGCTGCCCTATGACCGCCTGCTGCTGTCGCCCGGCGTCGAGATGATGCGCGACGCGTTGCCCGGCCTGAAGCGTCCCGGCGGCGAGCAGATCCTGCATGCCTGGAAGGCGGGCCCCGAGACTGTCGCGCTGCGGCGCCAGCTCGAGGCGATGCCCGATGGCGGCACTTATGCCATCAGCGTGCCGCTGGCGCCGTACCGCTGCCCGCCGGGACCATACGAGCGCGCCTGCCAGGTGGCGCACTATTTCCGCCAGCACAAGCCGCGCAGCAAGGTGCTGATCCTGGACGCCAATGCCGACATCACCTCCAAGGCCGCGCTGTTCCGCCAGGTGTGGGCCACGCAATACCCCGGCATGGTGGAATACCGGCCGCAACACGAGGTGGCCGATGTCGATCCCGCCACGCGCACGCTCAAGTTCGAGGTGCAGGACGATGTCCGCGCCGACGTGCTCAACCTGCTGCCGCCGCAGCGGGCCGGCGCGATCGCGGTGTCGGCCGGTCTCGCCACCGCCAATGGCAAGTGGTGCGAGGTGGACTTCCTCAGCTTCGAGTCGCGCGCCGCGGCCCATATCCATGTGATCGGCGATGCCATCCAGATCGCGCCGCTGATGCCCAAGTCGGGCCATATGGCCAACCAGCACGGCAAGGTCGCGGCGGCGGCGCTGGTGGCGCTGCTGTCGGAGCGCGCCCCGGACCCGGAGCCGCTGTACAACAACACCTGCTACAGCTTTACCTCCGATCGCGAGGCAGTGCATGTGTCGAGCGTGCATCGCTACGACGCGGCGCAGAAGACCATGGTCACGGTGCCGGGCTCGGGCGGGCTGTCGCCGGCCCCGACGGTGCTGGAGGGCGATTACGCGCTGGCATGGGCCAAGGGGATCTGGGCCGAGATGCTGGGCTAGCCACCGCCGGTGGTGCGGGCGCCAGGCGTTGCCCGCACCAAACCGCAAGAACGTGCAAGGCCGCGCGCACCGGCGCTGCTACCCTGGGCGTCCCGATCGAACTCCGCGCGCCCGCGCACGGCATTTCCATGCAAGCCAGAGACCGTCTCCTCGCCCTCGCCATCATCTGCGTCTGGGGCGTCAACTTTGTCGTGATCAAGGTCGGCCTGGCGGGCGTGCCGCCGATGCTGCTTGGGGCGCTGCGCTTCCTGCTGGTGGTGTTCCCGGCTATCTTGTTCGTGCCGCGCCCGCGCGTGCCGTGGCGGCTGCTGCTGGCCTACGGCGCCACCATCAGCCTGGGCCAGTTCGCCTTCCTGTTCTACGCCATGGCGGTCGGCATGCCGGCCGGCCTGGCGTCGCTGGTGCTGCAGTCGCAGGCCTTCTTCACGCTGGCGATCGCCGCGCTGTGGCTGGGCGAGCCGGTGCGCTGGCACAACCTCGCCGGCATGGCGGTGGCGGCAGGCGGGCTGGCCCTGATCGGCGCCGGTGCGGGCGGCATGGGCGGCATGAGCGCGGTGGCTTTGGGCTGACCCTGTGCGCGGCATTCTGCTGGGCCAGCGGCAATATTGTCAGCAAGAAGATCGGCCCCGTGGACCTGCTCGGGCTGGTAATCTGGGGCGCGCTGGTGCCGATCGTGCCGTTCGCGCTGCTGTCGCTGTGGTTCGAGGGCCCGGCGCGCATCGTGCAGAGCGTGACGCAGGTGTCGGGCATGGCGGTGTTCGCGGTGGCGTACCTGGCGTTCGCCGCGACGGTGTTCGGCTACACCATGTGGGGCCGGCTGCTGACGCGCTATCCGGCCAGCCAGGTAGCGCCGCTGACGCTGCTGGTGCCGGTGGTGGGGCTGGTGTCGGCGCACGTGCTGCTGGGCGAGGACCTGTCCGGGGTTGCAGTGGATCGGCGCGGCGGTGGTGATGGCGGGGCTGCTGCTCAACGTGTTCGGCCAGCGCCTGTGGGCGGGCAGGACGCTGGCGCGCCGCTGAACCGGCGCGCGCGGCGCCTCATGTTGTGCTGCATCAATGGGTAAACACTATATGCGCATTCACGCATATACGAATATATTGGACGGCATGGAAGAGCTGGATCGCGTGTTCGAAAAGGTATCGGGTTACTTCAGCCTGCTGGCGGAGCCGACGCGGCTGAAGATCCTGCACGCCTTGTGCGATGGCGAGAAGCCGGTCAGCACGGTGGTCGAGACGGTGGGTTCGTCCCAGACCAACGTGTCGCGGCATCTCAACGCGATGTACCGCTCGGGCGTGCTGTCGCGCCGCAAGGAGGCGAACCTGGTGTTCTACGCCATTGCGGACGAAAGCGTGATCGAGCTGTGCCGCACGGTCTGCGTGCAGGTGGCGAGCCGGCTGGAGGACAACGCCTTGCCCTCCGGCGTGGTCGACCGCTTCATGGCACAGCCCGCGCCGGAGGCCCCGGCGCGCCGGCGGCGCAGCGCGGGCTAAGCCGCGCCACCACTCTTCCGGCAGCAAACGGCGGCGCCGCACCCGTGGCAGCGCCCTGTACAACAGGCACGCCGACCGGTCTGACCGACCGGGGCGAGCGCGCCGGAGGAGACCGCATTGCAGGAACGGAACCGGCCCGGGCGCATCGTGCCCGCGCCCGAGCACTTCGTCAGCGCATCGCTGCAGCAGGACATCGGCCGGCACGGCCTGGACGCGCCGCGGCGCGACTTTCTGCGCAAGAGCTTCCTCGGCGCCGCCGCCGGCATTGCCGCGGCCGCGGCGGGCCGGCACGCGCTGGCCGCGGACGGCGATGCCGCCATCCTGCAGCCGCAGCCCTGGGCCACGTCGCTCGGACAGCCGGTGGCCGCGCGCCCCTATGGCCAGCCCTCGGTCCATGAAAAAAGCCTGATCCGGCGCGAATCGCCCGGCCTGACCCGGGTGTCGGCGGCCTCGGTGGCGTTCGCGCCGCTGCAGGGCTTCTTCGGCATCATCACGCCCAACGGCCTGCACTTCGAGCGCCACCACCAGGGCTGGCACGATCTCGACCCGGCGCGCCATCGCCTGATGATCAACGGGCTGGTGCGCACGCCGCGGGTCTACACCATGGACGACCTGATGCGCCTGCCGGCGGTGTCGCGCATGCACTTCATTGAATGCGGCGCCAACACCGGCATGGAGTGGGGCAACGTCGCGGTGCCGACGGTGCAATACACCCACGGCATGCTGTCGTGCTGCGAATTCACCGGGGTGCCGCTGCGGGTGCTGCTGGACGACGCCGGCGCCGACCTGCGCCGCGGCCGCTACCTGCTGGCCGAGGGCGGCGACGGCTCGTCGATGACCCGCACCATCCCGATGGAGCTGGCCGACGAGATCATCGTCGCCTGGGGCATGAACGGCGAGATGCTGCGGCCCGAGAATGGTTATCCGCTGCGGCTGGTGGTGCCGGGCGTGCAGGGCGTGTCGTGGGTCAAGTGGTTGCGCCGGCTGGAACTGGGCGACCAGCCCTGGAATGCCAAGGACGAGACCATCCACTACGTCGACATGATGCCCGACGGCAAGCTGCGCCAGTACACCTCGATCCAGGAATGCAAGTCGGTCATCACCACGCCGTCGGGCGGCCAGCAACTGGTGGGCAAGGGCTTCTACAACATCAGCGGGCTGGCGTGGTCCGGGCGCGGACGCATCAGGCGGGTCGATGTCTCGACCGACGGCGGGCGCAACTGGCGCACCGCGCGGCTGGAAGCGCCGGTGCTGTCCAAGTGCCTGACCCGCTTCAACCTGGACTGGGTCTGGGACGGCGGCCCGGCCATCCTGCAAAGCCGCGCCATCGACGAGACCGGCTACGTGCAACCGCAGCTGGGGCAGCTGCGCGCGGTGCGCGGCACGCGCTCGATCTATCACAACAACGCGATCCAGAGCTGGCAGGTGGCGGCCGGCGGCGAGGTGACCAATGTCCATGTGGGTTGAGCTCAGGGTCGCCGCCGCGCTGCTGCTGGCGGCCGGCGCCGCCGCACCGGCGGCAGCCGGCACGGATGAAGCGCGTGCGGCACTCGGCCGCACCGCCACGCCGGCGGAGGTGGCCGCGTGGGACATCGACGTGCGCCCGGACTTCAAGGGCCTGCCCAGGGGCAGCGGCACCGTCGCGCAGGGGCAGCAGGTGTGGGACGGCAAGTGCGCGTCGTGCCACGGCGACTTCGGCGAATCCAACGAAGTCTTCACGCCACTGGTCGGCGGCACCACTGCCCAGGACATCCGGCGCGGACGCGTCGCCGGCATGACCGGCAACCAGCCGTACCGCACCACGCTGATGAAGGTCAGCACCGTCAGCACGCTGTGGGACTACATCCATCGCGCGATGCCTTGGAACGCGCCCAAGAGCCTGAGCGTGAACGAGGTCTATGCGGTCACCGCCTACCTGCTCCACCTGGGCGAGATCGTGCCGGCCGACTTTGCGCTGTCCGACGCCAATATCGCCGAGGTCCAGCGGCGCATGCCCAACCGCGCCGGCATGACCATCGACCACGGCCTGTGGCCGGGGCGCGGCCGCCCGGATACCCGCAACACCGCGTGCATGTCGCGCTGCGCCGACCAGGTCGCGATCGCCTCGTCGATGCCTGACTATGCCCGCGACGCCCATGGCGACCTGGCGCAGCAGCAGCGCGGGTTCGGCCCGGTGCGCGGCATCGCCGCAGCCACGGCCAGGCCAGGCGGCGGCGCCGTGGCCGCCGCGGCGCCCGCGCCCGGCGCGCGCCTGGCCAGCCAATACCAGTGCGTGGCCTGCCACGCGATGGACCGCAAGCTGGTGGGGCCGTCGTTCGCCGACATCGCGGGCAAGTACAAGGGGCAGGATGCGCATGCGGCACTGGCGCGCAAGGTCAAGGCGGGCGGGCAGGGCGCGTGGGGCGCCGTGCCGATGCCGCCGCAGCCGCAAATCCCCGATTCGGACGTGCAGGCCATGGTGGGCTGGATTCTTGAGGCAAAATAGCGGACTGGCCGCCGCAGTGCCCCCGGGCGGCGGCCAGTGTGTGCCGCCAGGCCATTGCAGCACGGCCCGCGCGGCCTTTGCCGTCCCCACGGCTTTACAGAGCTTGGAGAGCTTAACAATGAAGCAGTTTGTCATCGCAGCGCTGATGCTGGGCGCCGCCGCATCGGCCCACGCGGTCGATGCCGCCAAGGCACAGGAGATCGCCAACAAGAACGCCTGCATGGGTTGCCACCAGGTCGACAAGAAGCTGGTCGGCCCGTCCTACAAGGAAGTGGCGGCCAAGTACAAGGGCGACAAGAACGCCCTGGCGACCCTGAGCAAGAAGGTCAAGAGCGGTGGCTCGGGCGTGTGGGGCCCGGTGCCGATGCCGGCCAACGCCGCCCTCAGCGACGCCGACCTGAAGACCGTGGTGGAGTGGGTGCTGGCAGGCGCCCCCGCCAAGTAAGACCGACTGCCACAGCGGGCAGTCCGCCGATGCACCGGGCCGGGCGGTGAATGCCGCGCGGCCTGGGACAACCAGCGGCCGGCCATGTACCGGCCGCAAGCAACACCCCTGAAACGGTCCACGACCGACTGGAACGGAGTAGCCGGAGAGCAAGCAATGAATTCCAAACGACGAGAAGTGCTGCTGGTCACCGCTGTCCTGTCGCTGATGGCCGCCACCGGCCTGATCAGCGAAGCGCAGGCGGCCGAGTGGAACAAGAACGCCTTTGACGGCAAGAGCGTTGCCGACGTGATCAAGGCCCTCGGCGGCAGCGGCACCGAGAAAAGCACCGCCATCACCTTTACCGCGCCCGATATCGCCGAGAACGGCGCCGTGGTGCCGGTGGCCGTGACCAGCACCCTGCCGGATACCGAGCAGATCGCGATCCTGGTGGAAAAGAACCCCAACACCCTGGCCGCCGACTTCATCATCCCGGCCGGCACCGAGCCGTTCGTCTCCACGCGCGTGAAGATGGGCCAGACCTCGGTGGTGCACGCCGCCGTCAAGGCGGGCGGCAAGTGGTACGTGGCATCGAAGGAAATCAAGGTCACGCTGGGCGGCTGCGGCGGCTGACGCCGCGCCCGGACCGAGATTCCCGCCAAACTGCAACAGGAGAAACACATGGCAGACCCGATGCGCGTACGCGCCACCGAAAACGGCGGCGTGGTGGACGTCAAGATTCTGATGAAGCACGACATGGAGACCGGCCAGCGCAAGGACGCGTCCGGCAAGGTCGTCCCGGCCTGGCATATCCAGACCGTGAGCGCCCAGTGCAAGGGCAAGGAAGTGTTCCGCGCCCAGTTCGGCCCGGCGGTATCCAAGGACCCGTTCCTGAATTTCAAGTTCAAGGGCGGCGCCAAGGGCGACAAGGTGGCCGTGACCTGGACCGACAACAAGGGCGACAAGCGCACCGACGAGGCCACCATCGCCTGAGGCTGCCCGGCCACGGCTGCATGCCGCCGGCACGCCGCGCTGTCCTCTGCTAAGGTTCGGGGCGGAATGCCGGGACGGACCCGGCCCGAAGGAGCATTATGCGGCGAGCATTTATTCGAGCATCGGCGGCCCTGGCCGCCATCGGCCTGGCGGCGAAGGCCTCGGCACAGTCCGGCCAGCCGGCGCCGGCCGGGGCGGGCAAGGGCGGGCGCGTGAAGGTGGTGTACCAGCTGTCGGAGGGCGTCGACCAGGCGGTGCGCGCGATGGGCAACCTGCGCAACCACCTGAATGGCGCCCCCGGCACCAAGATCGTGGTGGTCGCGTTCGGCTACGGCGTTGACTTCCTGGTCGACGGCGCCAAGGACGCGCGCGGCAACAGCTTCGAAAGCCCGGTGGGCGCGCTGGCCGCCGACGGCGTGGAGTTCCGCGTGTGTCGCAATACGCTGACCGCGCGCAAGATCAGTGAAGCGCAGCTGTTGATGGAAGCCAAGGTGGTCCAGGCCGGCGTGGTCGAGATCGCGCGCCTGCAGGCCGAGGAAGGCTACGCCTATATCAAGCCCTGAGCCGGGTTGGCGCGGCCCGACGGCAAGACAAGACAGAAGAAACGGCCCGTCACGCAAGGCGCGGCCGCGAGGAGAAGCCCCATGAAACCGATCCGAAGCCTGGCCCGGCGCGCTGCGCTGGCGCTGGCCGCCACCGCGGCGGCCGCAGCCGCTGCCGCCGTGCACGCGCAGGGCAGCACTGCCGACGAAATCGCCAAATACCGCCAGATGCTGGCCGAAGGCAATCCCGCCGAGCTGTGGGAAGCCGCCGGCGAAGAGCTGTGGAAAAAGCCCGCGGGTCCGAAGAACGCCTCGCTCGAGCAATGCGACCTGGGCAAGGGCCCGGGCGTGACCAAGGGCGCCTACGCCGAGCTGCCGCGCTACTTCAAGGACACCAACAAGGTGATGGACCTGGAGCAGCGGCTGGCCCACTGCCGCATGACGCTGCAGGGGCTGAACCGGGAAGAAGCCACCAAAAACCCGTTCTCGTCGTCGGGCAAGCCGTCCGAGATCGAGCGCCTAGTGGCCTACCTGACCGGCGAGTCGCGCGGCGTGAAGATGAACGTGCAGCTCAGCCATCCGGAAGAAAAGCGCACCTATGCGCTGGGCGAGAAAATGTTCTTCTACCGCGGCGGCGCCTATGACTTTGCCTGCGCCACCTGCCATGCGGTGGACGGTCAGCGCATCCGCCTGCAGGACCTGCCCAACCTGCTGACCGACAAGGGCGCGCAGGCGGCCTACACCACCTGGCCGGCGTATCGCGTGTCGCAGGGCGAGGTCCGCACCATGCAGCACCGCCTGTACGACTGCCTGCGCCAGCAGCGCTTTCCCGAACCCGCCTATGGCTCCGACGTGATCACCGCGCTGACCATGTTCTTGGCGAAGAATGCCAACGGCGGCACCTACGACGGCCCGGCGATGAAGCGCTGACCAGTACGGGAGAGACAACATGCAACGACATACCAAGGCAGTGGCCGTCGCGGCCCTGGCCGCCCTGCTGGCAACCGGCGCCCACGCACAGGACAGCGCCAAGACCCGCCCCGCCAAGGGCAAGCCGGCCGCCGTCAGCGGCGCCGACATGAAGCACCTGATCGAGGACTCGTTCTCGTCGCGCGGCCCGGTCACGGTCGAGGGCGTGCTGAACCAGGACGGCATGCAGCAGGCCTGCAGCGAGTACCCGGACCGCACCCGGGTGCCGGCCAAGGTGGCGAAGAAGATCGAGGCCGCCGAGCTGAAGCAGATCAAGTACCCGGCCGACGACAAATGGCTGGGCGACTGGAAGGAAGGCGAAAAGGTCGCCCAGAACGGCCGCGGCATGCAGTTCACCGACCAGGTCGGCGCCACCAATGGCGGCAACTGCTACGCCTGCCACCAGATGACCAAGGCCGAGATCTCGTTCGGCAATATCGGTCCGTCGCTGTACCAGTACGGCAAGCTGCGCGGCAACTCGCAGGAGGTCATCAAGTACACCTGGGGCAAGATCTGGGACTCCAGCGCCTACGCCGCCTGCTCCAACATGCCGCGCTTCGGCCACAAGGGCATCCTGACCGAGGCCCAGATCCGCGACGTGATGGCGCTGCTGCTCGACCCGGCCTCGCCGGTCAACCAGTAAGCCGATGCGCGCGCCCGCCATGCTGCTGCGCGCGCTGCTGGCCGCCGGCCTGATGCTGGCCGCGGCCGGCGCCGCCGCGCTGGAAGTGGGCGACACCGTGCGCCTGCCCGAGGTCCGCACCCTCGACGGCCGCACACTGAGCGCGGCCGCGCTGGCCGGCAAGCCGCTGGTGGTCGAATACTGGGCCACCTGGTGCCCGTTCTGCGCGATGCAGAACCCGCGCCTGCAGAAGCTGTACGAGCGCACGCGCGGCACGCCGCTGCAGGTGCTGGCCATCAGCATCGACAAGGACCCGCGCGAGGCTGCCGATTACATGAAGAAGCGCGGCTACACCTTCGCCGCGACCATGGATTCGCCCGCGCTGCAGGCGGTGTTCGGCAAGCGCAAGGGGCTGCCGGAACTGTACGTGATCGACGCGCGCGGCCGCGTGGTGCAGAAGGAAGTGGGCGAAATGCTCGAAGACGACGTGGCCGCGCTGGAGCGCTACGCCACGCCATAGCCAGGCCATAGCCATGCGATGCCGGCAGCCCCGCGCCCGCCGGCACGCACTTATCCACAGGAAGAGACATGAACCGACGCGAGTTCCTGCAGGTGCTGGCCATCGCCGGCGCCGGCGGCATGACGTTCCCCCACCAGGATGCGCACGCCGCGCAGGCCGCCGACGCCATGTACGACCTGCCGCGCTTCGGCAACGTCCACCTGCTGCATTTCACCGACTGCCATGCGCAGCTGCGGCCGGTGTACTTCCGCGAACCCAACGTCAACCTCGGCATCGGCGCCTATGCCGGCAAGCCGCCGCACCTGGTCGGCGAGGCGCTGCTGCGCCATTACGGCATCCGCCCCGGCACCGCGCAGGCGCATGCGTTCACCTATCTCGATTTCAACGAGGCGGCGCGCCGCTACGGCAAGGTCGGCGGGTTTGCGCACCTGGCCACGCTGGTGAAGCGGCTCAAGGCCGGCCGCCCGGGTGCGCTGCTGCTGGATGGCGGCGACACCTGGCAGGGCTCGGCCACGGCGCTGTGGACCAAGGGCCAGGACATGGTCGATGCCGCGCTGGCGCTGGGCGTGGACGTGATGACGCCGCACTGGGAGATGACCCTGGGCGCCGAGCGCGTCAGGGAGATCGTCGACAAGGACTTCAAGGGCAAGGTCGCGTTCCTGGCGCAAAACATCAAGACCAATGATTTCGGCGACCCGGTGTTCGAACCCTACGTGATCCGCGAGATCAACGGCGTGCCGGTGGCCATCATCGGCCAGGCGTTCCCGTACACCCCCATCGCCAACCCGCGCTACTTCGTGCCGGACTGGACCTTCGGCATCCAGGAAGAGAACCTGCAGCAGGTCATCGACGCCGCGCGCGGCAAGGGCGCGCAGGCGGTGGTGCTGCTGTCGCACAACGGCATGGATGTCGACCTGAAGCTCGCTTCGCGCGTGCGCGGGCTCGACGCCATCCTCGGCGGGCACACCCATGATGGCGTGCCCGCCCCGGTGGCGGTAAAGAACGCCGGCGGCACCACGCTGGTGACCAATGCCGGCTCCAACGGCAAGTTCCTGGGCGTGCTCGATTTCGACGTGAAAAACGGCAAGGTCGCGGACTTCCGCTACCGGCTGCTGCCGGTGTTCGCCAACTACCTGCCGGCCGACCCGGCCATGGACGCGCTCATCAGCAAGGTACGGGCGCCGTATGAAAAGAAGCTGTCCGAAGTCCTCGCCGTCAACCGCGGCCTGCTGTACCGCCGCGGCAATTTCAACGGCACCTTCGACCAGCTGATCCTCGACGGCCTGATGCAGGCCCAGGGCGCGCAGATCGCTTTCTCGCCGGGCTTCCGCTGGGGCACCACGCTGCTGCCGGGGCAGGCCATCACCATGGAGCACCTGATGGACCAGACCGCCATCACGTACCCGTACACCACGGTGACGCAGATGAGCGGCGCGACCATCAAGACCATCCTGGAAGACGTCGCCGACAACCTGTTCAACCCGGACCCGTACTACCAGCAGGGCGGCGACATGGTGCGCGTCGGCGGTCTGCAATACACCATCGATCCCACCGCCGGCATGGGCAAGCGCATCACCGACATGCGCCTTGCGGGCAAGCCGCTGGAGGCAGGCAAGACCTACAAGGTGGCCGGCTGGGCACCGGTGGCGGAAGAAGCGCGGGAGTCCGGCGGCGCGCCGATCTGGGACGTGATGGCGCAGTGGCTGCGCAGCACCCGCGAAGTCAGCGCGCGCCCGCTGAACCTGCCACGCGTGCGCGGCATGGACGGCAATGCCGGCATCGCGGCGTGATGTGGCAAACAGCACGCATGGCAGGGCCGAGGATTGAAGCGCGCGGCCCAAGTACGCTACAATCCTCCGCGACGGGCCGATAGCTCAGCTGGGAGAGCGCTGCGTTCGCAATGCAGAGGTCGGGAGTTCGATCCTCCTTCGGTCCACCAGGATTCTTGCCAATATCCGGCAATCCGCATCAAATGCCCCGGAGCCGACCAGGCTGCCGGGGCTTTTTGTTGGCGGTCCGCGCCGTCATTACCCCTCACCACGCCGCGGCGACCTGCTCCGGCAGTGTTCCCAACCCCAATAGCTCCCTGAACCCGGCCTCGTGATGCCGCAGCGCGTGCGGCGCATACCAGGCGTGGGCCGCCCGGCCGATGCGCCAGGCGGCATCCAGGTCGGGGCTCATGGCCTGGATCGAGGGCAGGTAGTGTCCGGGTGTAATGCCATCGTGCACGCCGCCGTGCCGGGACAGCAGCACGGGGCAGACCGCGTGGGCGCAGTACGCGGCGAAGACCCCGCTTTTGGCGGCATAGTCGACCGGGTAGGCCAGTACGCCGTAGGCCGACACCGACAGCAGCCGTGCCGCTTCGGCCGCCTCGACGCGGCCGTGCACCACCGCGCCGCGCCGGGCAATGCCGGCGGCAAGGCCCGCGTCGCCGAGGGGCGGTCCGACATCGTGCAGGGTGAAACCAGCACGGCCGACCCAGTCGAACAGGGCGTCGCCCGCTTCCTGATAGGTCTGGGCACGCAGCGCGGAGCCCCCGAGCACCACCACGGCGGCTTGCCGCTGCGGCTGCGGCGCGCCGCTTTCCCCGAGGTTGGAGAACACCGGCAGGACCCGGTGCGGCCGCGCCGGCGCGTGGGCGTTGAGCCAGCGCGCCGACCCCTCTCGGTTGGTCACCCAGAAGTCCGCCAGCGATGCCAGTTCGGCGGCAATGTAGCGCTGCACCGGCGACAGCCAGAACGCCGAGCGCCATGGCGCGCCGTCGGCATACAGTTCGTGGAAGAAGATGCCCAGGCGGCGCATGTGCGGCCGGGCCTCGCGCAGGCGTCGCAGCAGCCACAGCGGCGTGCCGCGCCGGGCGTAGCCGTAGCCGACGTAATGGAGGACCACGTCGGCGCCGGCCAGCGCGGCCGCCGGCAGGGCGGGCGTTGCCTCCAGCAGCTGTCCCTGCAGCAGGCCGTTGAGCGCTACGGCATAGTCCTTGACGCCACCCTCGCCGGGTGCGACCAGGCTGATGCGGGCGCCGATGGCGCGGGCGTTCAGGTCGTGGGCGGATGAACTCGGCATGGGACAGGCTCCTTGCGCATATGGCGAGGTTGTCATGTCCCCGGGCAGGATATCTGTGCTCCAGCGCACGCGGGACCACGGCGGTGGCCGGCGTCTGCGCAATAAAAAAGGCCCGCACGGCGAACCGTGCGGGCCTCGATCAAGCGATATCAGGGAGAAGCTTGCCGGCCTCAACCGGCGCGCTTCAGGCTGACATGGCGCTCAGGGTACATTGCTCTGGGTGAAGTTGAACGGCTTGCCGGCCACCGCGTAGGAACCGCCGAACTCGAACTCTTCGTTGCCCGACTGGCCCACGCCGATATACATCGGGGTGTTGCCGCCCTGCAGGTTGATCGGTGCATAGCGATAGTTCAGCACCTGCTTGCCGGAATAGTCGGTCACCGAGATCACGCTGGTCAGCAGCGGGCTTTGCTGGGTTTCAGACACCGTGATCGGATCGACCATACGCGAATCCTGCAGCGTCTTTTCGACCGTCAGCGTTGCCATGTCGACCAGCTGGACCTTCTGCTCGCCGCGCGACACCACCCACATCTTGGTGTTCGAGTTGCCGAAGCTCTCGCGATTCACCTGGTGGATCATGCTGGTCGGGTTCTTGCCCACTTGCAGGCTGGTCACTTCCTTGATCAGTTCCGGATCGAGGTTGGTACCCGACTGCACGCCAGCCACCGAGATCGCGTGGATCACGCCGTCTTCCGTCGCCACCCAGGCCTGGCCGGGGTTTGCCAGCATCGAGACCCTCACCGCGGTCGGCTTTTCGGCCAGGCTCATGGTCTTGATCACGGTCGGGGCGTAGTTGTCCACCGCGAACGTCTGCGGCCATTGCGAGTCTTCCAGGCCGGTATTGTTCAGCGTGTTCTGCAGATCGCTGAAGCTGCCTTCGAAGTAGGTGTTGTTGACCTTGTCGAACAGCGGCTTCAGGTTCAGGAACACCACCTTCTTTTCCGACTTCGAGATCACTGCGGCCACGCCGGCGCGGGAGATCAGGTCGGCGTTGACGCCACCCACGGCGTAGCTCTTCTGGTTGGCTTCGCTCAGGCCAGGCGTCGCTTCGTCGCGACCCAGGCTCGCGCCGCGGTCACCCACCGGGTCACGCATCCAGCCCTGAGTGGTGTTGTCCTGCATGGTGCTGAAGTCGGTCACGGCGGAAATCTCCGTCGGGGCCTTCATATCCGGCAGGTCAACGAAGCCCAGCAGCTTCATGAAGACGAAGTTCGACATGTTGCGGAAGCCCGGATAGAGGCCATGCCACGACATATCGCTGGAGTCATATGGACCGCCCACCTGGCTGCCGTCGGCAAGGCTGCCCAGCGCAATCACCGCCACCTGGCCCTTCAGGTTCTTGGTGTCCCAGATGGTCACCAGGGCAAATTCGGAATTCGACGTAATCGCGATTGCCGTGGGCACCTTGCCCTCCGGCAGCTTTACCGACGCCGAGTGCGAAGCCGTATTCATGCCGACCGAAGCAATCAGGCCGTTCTGGAAAGCCACCAGCGACTGTGCACAATCGTGCTCGCTGCAGCGGCCCATGGCGATAGGCTGCGTCGGCATGGCGCCACCGTTGGCAGCGACGTGGTCTTTCAGCAGCGGATTGGTGGTGGTATGGCCCCAGAACCAGGCGGTCTGCGGCTTCTCGGCAACGGTGCCGGCGCTCAGGGCCAGAGTCAGCAGCGGCGTGACGGCGGAGTCCGAAGCGACGTCCGAGCGGTAAATCACGTCGCCCATGTTGCTGCCGTAATCGTTACGGGCGCAGTCGAGGTTACCCAGCTGGTAAATCACGTTGGTGCTGGTATCCATCGTGGCACCCGGATATTCCTGCTGGAAGCAGGTATTACCGTGCGGGTAAAAGGTCTTGTCCTCGGGTTTCCAGACAGTACCGACCGCTGCGGCGGCCGAATTACTCGCACCATAGCGATAAGCCATGGCTTTTTCGCTGGTGTAATCCGAAGCAATGGCGACATATTCGTCGGCATTCAAATTGCCGGAGCCGTCGAAAATCTCGTCGGCGACCTGGGTGGATTCGGCTGGGGTGGTCGGGCCGCGCGAGGCTTCGGTCGACGAGGTGCTACCGGAAGCGGTGGCATCGCTGCCGTCGCCGCCACCGCCGCATGCCGTAAGCACCACAGCGGCGCAGGCGGCAGCCAGGAAGTTCAGGCTCGGCAGAATGTAAGAATTGCGCGCTCTGCGCAGGTCGGATGGGTTATCGCGAGGTAGATTTTTCCCAGTCATTGATTTTTAAGTGAATGGATAAAAGATGAAAGTGAATAAACATCACCACGCCCGTTCTTGTGCCGGTTTGCAGTGTGCGCGACGAATTGCAGTGGCATAAAAAGCGGATCGGGTTAACCCCTTGGAAAACCCGGCAGCGGCGATACTAGGGGCACGTGTCCGAGACCGTACAGGACAGTAACAATGGGTTACGTGTGATTTTCGGGCGGCGCACCTGTGCACTATCGCGGTGCGCAGTTGCGACGTAACGATTACTCGCCCGCGGATCACATGTAAGGATTTGTTCGATTTGTGGACAGTTTTCCGTACGGCGCAATATCATCGCGCGCGATTTTCGGCATCAGAAAAAGGGCTAATTGCGCGGATTCGGGTCCGTTCAGCGCGGGCATTTAATGCCGGCCTAACGCCAGCGCCGCGATGGGTTAATGCCACCTGAATTCCACGTGAATGCCAGGGGCGCGGGGCGTTAAGGGCCAGGCGCAGCGGTCACGGGGAGGTGGGGCCTGCGGCTCGCTTCGCGCGTCGCCATACGTTATCGTTGAGCCCCCTGGGCCCCGGCGCGCGCGCGCCGGGCGCCCGTTGACGTGCGCACCGAAGCCGCCTCGCCTCATGCAAGCCACCGGGAAATCGTTCGTCGGACGCATCCGCGAACAGCTGGACCAGTTGTCGCCTTCGGAGCGGCGGCTGGCGGAGTTCGCGCTGGATTTCCCCGGCGATCTCGCCAGCTATACCGCTTCGGAACTGGCGAGGCTGGCCAATGTGTCGAATGCGACCGTGACGCGCTTCGTGCGGCGCATGGGCTATGCCTCGTATGACGAAGCGCGCAGGCAGGTGCGCTCGGAAAGGAGCGCGGGCTCGCCGCTGTTGCTGGCGGGCACCGAGAGCGCAGCCGGCGCGGGCGCCGCCGCCGAGAGCGGCTCGCTCGGCGCGCATCTGCGGCAGGGCCTGGCCAACCTCGGCGCCACTTACCGGCGCCTGTCGGAGGCGCAACTGCGGGAAATTGCCGACGCGATCCTCACCGCGCGGAAGGTCTGGATCGTCGGCTTTCGCTCGAGCCAGCCGCTGGCCATGTACTTGCGCTGGCAACTGTTACAGATCGTGCCGAGCGCGCAGGCGGTGCCGGGCGCCGGCGAAACCATGGGCGAACATCTGGCCGGCATGACCGAGGACGACGTGGTGATCGTGCTGGCGTTGCGCCGGCGCGTGCGCGAACTGCCGTCGGTCGTGGCGCAGGCGGCGAAGGCTTGTCCCAGGCTGCTTTACATCACCGAACAGGGCGCGGCCGCCAGCGTGCCGGCGCGGTGGGTGCTGCGCTGTGATGTGCAGGCCCCCGGGGTGCTGGACAACCATTCCGCCGTGATCGGCGTTTGCCACCTGATCGTCACCCAGGTGATGGAACTGGCCGGCACGCCCGGCCGTCGGCATCTGGGCCTGGTCGAGGCCTTCCACGATGCGCTCGACGAACTCTGAGCCCCGGCCCGTGCCGCCGGCGGCGCCGTTCCAACCCCATTGCCGACGTTCCGCCGCGGTGCTGGCTGCTCAAGGCCGACACGCAGCCGACACGCGTCGGTATAATCCCGTATGAAAAATTATTTTCAAATATTTATTATATGAAAAAATCAAAACATCAGGCGGGGAGCGGGTGAATCCGGGCCGCGGAAAAAGCGCCGACGTGCGCATGGGGGCAAGGCCATCGGTGCGGAAGTCATCGTTTCTTCGATGCAGCCGCGGCTGCAGCAACTAGAGCGGGCGCTGGACGATATCGCCGCACGATCGCGGTGTGGATTGCCGTATGCATGACCTATGGTGCGCAGATGTCGGTGCTGACGCTGGTGCCGACGATTCTGATGGCGCAGGACTATTCGAGACCTTCGGCCGGGCGCTGAATGGTGCCGAAGACGAGCCGAGCGAGGCATCGCGGCAACCGGCCGGCCAGCCCGCCGCCAGCCAGCACCCTGAAACCCGAGACGTGAATGAGCCATATCCTGCTGATCAACCCGAATACTTCCGGCGCCACCACGCAGATGATGGTCGGCATCGCGCGCGCCTGGCTGGCGCAGCACATGGCAGCACCGCCGCCCGTGGTCGGCGCGACGGTGGCGCGCGGCGCGCCGATGATCGTCGACGATGGCGACCTGGCGGTCGCCGCCGGCGCGGTCAATGACGCGGAGATGGTGCGCCTGGCCGGCCTTGCCGACGGTGTGATCGTGGGCGCCTTCGGCGATCCGGGCCTGGAAGCACTGCGCGCGCAGCTGGCGGTGCCGGTGGTCGGCATCGGCGAGGCCGCGATGCGCGCCGCCGCGGCCGGCGAGCGGCGCTTCGGCGTTGCCACCACCACGCCGCGACTGGCGGCGTCGATCGAGGCGGGCGTGCACCGGCACGGGCTGGCGGCCTGGTTTACTGGCGCGCGTTTTACCGATGGCGACCCGTGCGCGCTCGGCAACGCGCCGCGGCAACAGGAGCAGCGGCTCGCGGGCGCGGTGCAGGCGTGTATCGACGATGGCGCGCAAGCCGTGATTATCGGCGGCGGCCCGCTGGGCGAGGCCGCGCGGGCGCTGGGACAGCGTTTTGCGATACCCGTGATCGGGCCGATCCCGGCCGCATGCGAGGCGCTGGCCCGTGCCCTGGGCCTGGCGCCGGCGGCGGGCGCCTAAGCCGCCTAGGCCACGCGCGTCGGCCGTCTCGCCTTCATCGCCGACGGGCGTACCTGCTGCAGCGCGCGCAGTGACTGCAAGGCATCCTCGACCGCCTCGATGCCGTCGCGCAGGCGGCCGGTGGCGTAGCCCAGGCGGCTTTGCGCATCGGCATCGGGGGTGGAAAGGTTTTCGAGTGCGTCGACTTCGGCCTGCATCTGTCCGACCAGGCGGCGTAACTGGGATGTGCTGTGCGAGGCTAGCGAACGGATCGCCATCGTGAGAGCCCTCCTTGCAAAGACCGGGTGCGCCCGCTGGCGCTGGTTCGCACGCTGGGTGCGGCGCCCGTCCTGTCTACGGTAAAGGCGGCGCAATAAGTTAGCCAGCGCTGTTACGAAATCGGCACGATGGCGCGGCCGCAGGTTCGGCTATAGTCACCTGATGGATTCGCACTCTCCGCGCATGCGCGCAAGACCGGGCGGCCTGCCCGACGATGGCTCCAACCCCGCCGCGCAAGCCGACGCGCGCCATCGCGCCGGCCGGAACAGCACGCTGGTCAGCGTGGTGGCCAATCTCGGCCTCACCGCGGCGCAGGCGGTCGCGGGCGTGATCTCAGGCTCGCAGGCGCTGATCGCCGACGCCGCGCATTCGCTGTCCGACCTGCTGTCAGACTTCGTGGTGCTGGCCGCCGGCAGGCAAAGCCGCAAGGACCCGGATGCCGACCACCAGTACGGCCACCTGCGCTTCGAGACCGCCGCCTCGCTGGCCCTCGGCGTGCTGCTGCTGACGGTGGGCGCGGGCATGCTGTGGGCGGCGCTGGCCAAGCTGCAGTCTGCGGGCGGCGCGCAGCCGGTGCAGCCGCTGGCACTGTGGATGGCGCTGGCCACGCTGGCATCCAAGGAACTGCTGTTCCGCTACCTGCTGGCGGTGGCGCGGCGGGTGCGCTCGAGCATGCTGGTGGCCAACGCCTGGCATGCGCGCTCGGATGCGGCGTCGTCGCTGGTGGTGGCGCTTGGCATCGGCGGCAACCTGCTGGGCTACCACGTCCTCGACCCGATCGCGGCGATCGTGGTCGGGCTGATGGTGGCGCGCATGGGGCTGCGCTTTGGCTGGGACGCGCTCAGCGACCTGATGGACCGCGCCGCCGACGCGGAGACCGTCACCGCCATCCGCGCCACCATGCTGGCCACGCCCGGTGTGCTCGGCCTGCACGACCTGCGCACGCGCAAGATGGGCGACCAGGTCCTGGTCGACGTGCACCTCGAGATCGACGCCACCCTCACCGTGGCGCAGGGTCATGCCATCGCGGTGGAGGCGCGGCGCCGCACGCTGGAACACCACCATGTGCTGAACGTGATGACACACGTCGACCCGGTATACGTTGCCACAACGACCGCCGAGGGCTGAGCCGGGTTGTGGACAGCCTGGTCCGAGCCTGGGGATAACCATTCGGACAAGCTGTGTCGCGGCTGGGGACGCGCTGTGGGAGGTATACGGACAACTTCCGTGATCACCGCGCGGCGGTATACGTTGCCGCCATCTTGTCCTGCCCAATCAGGGTTATCCCGGAGCCGTTATCTTTGTTGCAGGTCACTGAGCCAAAAGGGAAAAGGTGACTTATCCACGGCCCGGGGCGCGGTTTACCTACTACTACTATGTTTACATACGTAAACAATATAAAGACGACAGCCAGGACCGTTGCGCCGGACGGCGGTGTCCGGCTGACACGCGTATTTGACGCACGTATACGCGCCGGCCTGTATACCGTCTCTAGCGCGGCACCTTGAACGCCTTGCGCGCAGCCAGCACCTGCGCGCGCGTGGCGCAGCCCTCCTGGTGGTCGTTGACCAGGCCCATGGCCTGCATCAGCGCATACATCGTGGTGGGGCCGACGAAACGCCAGCCGCGCTGCTTCAGGTCCTTTGACAGCGCGGTGGACTCCGGCGAAGTGGCCATGGTGCGCAGCACCTCTGGCGTCAGCACCTTGGGCCGGCTCGCGGGATCGGGCTCGAAGCGCCAGAAGTAGGCCGCCAGCGACGACTCCGATTCCAGCAGTTCGCGGGCCCGCCGGGCATTGTTGATCGCAGCCTCGATCTTGCCGCGATGGCGCACGATGCCGGCATCGCCCAGCAGGCGTGCGATATCGCGCTCGGTGAAGCGCGCCACTTTGTCGATGTCGAAATTGGCAAACGCCTTGCGGAAGGCTTCGCGCTTGCGCAGGATGGTCAGCCAGCTAAGGCCGGACTGGAAACCCTCCAGGCACAGCTTCTCGAACAGACGGCGGTCGTCGGCCACCGGAAAGCCCCACTCGGTGTCGTGGTAGCGGCAATAGTCCTCCAGCGTGCCGCACCAGCCGCAGCGCACCGGTGCGGCCAGCGCTTCCTTGTTGCTCGTCATGCGCACCTTTTCCAGTATTGAATGAAGGGGGCACCGGCCAGGCCCTCGCCGGCCGGCGCATTTGCTGCGATCATGCCCGCACCTGAAAGATTGCGGAAGGCTGAACATGGACATGCGATTGACCACCCTGGACGAGGACGGATGGGAGCTCGACGACGCCGAGCCCATCGCCGCCGCCCACCCCGACACCTTCTGGATGCCACCGCGCGCGGAACGCGACGCGCTGGCCGCCGGCCAGCAGGTCAAGCTGATCTTCCGCATCCTGGTCGCGGACGAGGCCGGCAACGAGGAAGTCCACGTCGAGCGGATGTGGGTCAATGTGACCGGACGCGATGGCGCGCTCTATACCGGCGAACTCGACAACCAGCCGTACTGCACCGACGAGATGAGCCCCGGCATGCCGCTGTGTTTCGAGCCCCGACACGTGATCAATATCTATCGGGAAGGTGACGAAGACGCGTGAGCCGCCAGCCCGCTGGCCATAAAAAAGCCAGCCGCGAGGCTGGCTTTTACGTTGGTGGCGCGACCCGCTCAGGCCAGTTTCCGGCCGGTGCGGTCGTGCATGAACACCAGTGCGACGAAGCTCACCGCGGCGGCGGCAATCACGTAGTACGCCGGCGCCAGCTTGTTGTGGGTCGATTCGATCAGCCACGTCACGATCAGCGGGGCAAAGCCGCCGAAGATGGTAACGGCGAAGTTGTAGGCCAGCGACAGGCCGGTCGAGCGCACTTCGGTCGGGAACTGCTCGGCCAGCACCGCCGGCGCCGGGCCGGTAAAGGCCGCCAGCAGAATGCCCAGCACGATCTGCACCTGCAGCAGCGTCTGCGTGGTCGGCGCCACGTTGAGCCAGTGGAACAGCGGATAGGCGAGCGCGCCGATCAGCATCGCCACCACGCCCAGCATGCGCTTGCGGCCGACCCGGTCCGACAGCATGCCCATCAGCGGGCACAGCACCAGGATGATGGCGCCGCACAGCGCGGTCGACTGGAACGTCGCGCCCAGCGGCAGGCCCAGCTGCTGCTTGGCGTACGACGGCATGTAGAACACCAGCACGTAGGTGCAGACCGTCCACAGGATGGTCACGCCCAGACCGGCCAGCACTTCGCGCGGGTGGTCGCGCAGCACCTGCGACAGCGGCGAGAACGGCACCTTGGCGGCGCGGCGGGCGGCCTGGCGCGCCTCGAACTCGGGCGGCTCGTGCAGGTGCGAGCGGATATACATGCCCACCGGGCCGATCAGCAGGCCGAACAGGAAGGGAATGCGCCAGCCCCAGGCGTCGATCTGCTCCGGCGACAGGCCGTTGGTGACCAGCGCGCCCATGGCCGCGCCCAGCATGAACGAAATGCCCTGGCTGGCCTGCTGCCAGCTGGCGTAGGCGCCACGCTCGGCGTCGGGGGCGTGCTCGATCAGGAAGGCGGTGGCGCCGCCCACTTCGCCGCCGGCGGAAAAGCCCTGGATCAGCCGCGCGACCACGATCAGCGCGGGTGCCCACAGGCCGATCTGGTCGTAGGTCGGGGCCAGCCCGATGATGGCCGTGCCCAGCGCCATCAGCAGGATGGTCAGCGTCAGCGCCGCCTTGCGGCCGACGCGATCGGCATAGACGCCCAGCACGATGGCGCCGACCGGCCGCATGAAGAAGCCCACGCCGAAGGTGGCGACGGTGAGCAGGAACGAGGTCAGGTCATTGCCGGTGGGAAAGAACAGCTTGGCGATGATGACGGCGAAGAAGCTGTAGACGGTGAAGTCGAACCACTCCAGGCCATTGCCGATGGTGGCGGCGATGATCGCCTTGCGTCGGGTGGCGCTGGTCAGGACTGGAACGGAGGCGGTGGTCGCGGTCATGAAGCGTTGGTCATGCGGAGAAACCGCCATATTAAGCGATTCCTTAATCGCAGGCCTGCGCGTCCTCGCGCGCGACTTCAGCCGGGCAGCGCAGGTTCGGTGGACCGGCGGTCGGGCTTCGGCGGGCTCGCGGGGACGGTCTCGGCGGGCGCCGAAGGGGCGTTCAGGGCCGGGGCAGGGCGGTGTCGCGTGAGCCACAGCAGCAGGGCGCTTGCCACCCAGCCGGCCACGAACACCGTGTCCCCGGCCCGGTTCAGCCAGGCGGGCGCGGACGGCATGCCGGTCACGGACAGCAGCAGGCCGGCCGGCAGCCGCGCCAGGATCCACAGCGCGACAGCGGGCATGCTGCCGTAGACGCCCGGCTGCCACCATTGGCCGGGGATGGGGTTGTGCCGTCCGGCGCGGCGCGGATTGCGCGATGCCACGTGAGTCTCCTGCCACACGCGGGCAAGGCGCCGTGGCGTTCTGGGTTGCGGAAGTCCCTGCGCCGCGTTGCATCACGGGCTTCCGGCTGCAGCATAAGGCGCCTGCAGCGGCCGCGGTGCGGGCTCGGCGCGAGTTGTGTGCGCGGCGCCACGGATGGCCCCGCGATTCAGTTTTTTTGCATGAGGTGTCCGCAAACGGCGCCGGTGAGCACCGCGGTTCTTTGCCAAACTGGAAGCCAGTACACAAACCGTTTGAAGGCGGTATTCCCATGCTTCCCTCGCTCTACATCTCCCACGGCTCGCCGATGCTGGCCATCGACCCCGGCTCCACCGGCGCCGCGTTCGCGGCACTCGGCGCGCGGCTGCGCGCGCAGCGCCCGCGCGCGGTGCTGGTGATTTCGGCGCACTGGATCTACAGCACGCTGGCCGTCACCAGCCGGGAACGCCAGGAGGCCTGGCACGATTTCGGCGGCTTTCCGCGAGAGTTGTACGCACTGCGCTACGACGCCCCGGGGTCGCCGGAACTGGCGGTGCGGGTCAAGGCGCTGGTCGAGTCGGCGGCGATTCCCGGCGCGGGCTTTGTCGGCCATGACGACGAGCGCCCGCTGGACCATGGCGCCTGGATGCCGATGCGCCACTTCTTCCCCGATGCCGACATGCCGGTGGTGCAGTTGGCGCTGAATCCCTACCTGCCGCCCTCGACGCAGATCGCGATCGGGCGCGCGCTGGCGCCGCTGCGCGACGAAGGCGTGCTGGTGCTGGCCTCGGGCAGCTTCACCCACAACCTGCAGGAAGTGTTTGGCGGCGGCCGGCGCGAACAGCACGGCCCGCAGGCCGAGCCGTATGTCGAAGCGTTCCGCAAGTGGATGGCCGAGGCGCTGGACCAGGCCCTGGCGACCGGCGACACCCGCCCGATAGCCGACTACCGTGCCCAGGCGCCGTATGCGCGCCGGGCGCACCCGACCGACGAACACCTGCTGCCGTTCTATGTGGCACTGGGCGCGGCGCTCGGCCCCGAGGGCGCGGGGCCGGCGCTGCCGGGGCCGGTCACGGTGTCGCGGGTGGCCGACGAAGTCACCTATGGCGTGCTGGCGATGGACAGTTTCGTGTTCGAAGGCATGGGTACCGGGGCGCCGCTGCGCGCCGCGGCCTGAGGTCTGGCCTGCTGGCTTACCGGCGCGACGGCGCGCGCGCCAGCAGATAGCGCCGTGCCGAGCGCGCCCCGGCCAGCGCGATCCAGCCCATGGTCAGCGCCACCAGCGCCAGGCCGGCGCGCAGGCTGGCCAGGTGCGCCACGCCGCCGATCAGCACCGGGCCCAGCAGCAGCCCCACATAGGCGAAGCGCGCCACGCGCGCGATCGCTTCCGCCGGCGCCACGCCCGGCAGCCGCGACGCGGCGACAAAGAAGATCGGCACCATATTGGCCGCGCCCAGCCCCATCAGCGCAAAGCCCGCCAGCGCGGCCAGCGGCAGCGGCACGGCCAGTGCCAGCGCAATCCCGGCAAAGCCCAGCCAGGCGCTGCCGCTGAGCGTGGCGCTGTCGCCCAGGCGCGCGCGCAGGCGGTCGCCGCCGAAGCGCCCGCACGCCATGCCGCCCGAGAACGCGGCATAGCCGAGGCTGATCCAGCCGTCGGGGGCCCGTGCCACGTCGCGCATGTAGACGCTGGTCCAGTCGTACATCGCGCCCTCGCCGATCAGGCCGAGAAAGGCCAGCAGCCCCAGGCGCCATAGCGCCCGCACCGCATGGTCGCGATGGTGGGGCGCGGCGGGCGGCAGCGGGTGGTCGGCCAGCAGCCCCGGCAGCGTAGCCACCGCCACCGCGGCGGTCACGCCGGCCATCATCGCCGCATGCGCCAGCGGCGTGACGCCCACGGCCAGCATGGTGCCGCCAAAGCCCGCGCCGGCCATGCCGCCCAGGCTGAACATGCCATGCAGCGACGACATCACCGGCTGCGTGCGGCTGGCCTCGACCGTGGCGGCCTGCGCGTTCATGGCGACATCGAACGCCGCATTGGTCATGCCGAACACCAGCAGCGCGGGCAGCAGCAGCCAGAACGACGGCATCGCCAGGATCGCCACCGTGGCCAGCGCGAACAGCAGCCCGCCGGCCATCGAGGCGCGCGCGCTGCCGGCGCGCGCCACCCAGCGCCCGACCGGACCCATCGCCACGATAGCGCCGCCGGCCACCGCCAGCATTGCCAGCGACAGCATCGCGTCGGACAGGCCGAAGCGCGCCTTGATGGTGGGGATGTGCACGCCCCAGGTGGCAAAGGTGGCGCCGTTGACGAAGAACAGCGCCATGGTCCCGCGCGTGGCGCGCGCGACCCGGCCGGCGGGCACCGCGGCGGTGGCGGGCGCCGGGGAGCCGGTCATGGGCGGCCCGCGTCTACGCGCAGCAGTCCGCGCCGGTGCAGCGCATAGCCGAAGGCCAGCAGTGCGGCCAGCGCCAGCGCCAGCATCACCCACAGCATCAGCCAGTAACCCCCGGCCGCGCGCCACAGCAGCGCGCCCAGCCAAGGCGCCGCCGCCTGCATCAGCAGCACCGGCGTCATCATCAGGCCGTTGAGGGTGGCGTAGTGGTGGCGCGAGATCAGCTCCGGCATCGCCATCGCGCGCAGCATGGTGTTGACGCCGTTGGCGCAGCCGTACAGCACGGCCGCCACCATCAGCCATGCGCCATGCCCCAGCGCGAAGCACAGCAGCCCGGCACTCATCAGCGCATAGACCGGCAGCGACAGCCGCACCGGGTGGCGCACGCCCGCGCGCATCATCAGCATGCGTCCCGCCACCTGGGCCGGGCCGATCAGCGCCGCGACCGCCAGTTGCTGCGCCACCGGCATGCCCTTCTCTGTCAGCATCGGGATCAGGTGTGCACCCAGCAGCGACGCCACCACCGCGGTCGCGGTAAAGGCCAGCACCACCGCCCAGAACACCGGCTGGCGCAGCGTGGCGCGGGCAATGTCGCGGCCGCCGGCGGCGGCCGTGCCGGCGCCAGCGCCGGAGTAAGACGGATGCAGGGCGTAGCGCATGCGCGCATGCAGCGGTGCGCAGACCAGCAGGTTCAGCAAAGCAAAGCCGACCAGGGTCGGTCGCCAGCCGACATGCAGCACCAGCCATTGCGCCAGCGGCACGAAGATCGTGCTGGCAAAGCCGGCCATCAGCGTGACCGCGACGATCGGCTTCTGGTACTGGTCGCCATAGGCCTGGCGCAGCACCACGAAAGCGGGTTCGTACAGCGTGGTCGCCATGGCCAGCCCGAGCGGCACCCACATCAGCAGGAACACGGATTGCGACGGCGTCCACGCCCACAGCAGCAGGCCCAGCCCGGCCAGCACCGAACCCGCGCCCATCACCTTGCGCGCCGGCGCGCGGTCCAGCAGCCGGCCGACCGCGAACGAGCACAGCGCCCACACCAGCAGGCCCAGCGAATAGCCGCCCGCCAGGAAGGGCTTGGACCAGCCCAGGCTGCGGATCATCGGGTCGATGAAGACGGTGAAGGCGAAGAACAGCGTGCCCCAGGAGATGGTCTCTGTCAGGCCGAGGATCCACACCAGCCGGCGCGGCGGCGTGGCGGGCTGCGCCGGCCCGGCGCGGGCCGGGCTGGCGTCAGGATCGGTGTCGGCAGCGTCCGTGCCGGGGCTGGCTTCGAGTGTGGTCATGGCGGGCCCGGCGGGGATGGCCGCCACAGAAGCGGCGCGCCTGGGGCCAGTCGGAAATTGTAGCGATGCTGCGCGCCGGCCGCTCGCGGCGCGCCGGCCGCAACGCGCGTTACTGTGCGCTCACCGGCGCGGGCGGTCCTTTCAGTTCGACCACGTTGCCGTCGGGATCCTGCACATAGAGCGAGGGCCCCTTGCCTTCGGCGCCGAAGCGCTGCGCCACTTCGCCCGCGTCGATGCCATGCGCCGCCAGGTGCGCGCGCAGCGCCTGCGCGTCGAAGGGGTCGATGCGCAGGCAGAAGTGGTCGAGGTTGCGTCCCTGCGCGCCCGGCCCGGCGCCGCCAGCGCGGCCCAGCGGGCCATCGAGCGTGACCAGGTCGATCAGGCTGGCACCGGCGCGCAACTGGGTCAGGCCCAGGTCGGTCTGCTCGCGCTCGATGCCGCAGCCGAGCACGTCGACATAGAAGCGCCGCAGCGCGCCGACATCGGCGCTGCGCAATACCAGGTGGTCGATGCCGAGGATGCGGAACGTGGCGTCAGTGGTGCAGTCCGTCATAGTCGATGATCTTGAGGTTATCCAGGTCGACATTGTCCAGGCAGCGCACGTTGACCGCGGCCATCGGCTTGCCGTCCTTGTCCTGCCCGTCCGCGTACGGACCACAGCCGCACACCGGGCAGAAGCGGTGCGCGATCTTCATGGTGTTGAAGCGGTAGGTGGAGGCGTTGCTCTCCGGCGTCTCCAGCCTGAAGCTCGCGCGCGGCACGAACCACAGCAGGTGGCCGCGCCGGCGGCAGATCGAGCAGTTGCAGCGGATCACGCTGGGAATGCTGTCGGCCTCGACCGCGAAGGCGATGCTGCCGCAATGGCAGCTTCCGTTGAAGGTCATGTCTGTCTCCTTGCGACAGGGTCCGTTCGACCCGGAATCACGTCAGTGCTGCTGCGCCGCAATATGACGGCACATTGTTTGGTTTTTGACAGTGTAGTCGCGCCGTGGGTGCCACAATGCCTGCAGGCTGTTGCACGAGGATGGCGCCATGCGCACGGATGCCCACGCCTCCCGCGAAAGCCGCCCCATAAAAGGAGACTCACATGAGCGACACGCACACGGCTGCACGCGCCACCTTCAGCCATATGGAGCACGGCACGCGCGAGGACTGGGCCGCCATCTCGGCGGAGTTCATGCCCTTCGCACGCGCGCTGCCCGAGCGCGTGCTGGCGCACCTGCGCCTGCTCGATGGCGATTGCGGCGGCTTCCCGGTGGACCGGCTCACGCATTCGCTGCAGACCGCGACGCTCGCTCACCGCGACGGCCAGGACGAGGAATACGTGGTCTGCGCGCTGCTGCACGATATCGGCGATACGCTGGGCAGCTTCAACCATCCCGACATCGCCGCCGCCATCCTCAAGCCCTTCGTCAGCGCCGAGAACCTGTGGATGGTGGAAAAGCACGGCGTGTTCCAGGGCTACTACTTCTTCCATCACCTCGGCCTCGATCCCAACCTGCGCGAGCAATACCGCAGCCAGCCGGAGTTGTTCGAGCGCACCGCGGAGTTCTGTCGCAAGTACGACGCCGCCGCCTTCATGACCGACTACGACACGCTGCCGCTGTCGTTCTTCGAGCCGATGGTGCGCCGGGTACTGTCGCAGCCGAAGAACTCGATGTATGTGAAGCCGGGGGAGACGACGCTGGCACAGGCTTAAGGCGACGACGCACGCCTGCCCATGGTGTTCCCTCTCCCCGCATGGCGAGAGGGCAGGGTGAGGGGTGGTTCAGCAAGGCACCACGCATCGAGATACTCCTGCCCTCTCCCCCGGCCCCTCTCCCGCAAGCGGGAGAGGGGAGCAACAGCGCGCATCAGGCCGCCCGCTGCGCCGTCTCCGGATGCCGGAACTGCTCCAGCAGTTTCGTCCAGCGCGCCCGTACCGGCTTCAGGTTGTTTTCCTTCACGTGGCCGAAGCCGCGGATATCGTCGGGCAGGTTGGCCAGCGCCACCGCGGTGTCGTGGTTGGCGGCATTGAGGCCCGCCACCAGTTCATCCAGCAAGGCACGGTACTCGCCGATCAGCGCGCGCTCGGTGCGGCGCTCTTCGGTCTTGCCGAAGATATCGAAGATGCCGCCGCGCAGTCCCTTCAGCTTTGCCAGCACGCGGAACAGCTTCATCGTCGACGGGCCGAACCTGCGCTTGACCAGGTGGCCCTTGTCGTCGCGCTTCGCGTTCAGCGGCGGGGCCAGCCAGAAGTTGAGCTGGTAGTCGCGCCCGGGCTCGCCTTCGAACTGCGCGCGCAGCTTGTCGAGGAAGGCCGGATCCGTATAGAGGCGCGCCACTTCGTACTCGTCCTTGTACGCCATCAGCTTGGCCAGGTTGCGCGCCGCAGCCTCGGTCAGCGGCAGGGCCTTGCCGCTGCCCAGCAGCGCGCTCTCGGCCGCGCGCACGCGCTCGATCGCTTCACGGTAGCGGCTGGCATAAGTCGCGTCCTGGTACGCCGTCAGATGTTCCACGCGGCGTGCGATCAGCTTGTCGAGCAGGGCGCCGGTCGATGCCGGCAGCTTGACCACGGCCGCGCCTTCGGCGGTGCTCTTGAGCTTGCCGCTCAGCGACAGCACGTGCTCGGGGTCGTGCGCCATATGGCGGCCCCAGTCGAATGCGGCCTTGTTCTTTTCCACCGCGACCCCGTTCAGCTCGATGGCGCGCTCCAGCGCCTGCAGCGTCAGCGGGATCCAGCCCTTCTGCCAGGCATAGCCCAGCACCAGCGGGTTGGTGTAGATGGCGTCGCCCAGCAGCGCCACCGCCAGGCCCGAGGCATTGATGAAGTCGCACTTCTCGCCCACTGCATTGCGCACGTCCTGCTCGGCCGATAGCCCCGGGAACTGCCACTTCGGGTTCTTGATGAAGTCGGCGGTCGGGGTTTGCGCGGTGTTGACCACGGCGCGAGTGCGGCCGGCCTGGGTCTTGGACAGGACTTCGTCGGTGGCCGACACGATGGCATCGCAGCCGATCACCAGGTCGGCCTCGCCCATGGCGATGCGGGTGGCATGCAGGTCGTCGGGGCGTGCGGCCAGTTGCACGTGCGACAGCACCGCGCCGCCTTTCTGCGCCAGCCCGGCCATGTCGAGCACGGTGACGCCCTTGTTCTCCAGATGCGCGGCCATGCCCAGCAGGCCGCCGATGGTCACCACGCCGGTGCCGCCGACGCCGGTCACGAGGATGCCGTAGGCGCGGCGGATCGCCGGCAGTTGCGGCTCAGGCAGCGCCGGCAGGCTGTCCATCGACACGCCGTGCTGCTCGGGCTTGCGCACCTGTGCGCCTTCGGCCGAAACAAAGCTCGGGCAGAAGCCGTTCAGACACGAGAAGTCCTTGTTGCACGACGACTGGTTGATCTGGCGCTTGGTGCCGAAATCGGTCTCCAGCGGCTCCACCGACAAACAGTTCGACTTGACCGAGCAATCGCCGCAGCCTTCGCACACCGCGTCATTGATGAAGACGCGGCGGGCCGGGTCTTCCATCGTGCCGCGCTTGCGGCGGCGGCGCTTCTCGGTCGCGCAGGTCTGGTCGTAGATCAGGATGGTGCAACCCGGCACCTCGCGCAAATCGCGCTGCACGCGGTCGAGCTGGTCGCGGTGATGGATGTCGATGCCTTGCGGCAGCTTGATCGCCGCATTGTACTTCTCCGGCTGGTCAGTAACGATAACGATCCGCGTCGCGCCCTCGCTGTGCACCTGCCAGGCGATGTCCTGCACCGACAGCTGGCCGTCGACCGGCTGGCCGCCGGTCATCGCCACGGCGTCGTTGTACAGGATCTTGTAGGTAATGTTGACGCCCGCGGCGATCGACGCGCGGATCGCCAGCAGGCCGGAGTGGAAGTAGGTGCCGTCGCCCAGGTTGGCAAACACATGCTTGTCGCCGGCAAACGGCGCCTGGCCGATCCACGCCACGCCTTCGCCGCCCATCTGGCTGAAGGTGCTGGTGCTGCGGTCCATCCACACCGTCATGTAGTGGCAGCCGATGCCGGCCAGCGCGCGCGAGCCCTCGGGCACGTTGGTCGAGGTGTTGTGCGGGCAGCCCGAGCAGAACCACGGCTTGCGCTCGGCCTTCTGCTGGCCGACCACGCGCGGCGTGGCCAGCGCCTTTTCCTTGGCCTCGATGATGGCCAGGCGCGCGGTGATGCGCGCGCGCACGTCCACCGGCAGGTCGAACTTGTCCAGGCGCGTGGCGATGGCCTTGGCGATGATCGCCGGCGACAGCTCGTAGTGCGCCGGCAGCAGCCAGTGGCCCTGCGGGATCGACCATTCGCCGCCGGCGTTGTCCTTCTCGTCGAACTTGCCGTAGACCTTGGGGCGGACATCGTCGCGCCAGTTGTACAGCTCTTCCTTGAGCGCGTACTCCATGATCTGGCGCTTCTCTTCGACCACCAGGATTTCCTGCAGCCCTTCGGCAAAGGCGCGCGCGCCATGCGCTTCGAGCGGCCACACGCAGCCCACCTTGTACAGCCGGATGCCGATCTGCGCGCAGGTGGCGTCGTCCAGGCCCAGGTCGGCCAGCGCCTGGCGCGTGTCCAGATAGGCCTTGCCGCCGGTCATGATGCCGAAGCGCGCATGCGGCGAGTCGATCTCGATCCGGTCCAGCTTGTTGGCGCGCACATAGGCCAGCCCGGCGTACCACTTGTAGTCGAGCAGCCGCGCCTCCTGCTCCAGCGGTGGATCGGGCCAGCGGATGTTGAGGCCGCCCGGCGGCATGATGAAGTCGCCCGGCAGCGCGATCTGCACGCGGTGCGGGTCCAGCTCGACCGAGGCCGACGATTCCACCACGTCGGTGACGCACTTCATCGCCACCCATAGTCCGGAGTAGCGGCTCATGGCCCAGCCGTGCAGGCCGTAGTCCAGGTATTCCTGCACGTTGGACGGATACAGCACCGGCAGGCCGCAGGCCTTGAAGATGTGCTCGGACTGGTGCGCCAGCGTCGACGACTTGGCCGAGTGGTCGTCGCCGGCCAGCACCAGCACGCCGCCGTGCCTCGAGGAGCCCGCGGAATTGGCATGCTTGAACACGTCGCCGGTGCGGTCCACGCCCGGCCCCTTGCCGTACCACATGCCGAAGACCCCGTCGAACCTGGCATCGGGATACATGTTGACCTGCTGCGAGCCCCACACCGACGTCGCGGCGAGGTCTTCGTTCAGGCCGGCCTGGAACACGATGTTGTGCGCGGCCAGGTGCTTCTTGGCCTTCCACAGCGACTGGTCGAGCGCGCCCAGCGGCGAGCCGCGGTAGCCGGAAATAAAGCCGGCGGTGTTCAGCCCGGCGGCGTGGTCGCGCTCCTGCTGCAGCATCGGCAGGCGCACCAGCGCCTGCGTGCCGCTGATGTAGATGCGGCCGCGTTCGAGGGTGTATTTGTCTTCGAGGGAAACGTTGGCGAGCGCCTGGCGGATGGCGTCGCTGACCGGCGAGGTCAGGGGGGCATTCATGCGTGCTCCTCTATGGCGTGCTGTCGGGATCACCGAAACCTGCAGTTGTGGGCAACCGCCTCGTCGCCTCTTGTGAAGGGCCGGGGTGGCTGTGTCTCTGCGCGGCATGGTAGCACCGCCACAAAACCGGCGGTACCTTGCAATGCAGCACAAAGCATGCCGGCCACGCCCGTGATTTCCCGTATCGACAGGGCCTGGCGTGTACACTGCGTTGCATCGAGAGCGTCCGCGCCGAGGCCGTGCGGTCTCTTGTGCGTCATATCTGCGTTGCCAGCCTGGTGCAACCCGATCCCTTGTCCGCCCGCGCCGGTGCGCGGCTTGCCAGCGAATATCCGAACATGACCATTTCCCCCCGCCAGGGCACCGCGACCCTGGCCGTGCTGATCGACGCCGACAACGCGGCGCCCGCCATCGTCGAAGGCCTGCTGGCCGAGGTCGCCAAGTACGGCGTGGCCGCCGTCAAGCGCATCTACGGCGACTGGACCCGCCCCAACCTGGCCGGCTGGAAGGAACGCCTGCTGTCGCACTCGATCCAGCCGATCCAGCAGTTCCGCTATACCGTCGGCAAGAACGCGACCGACAGCGCCATGATCATCGACGCCATGGACCTGCTCTACACCGGGCGCTTCGATGGCTTCTGCATCGTCTCCAGCGACAGCGACTTCACCCGGCTGGCCTCGCGCATCCGCGAGCAGGGCCTGACGGTCTATGGCTTTGGCGAGCGCAAGACGCCCAAGCCGTTCGTCACCGCCTGCGACAAGTTCATCTATTCCGACGTGCTGCGCGCCGAGGTCGATACCGAAGGCGCTGACGGTGCCGATGGCGCCGCCGCGCCCACGCGCAAGCGCAGCACCGGCGAGCTGCGCCAGGACTCGCGCCTGGTGCGGCTGCTGCAGAACGCGGCGCAGGCGGTGTCGGACGAAGACGGCTGGCTGACGCTGGGCAGCATGGGCAACCACATCGCCAAGCAGGCGCCGGAATTCGATTCGCGCAACTACGGCTACGGCAAGCTGTCGGAGCTGGTCGCGGCGACCGGCCTGTTCGAGGTCGAGACCCGCAATGGTGGCAACAACAAGACCATCTGGGTACGGCTGAAGAAGCGCGCCAAGGGCGGCGAGCCGCAGCAGCGCGCAGCGCAGCCGCCGGCCCAGGTTGCCGAGCCGGCGCGGCGCCAGCACGCTCCCGCGCCCGCGGAAGTACCCGAGCCGGCCCGCGGGGTCGAGCCGCTGCCCACGCCGGAGACGGTTGCCCCCGAGCCCGCGGCGCCGGCGCAAGCGGAGCCGACCTTTGTCGCCGCCGATGTGGTGCAGGCCGAGCCGGAGCCGCAACCCGTGCCGCAACCCGTGCCGCCGCTGGAAGCCGCGCCGCAGCCCGACCCGGAGCCGAAGACGGCCAACCGGGCCAGCGCGCGCAAGCGTGCGGCGCGCCGGCCGGAGGTGACGCTGAGCGAGACCCCGTGGCCGATCGACCAGTCGGTGTTCGCGGCGCCGGGCACGACGGTGCTGACGGCGACGGTGGAGGCGGAACCCCAGCCGGCCGTTGCTGAAGCCGAAACCGCACCGGCACCGGCACCGGCGCGCAAGACGCGCAAGCGTCCGAGCAAGAAGACTGAGTAAAAGCGGCTGTTGGTTTTCTCCCCTCTTCCACTTCGCGGGAGAGGGTAGAGTCATCAGGGCGTCAGGCAATGCGAGCGTTGTCGGTATGCCGGCGCCCGCGCCGCTACCGCACCAGCTGGTTGATCTCGATGATCGGCATCAGCACCGCCAGCACGATCAGCAGCACCACCACGCCCATGGTCAAGATCAGCAGTGGTTCCAGCAGGCTGGTCAGGAACAGCGTGCGGCGTTCCAGTTCCTGCGCTTCGCCCTGCGCGGCACGGTCCAGCATCACCGGCAGGTTGCCGGTGGCTTCGCCCGAGCGGATCAGGTGCACCAGCACCGGCGGAAACTGGTTCTGCGCCGCCAGCGCGCGCGCCAGTGAGGCGCCTTCGCGCACCCGGGTGTTGGCGTCTTCGACATTGGCCCGCAGCGCCTCGTTGGTCAGGGTCTCGCCGGCAGCCTGCAGGCTGCGCAGGATCGGCACACCCGCGGAAACCAGGATCGCCAGCGTGCCGGCAAAGCGCGCGGTGTTATAGCCGCGCACCAGCTTGCCCAGCAGCGGCGCGGTCAGCAGCCAGCGGTGCCATTCGAGCCGCACCGCGGGCTGGCGCAGCAGCCGGCGGATGCTGAACGCGGCCACCGCGATCACCGCCAGCGCGGCCCACCACCAGTTGCGCACGGAATCCGACAGCCACAGCATGATGATGGTCAGCGTGGGCAGCTTCTGCTTGGTGTTGGCGAACACGCTCACCACCTGCGGCACCACGTACGACAGCAGGAAGATCACGATCGCGAACGCCACCACCGTGACGATGGCCGGATAGGTGAAGGCCAGCCGGATCTTGGAGGTCAGGGTGTTGCGCGACTCGATATAGCCGGCCAGCCGCTCCAGCACCACGCCCAGGTGGCCGGAGTGCTCGCCGGCCGAGACCAGCGCGCGGTAGATGTCCGGAAAATCGCGCGGGTGCTGCGCCAGCGCCACCGACAGCGCGCTGCCGCCCATCACCTCGGCGCGGATGCCGGCCAGCAGTTCATGCACATAGGGCCGCTCGGCCTGGTCGGCGAGCGCGCCCAGCGCTTCGTCCAGCGGCAGGCCGGCGACGATCAGGCTGGCCAGCTGGCGCGTGAACAGCGCCTGCTCCTGCGTCGACAGCTTGCGCGCGAACAGCTGGCTGCCGGCGCGCGGCGCCAGGCCCGCGCCGGCCAGTGCATCGACGGTCAGCGGCGTCAGCCCGCGCGCGCGCAGCTGGGTGCGGGCCTGGCGCGCGCTGTCGGCCTCGATCACGCCGCGGTCGGTCTTGCCGGCGGCGTCGGCGGCTTCATAGCGGAAAGCTGGCATGCAGGCGGCTCCGCGTCAGTCGCGCGTGACCCGCAGCACTTCCTCGAGCGAGGTCGCGCCGCTGTCGATCCAGCGCTGCGCGTCGCCGCGCATGGTGTGCATGCCGTGCGCCAGCGCCACCTGCTTGATCTCGGATTCGGGCGCCTGGCGGTGGATCATGGTGCGGATTTCATCGTCGACCGTGAGCAGCTCGTAGACGCCCATGCGTCCCTGGTAGCCCGACTGGCCGCACTTGTCGCAGCCGACCGGATGCCAGACGGTCTGCAGCGGCTTGCCCTGCGCGTGCAGCACTTCGGCCTCGGCGGGCGTGATCTCGATCACTTCCTCGCGCTTGCAGTGCGGGCACAGGCGCCGTACCAGCCGCTGCGCCAGCACCCCCAGCAGCGACGACGACAGCAGGAACGGCTCGATGCCCATGTCGACCAGCCGCGTCACCGCCGAGGCTGAGTCGTTGGTGTGCAGCGTGGCCAGCACCAGGTGGCCGGTCAGCGACGCCTGCACCGCGATCTGCGCGGTTTCCAGGTCGCGGATCTCGCCGATCATGACCACGTCCGGGTCCTGGCGCAGGATCGCGCGCAGGGCCTTGCCGAAGGTCATGTCGATGCGCGGGTTGACCTGGGTCTGGCCGATGCCGTCCAGGTCGTACTCGACCGGGTCTTCCACCGTCATGATGTTGGTGGTGCGCGCATCCAGCCGCGACAGCGCGGCATACAGCGTGGTGGTCTTGCCCGAGCCGGTGGGGCCGGTCACCAGCACGATGCCGTGCGGCTGGCGGATCAGGTGGTCGAAGCCGCGCAGCGTGTCGGGCGCCATGCCCAGCTTGGCCAGGTCCAGGCGGCCGGCCTCCTTGTCGAGCAGACGCAGCACGGCGCGCTCGCCGTGGCCGGTGGGCAGCGTCGAGACGCGCACGTCAACCGGCCGCCCGCCCACGCGCAGCGTGATGCGGCCATCCTGCGGCAGGCGCTTCTCGGCAATGTCAAGCTGCGCCATGATCTTGATGCGCGAGATCAGCGCGCCGTGCAGCGCCTTCTTGGGCCGCACCACATCGCGCAGCGTGCCGTCGACGCGGAAACGGACCACGGACGACGACTCGAACGGCTCGATGTGGATATCCGATGCCCCTTCGCGCGCGGCCTGCGTCAGCAGCGCATTGATCATGCGGATGATCGGCGCATCGTCTTCGGATTCCAGCAGGTCTTCCACCGCGGGAATGTCCTGCATCAGGCGCGACAGGTCGACCTCGCCCTCGACCTCGCCCACCACCTGCGCGGCGCTGCCGTCCTGGCGGTTATAGGCGTCGGACATGGCGTGCTCCAGCGCCTCGGGCTCGAGCACGCGCAGGCGCAGCGCGCCATGCACGCGCGCCACTTCGGCCAGCGCCGTCGGCGAGGTCGCGCGGCTGACCCACACCTCGAGCCCGTCGGGGCGCTGGTGCGCGATCAGCAGCGGCGCCTCGCGCGCAAAGCCGTATGAGACCAGCCGCGCCGCCATTGGCGAGGGCGGATCGAACTCGGCCGGCGTGCTGGCGCTGGCGGGAAGGGCGGTAGGGACTTCGCTGGCCATGACGGGGCTCAGTACGGGAGCGCGGATTCGCCGCGCTGGTTCAGCGGCTGCGGCGCGCTCACCGGGGGTTGCGGCGCTTGCGGTACCTGTTGCGGGACCTGCTGCAAGGGCTGCGGCAGGCCCGGCTGCTGCGGGGCGCCTTGCGGCAGCGTCTGCGGCAGCGGCATCGGTCCGGCCACCGGGCCGTTGGCGCGCGGGTCGACGAACGGCGCGGTGGGCGCGTCGGCCGGCGGCAGCATCGGCGTGTTGGTGTCCCGCATCATGATGTTAGGCGAAACATAGCTCTGCTGCTGCGCGCGCATATAGTCGTAGCGGTCCTGCGTCAGGCGGTCGGCGGCGCCGGACGTGCGCATCACATATGGGCGCAGGAACACCAGCAGGTTGGTCTTGGAGCGGTTCTTGTTCTCATAGCGGAACAGGCCGCCGATCCACGGGATATCGCCGAGCAGCGGCACCTTCTGCACGCCGTCCCCATACGAGTCCTCGATCAGGCCGCCCAGCACGATGATCTGGCCGTCGTCGACCAGCACATTGGTCTCGATCGAGCGCACATTGGTGGTCGGGCCCTGGATCAGGTTGGCGGTCGCCTGCACCACGTTCGACGATTCCTGGAAGATCTGCATCTTCACCAGCCCCCCGTCGGTGATCTGCGGCTTGACGCGCAGCGTGATGCCCACGTCCTTGCGGTCGAAGGTCTGGAACGGCGTGACCGAGGCCGCGCCGCCGGTCTGGGCGTAGGAGCCGGTGGTGATCGGGATGTTCTGGCCGATCAGGATCTTGGCTTCCTCGTTCTCGAGCGTGATCAGGTTCGGGGTGGACAGAAGGTTGACGCTGCCATTGGTGCCCAGCGCGCGCAGCAGGGCGCCCAGGCCCATGGCGCGGTTGACGATGCCCAGGTTCAGGCCGCCGATATCGGGGACCAGCTGCTGCGCGGCAAGGATGCCGGCGGAGCGGTTGCTGTCGGCCAGGGCGCCGGCCAGGGTCAGGTTGAGGATGTTCTGTCCGCCGGTGCCGAAGTTGGTCCCGGCAAAGACGTTGTTGTTGCCGCTCGACGAGCTGATCAGGCCTTGCCACTGGATGCCAAGCTCGCTCGCCTGGGTGGCGGTCACTTCGACGATCATCGACTCGATATAGACCTGTGCGCGGCGCGCGTCGAGGTCGTCGATCACGCCGCGCAGGTTACGGTAGACCGGTTCGCTGGCGGTGATGATCAGCGAGTTGGTGGAAGGGTCGGCCTGGATGATGCCGCCGGTGGTCGGCTGCGTATTGGTGCCGAACGATGCGGCAAAGGCCGAACTGCCATAGGCGCCGCCGGTGCCGCCGCCGGTGCCGGTGCCGCTGCGCATGCCGGTCTGGGTGGTGGTGGCGCCGCCGGTGAACTGGCCCCCGGTCGGTGTCGAGACATTGGTCATGCCCGCCGCGCCGCCGATGCCGCCGGCCTGTGCGCCGGGCTGGGTGGTGGTGGCGAAGCTGCTGTCGGCGGCGACGATGGCGCGCAGCGTCGCCGCCAGCTTGATCGCATCGGCGTTCTTCAGCGGCACCACCCAGATGTTGCCGGGGCGCGCATAGGGCTGGTCGAGTTTCTCGATCAGGTGGCGCGCCTGCTGCAGGCGCGCGCGGCTGGTGGCGCGGATCATCAGCGCATTGCTGCGCGGCTCCGCCACCACCGAGGTGCGCAGGCTGGCATCGAGGCCCGGCGCGCCGCCGCTGGTGGCGCCCGCGGCGGCGGGATCGAGCAGCTTCTGCAGCACCGCCGCGGTGTCGCTGGCCAGCGCGTGCTTGAGCGGCACCAGCTCGACCTCGCCCGAGGCCGGCGCATCGACCGCGGCGATGATGCGCGCGATGCGGCGCAGGTTGTCGGCGTAGTCGGTGATGACCAGCGTGTTGTTGGCCGGATAGGCGGTGATGGTGTTGTTGGGCGCGATCATCGGGCGCAGCACCGGCACCAGATTGTTGGCCGATTCATAGTTCAGCCGGAACACCTGCGTCACCACCTGGTCGCCGCGGCTGGGGGCGCCGCCGATCACGGTGGGCGAGCCCTGCAGCTTGGCATCGGCTTCGGGCACGACCTTGGTGAAGCCGTTGCTCTCGACCATGGCATAGCCCTGCATGCGCAGCACCGAGCCCAGCGTCTGCAGCGCCTGCGCGCGCGACACCGGCTGCTCCGTGACGAGGTTGACGGTGCCCTTCACGCGCGGGTCGATGACGAAGTTCTTGCCGGTGGCCTGGCCGACCGCCTTGATCACGGAGTCGAGGTCGGCGTTGACGAAGTTCAGCACGACCTGGTCGCGATTGGCGGGGGTCACGTCGGGCGGGGCGGGTGGCGTGCCCTGGCTGCGTGCGGCGGGCGCGCCGGGCTGGGCCCACAGCGGCGCGGGTGCCAGCAAGGAGAGCCCGCAGAGCAATGCCACGGCGCGGGCGCAGGCGGTCTTGAAAACAGGTCGGTTAGCGTGGGTGGTCATAGTCATTTCCGTGGGCTGTGCGCTCTGCGTGGCATCAGAAACGCAGCCTAGTCACATTGTTGTCTCGTCGTCCCAGCAGGCTCAGCAGGCTGGTCAGCTGCGTCGCGGCCTCCGGTTCGGCATGCGCGGTACCTTCGAAGCGCGCCTGCCGCCCGAGCGTGCCGCTGCCCTCCAGGTGCAGCGGACCATCGACGGTGCTGAGCCGCAGCTTGCCGCCGCCTGCGCCGGTCCAGTCGATCTCGGCGCGGTAGCTGCCGAGCGGACGCAGCCGGCTGACCGCGGCTGATACCTGATCGATGCGCAACGTCATATGGCCGGTCATGCCCCGGCCGGAAAACCGGCCCTGCAGCGTGGACCAGTCCAACCGCATCAGGCCGTCCGGGCGCAGCGTGTTGAACGGCGCGCCGACGCCCTCGAGCAGCGACGCGGGCAGCCGAATCGCGCCCGACTGCGCGGTCCACCCGCCCGGCGTCGCGGTGACCGCGACCGGCGCGGCCATGGCCTGCGAATGGGTCAGCACCAGCCGCGCCTGGCCGGTCAGCAGCGGCCAGAACGCCAGCGTCCAGTGCAGCCGGCCGGGCAGCACGGTGGCGGTCTGGCTGCCGGCGCCGGCCGACAGCGCCAGCGTGGCGCTGCCGCGCCACAGCGACCCGCTGGCATCGGCCAGCAACACGCGTCCCTGTGTCTGCGTGGCAACGCGCGTGGCGATCCAGGTCGCCGGCAGCATCGCCACCGTGGTCACCGCGGCCGTGGCCAGGCCGAGCCCGAGCCAGCGCAGGCGCCGCGCGGCGGCCGGCTGGCGCAGCGCGCGGCGCGGCAGGCGCAGGGTTTCCAGCCGCACCATCAGCTGCGGCCACCCGGACCCTGCAGGGTCGCGGTAACGTTCACCAGCGCCGTCGCGCCGACATAGACCACGCGCGCATCGATCACCTTCATGCGCTGCTGCTGGCGCACGTCCTGCAGCCAGGTGCTGACCGCCCCGAACGGGACCTTGTCCAGCTGCACTTGCACGCTGTTGTCGGCGGCGGCTGCCAGCCGGGTCGCTTTGAGGCCGTACTGGCCCAGGCTTTCCTGCAGCGCCTGGGTCAGAGCATCGCCGCGCAGCGACGGCGCAGGCGTGGCCTTGAGGCCGCGGGCTTCCTGCGCCAGGGTTTCCATCTCGGCCAGGTCGGCGCGCAGCTGCGGCAGGTTGCGCGCGGCCCGCGCGCGGCCGTCGGCGGCCGGCTCCCACAGCAGCAGGTAGCCAAGCACCAGCGCCAGCACCGCGCCGCCGCCGGCCAGGATGGCCTGCTCGCGCGGGTTGCGTGCCGACCAGAAGGCGTCGAAGCGTTCCCGCCACGCCTGCGGCACCGACGGGCGCAGCCGCGCCAGGCGCGTGCGCAGCGTGGCGGCGTCGCCGCGGCGGGCGGCGGGCGAAGGGCTGCGGGTGGAATCTTTCAATGGGTTCATATGTCGGGCGTGCGCCGGTCACAGGCCGGGCTTGATGGTCCAGCGCGAGCCGGGTGTCACAGGCGTGCCTGCGCTGGTGCCGGTGCTGCCCGCGGCATTGCCGGCCTTGTCCTCTTCCATCTGCAGCCCGGCCTGGCGCGCCGCGCTGCGCAGGCCGGCGGTGTCGGTGCCGGGCTTGAGCGTTACCACCAGCATGCGGCCGCGGTACTCGAGCGCCTGCAGCGCGTCGGGCGGCAGCCGGCGCGCGGCCTGGGCGAAGCGGTCGGCCAGCGGCAGGAAATCATCGGGCGTGCTGCGCCCGCTGGCGATGCGCAGCTGCTCGACCTGCCGGCGCATCTGCAGCGGGGCGTCGATCACCGTCGGCGTCTGCGGGAAGGTGCCGCGCAGCGTCTGTGCCTGGGCGGCTTCGAGCCGTTGCTGTTCGTTGCGCAGCAGCAGCCAGTGTGTGTTCATGCCGATCAGCTGGACCAGTACCAGGCCCGCCGCCAGCGCCAGCGGCAGGCGCCATGCCACCAGGTTCCAGCGGTCGGCGCGGCCCTGGGCGAATTCGAACTGGGCCAGGTCCAGCCCCGGCTCGCGCAGGCATTCCTGCGCACCGTCGATCCACAGCCGCCAGCCGGTGCGACCGGCCTGGCGCAGGCCGGGCACCGGCGCCATGGCCGCGGCGTCGGCATCGGCATACCAGGCGCCTTCAGGGGCCAGCGCCTGCCATGCGGCCAGGGCGTCGTCGCCCAGCAGCAGGCCGTAGCCAGCGTGCGCACCGGTGCGCACGGTCAGCTGCCACTGGCGCGCGGTGCTGCTTGCGCTGTCCGGCAGGGCTTCGCCGAGCGCGTCGCCGAGCGCACCGCCTTCGGCGAGTGCGCTGGCGGCGGCCTCGACCACCAGCGTGGCCGGCTGAACCGGCGCGGGCGCCGCGCCGGGCGGGGCCAGCGTCGGCTCGGCGCCGGCCTCGTCTTCTGCGGGCGCGGCCAGCGGCACGCACAGCTGCGCGGCCAGCACGTGGCGGCGGCGATGGCGGTGCTCGGCAAAGGCATCGAGCACCGCGCGCAGCCAGGCGCGGTCCGCCACCATCAGCAGGCGCTGGCGCGGCCCGCGCGCGGACGGGGCGCCGTCGAGGGCGGGGCCGATGCCGATGTGGCAGGGCTGCGCGTCGGTGGCGAGGGCATCCTCGACCAGGTTGGGCAGCGCCTGCTTCAAGCGCGCGGGCGGCAGCGGCGGCACGCTGGCGCGGGTCAGCAGTACGTCGCTGGCCGCCAGGATCAGCACCAGCCGCTCCGCCGCGGGCAGGTCGGCGATGCGGGCGTGGCCTTCTCGCAACACTTCCGGTGCGGCACGGGGCACGCCGCGCCGTGCGGAATCGGCCCCCGCCGTGCGCACCAGCGCAAAGGGCAGGGCGCCGAACTGCCACGGTTGCGGCTGGTCATGCGGCCGGTGCGGCAAGCGCACGTACAGGGTGGTGCTCAAGGTGTCCTTGCTTTGGCTTCAGTAGAACGGCTCGATAAGGCGCATGGCCCATGGGGGTGCGCCCGGGAACGCCCCGGCGCGGAATGCTTGCCGGAGTGCGGGGACGCCGGCGGACGGCCTGGGAGGCCGATCAGCGGCGAGCGGGCTGGTGTCAGGCTCGCGCCAGCGCCGCAGCATACCTTGCCTGCGTGACAAAACCACGTCAATACCATTCTCCCCGGTTGCTCCGGTGTGCTGTTTTCATATGTGCGCCAGGCCCCCTTGCCATGTTCAGCGCAGGTCAGGCAGCCGGTCCGCGTCCTGGATCCAGACCACGCGGGTAGTATTGGCCGCACCGAGCGGTTCGCCGCGGTAGATCAGCGACACCTGCAGCCGGCTGGCGCGCTCGTGCCGCACCAGTCCGTAGACCAGGAAGTAATGCGAGCGCACGTCGAGCAAATTGCCCAGGTTGCCGCTGCTTGCCTGCGGCGCCAGCGCGGACAGCTGCGTCTGCAGGTTGCCGATGTTGTTGAAGTAGGCGCGGTCGCGCTGGCGCACCAGTTCGCGCGCGCGCTCCAGCGGCAGCTTGTCGATCATCGCCGCCAGCACCTCGGCCTCAGCGGTGTTGGCATTGACCAGGGTGCGCTCGGGCAGCATGATCACGAAGGGCTCCAGCACGGCCACCATCTCGGGCGTGTAGCCGGGCAGCGCCAGCAGGCCCTGCACGCTGTCGAGCGGGCGCGGCGCCTGTCGGCCCGAGGCATCGCCGCCGGCCTGGCCAGCTTGCCCGCCTTGCGCGGCCTGCAGCATGTAGCGCGCAGTGGTCTCGGCCAGCGCCGGGTTCAGTCCCACGGTGCGCAGCAGTCGGCCGTAGGCGGCGAGCGCCGACTGTTCGATATTGGCGACGCGCCCGACCGGTGCCCCCTGGCCGCCGGTGGCGGACCACGTCACCAGGTTGGCGAGGTTGAAGCGCGCCTGCGCATCGAGGATGCGCCCGGACAGGAACGAGGTCTCGCCCGCAACGTCCGTGCGCAGCGACGCGCCCAGGAAATCCGACAGGCGGGTCTCGGCGATCGGTACCGCCCAGGGCTCGCCCAGCTCGTCGACGTTGCTGCGGCGCTGGTCGTCGCGCAGGATCAGCCGCGCCCAGTCGACCGCGGCGCGCTGGATCCAGGTGGCCTGGGCCAGCAGCCGCTGGTTCTCGATGGCGCGGATCTGCACCTGCTGCCGCCACAGCATGCCCGACACCACCACCACGGCCAGCGTCACCATCAGCAGCGCGGTGACCACGGCGGCGCCGCGGGCGCGGCGCAGCGGCCGCAAGTGGGAGAGGCGGCGGGCGTGCGTCATAGCCCCGACATGCAGATCTTCTGGAACTGCCGCGGCGCGTCGCCGTCGCCCATGCGGGCGAGGATGGTCAGTTCCACCGCCCGCACCGCGGTGTTGGGCACCGCCGCGCCGACCTCCGAGGCCTGCACCGCGCTGGCCGCGTTGCCGCTGAACAGCACGTTGCGGATGCGGTTGCTGTCGGCCTGCCAGCCACCGGGTTCGACCCAGGCGCGCGCGCTCATGCCGTCGACATTGCCCAGCAAGCGCCGCCCCTGCGCGTTGTTGTCGCCGCCCTGGCGCAGCGCCAGCAGCGACGACTGCAGCGCGGCGCGGTTGTTCACCGGCGGCGCGGCCACGCGCACCAGCGTGTTGCCGTCAAGCTGGTAAGCCAGTGCCTGCCATGCCGGCGGCTGGCCTTCGTCGCGGCGGTCGCGCACCAGCAGCACGCGGTTCTGGCCGATCTCGACCGGACTGCCCTGCAGCAGCGTCGGGTTGGCCAGGTGCTCGCAATCGGCCTGGAGCTGGCCGTACAGCACCTTCAGCGCATCCAGCCGGACGTCATGGTCGATCAGCCGTTCGCGGCCGCGCGTCAGGCTGTCCAGCGCGCGCCAGCCGATCACCGCCATCACCGCCAGCAGCGTGATGGCGACCAGCATTTCCAGCAGCGTGAAGCCGCCGGCGGATCGGCGCCCGCGCCGGCGCTCAGAGCACGTTGCGGATTTCATTGGGAACGATGGTGACGAGCCACGCCAGCCGTACCGACTTGTCGGTGGCGGACGGATAGACCGCGATCTCGACGCGGCGGAACACCGGATTTGGCGTGACCGACACGGCTTGCTCGCAGTACAGCGGCGTGCCGCCCTGCGGGCAGGCATAGCCGCTGACGCCGGGCTCGGGCCAGGTCTTGGCGAGGCGCAGCGCGGCCAGGTGGTTCTCGGCGCTCCATTCGGCCAGCATGCGGTTCTGCAGCGACGCGCTGGCATCGACCATCGAGCCCATCGCACGCATCGCCGCGGTCAGCGCCACCGCCAGGATGGTCAGCGCCACCAGCACTTCGATCAGCGTGAAGCCAGACGCGCGGCGGCGCGGGCTTGCGGGCGAGCGCGGGCGCGTCATGGCGTGCTGGCGAAATAGCGGCCGCTGCCGTCGCCAACAACATCGACGCGGATATCGCCGCGCACCAGCACCAGGCGCTGCGGCGCATCGATCAGCTCGCGCCCGAAGATCAGCCGCGGCGGGCTGTTGGTGCCGGTGCTGCGGCCGCCTTCGGCGACGATGACCTGGTCCAGCGCGAGGCGCCAGGTGCCGGGCGCGAACACGTCGGTGCGCAGGGGGATCCAGCCGTTGGGGGTCGACTCGAGGAAGCGCCAGCCGCCGGCGTCGCCTTCCCAGGCGAGCGGGCGCGCGCCCAGCTGCGCTTCTTCCTGCGCCAGCTCGAACAGCCGCGCGATGCGCTGGCCGTCGTCAAGCACGCGGCCGCGCTCGTTGGGCGAGGCATTGACCGCGACCAGCGAGATCACGATGCCGGCGATCACCATCACCACCAGCAGTTCCAGCAGCGTGAAGCCGGAGTGCCGCGGCGCGGCGGCGCGGCGGCGCGGCGCCGTGGTCATGAGGGAAGCGGCAAGGGCGGGCGGCAGGAGCGCTTACTCCCAGTTGCCGATATCGGCGTCGTTGGCGTTGCCGCCGGCCTGGCCGTCGGCACCGAAGCTGAACACGTCGATTTCGCCGCGCACGCCGGGGTTCAGGTACTGGTAGGGATGGCCCCACGGATCCTTGGGCAGTTTTTCCAGGTAGCCGCCGCCCTTCCAGTTGTTGGGCACCGGCTCGGTGGTAGGCTTGGTCACCAGCGCGCCCAGGCCCTGCTCGGTGGTCGGATAGCGGCTGTTGTCGAGGCGGTACAGCTTGAGCGCCTGCATGATCGACGAGATATCCTGGCGCGCCGCGACGATGCGGGCCTCGTCCGGACGGCTCATGATCTTGGGCACCACCAGTGCCGCCAGCACGCCGAGGATCACGATCACGACCATGATCTCGATCAGGGTAAAGCCGCGCGCGCGGCGGGCAGGACGGGCGGGGCGGGCAAGCTGGGAAGTGAATCTGCGCATTATTGGTAAGACCTCGTTGCTGGAATGGCGGGACCCGCGCCAGGGCGCTGGCGGGGCCGGGTTCGCCAGTCAGTATAACCGGCGCCTTATGACTCTTTTATGGGCGGCCCCGGAGGGGGCGGCTGCGAAGTGTGTTGTGAGGCACAATGCTGGCCGGCGTTTTTGGGCGATCCCGCACCGTATCACGCCGGGGGAAAATATAACTTGCATTCAGGATGCATCTTTTTTAACATCACGCCACGATGCAACTGACCCGCTTCTCCGACTACGCGCTGCGCCTGTTGATGTACGTCGCCCGTGGCGACGGCAGCCGGCCCATCACGATCGCCGAGGTGGGCCAGCAGTTCGGCATCTCGCACAACCATCTGGTCAAGGTGGCGGCGCGGCTGTCGAAGCTGGGCTGGGTCAGCGCCACGCGCGGCCGCCATGGCGGCCTGCAGCTGGGCCCCGGCGCCGAGCGCCTCACCATCGGCACCATCCTGCGCGAGCTGGAAGGGCACCGGCCGGTGATCGACTGCGACAACCCGCCCTGCGCGCTGAACGGCAACTGCCGCCTGAAGCGTGCGCTGGACGTGGCCGAGCAAGCCTTCTACCGCGCGCTCGACGACGTCACGCTGGCCGATGTCACCGGCAGCCACACCGCCGAATCGATCATCCGCCTGCATCGTGATTTCCTGAACCGGCGTTCGGCCTGAGCGGACAGGATCCGCACATGGCCGGCGAATGCCGGTTTTTTGTTGTCCAAAAACATGCATCTTGCCTGCATGAATAAAACGGAGTGATACCTGATGCTGTCCGCCGCTTCCCGCCCCTACATCGATGCAAGCGTGCCCGTGCTGCGCGAGCATGGCCTGGCCATCACCACGCATTTCTACCGCGAGATGTTCGCCGACCGGCCCGAGCTGACCCAGCTGTTCAACATGGGCAACCAGGCTAACGGCAGCCAGCAGCAGTCGCTGGCGTCGGCCGTGTTCGCCTACGCGGCCAATATCGACAACGCGGCGGCACTGGGACCGGTGGTCGAGCGCATCGTGCACAAGCACGCGGCCGTAGGCATCACGCCGGCGCATTACCCGATCGTCGGCCGCCACCTGCTCGGCGCGATCTCCGCGGTGCTGGGCGAGGCCGCCACGCCGCCGCTGCTGGCGGCCTGGGACGAGGCCTACTGGCTGCTGGCGGGCGAGCTGATCGCCGCCGAGGCTCGCCTGTACCAGCGCACCGGCGTGTCCGCCGGCATGTTGATGCCGGTGCGCGTGGTGCGCCGCGAAGCGCAGGGCGGCCAGGTGGTGGCGCTGACGCTGGCCGCGGCCGACGGCCAGCCGCTGCGTGATTTCCGCCCGGGCCAGTACATCAGCGTCGAGGCGCGCCTGGACGACGGCACGCGCCAGCTGCGCCAGTATTCGCTGTCGGCCGAGGCCGGTCTGCCGACCTGGCGCATCTCGGTCAAACGCGAGGACGGCGACCAGGCCGCGCCGGCCGGCGCGGTGTCCAACTGGCTGCACGCCAACGCCCATGAGGGTGCCGAGCTCAAGGTCAGCGCACCGTTCGGCGAGTTCACGCCGGCGCTGGAAAGCCGCCGTCCGCTGGTGCTGCTGTCGGGTGGGATCGGCATCACGCCGATGCTGTCGGTGCTGCGCACCCTGGCCGCGCAAGGCTCGCAACGGCCGGTGCTGTTCGCCCACGCCGCCCGCGACGGCCACCACCATGCCCATCGCGCCGATCTGCAATGGGCGCGCGAGCGCCTGCCCGCGCTGGTCACGCACATCAGCTATGAGTTCCCGCAGGCGGGCGACGCCGCCGGCCGCGATTACGACCATGCCGGCACCATGCCGCTGGCCGAGATGCTGCGCCAGCCCGACCTGCAACGCTTTGTCGATGGCCGCTTCCACCTGTGCGGGCCGCTTGGCTTCATGCAGGCGCAGCGTCACGCGCTGGTGAGCGCGGGCGTGCCGGTGGGGCATATCGAGCGCGAGGTGTTCGGCCCCGACCTGCTGGACGACCTGCTTTAAGCGACCCGGCCGGCCCGGCGACGGCATCGTCGGCGCGGCAGACAGTGTCATGGGGCTCTGGTACGCTTGGCGCGTCCGCGCTCTCGCGCCATGACCCGCCGCGGCGGGTATCCAGGGTCCCGATCCATGCAATTGTCCCTCCGGCCTTCATTCCGCTTCGATGCCTCCGCGCTGTGGCTGCCACGCCTGGCCAGCGTGGCGCTGTTTATCGCGCTGTGCGCGCTGGTCACCTACTGGGTGCTGACGTTCAGTGCGATGCGGACCATCCCGGTGCCCAAGAGCGCGCGCGTGGCGCAGACCGAGGCGGTCGAGACCGGCGCGGTCGCGACGCTGTTCGGCGGCTCGGCGCAGGCCGGACCGAGCAACGTGCAACTGCTCGGCGTGGTGGCCGAGCTCGGCGGCGGCACCAGCGCGGCGATCGTTTCCATCGATGGCGGCCCGGCCAAGGCGGTGCGCATGGGTGCCGACCTGGCGCCGCAGCTCCGGCTGGTGGAAGTGCGCCAGCGCGCCGTGGTGATCGAGCGCAATGGCGTACGCCAGGAGATCGCCCTGCCGCTGCAGGCGGCTGCCACGCGCGGTGCGCCGCGTGCCGCCAGCCCGCTGCCGACGCCGCCCGCCGGCGCGGCGGCGCCCATGGCGACGCCCATGCCGCCGCCGGCGCAGGCTGCCCAGCCCGCACCGGCCCAGCCTCCGCGCGGCCAGCCGCCCGGGCAGGCTGCCCAGCCGCAGCCGCAAGCGCAGCCACCTGCGCAGCAGGCCCAACAGCAATTCCAGCCCCAGCCCCAGCCTCAGCCCGTCGATCCGCGCCAGTACCAATCGGTGATGTCGCCCGAAGCGGCGGATGAAGGCCAGCTCACGCCGAAAGGGCAGCCATAGGCTGCCGGCGCATCGAATATTCGCGCTTGCTTGCGTTCCCTTACGCCGCGCACGGCTTTCTGTGAGGCGGGTAACATCGTATTAAAAGCGCCAACTTCGCTGCATCGTCCGCGTTCTAATCCGTACATGCCAACGTGATGAAAAGGAGCAAGACATGCAACGCAATCACAAGCCGCAGATCCTGAAACAGTTCCTGGCCGCCTCGGCCGCCCTCCTGGTTGCCGGCGGCGCCTTTGCCCAGGCCAGCGCCCCCGCTGCACCGGGCGCAGCTCCGGCCGGCAAGCCGGGCATGGGCCACCACCATCGCCACCACGGTGGCGGCATGTGGATGAAGGCCATCGATACCGACGGCGACGGCGCCATTTCCAAGGCCGAGGCCGACGCGTGGTTCAACAAGCTCGACACCAACCGCGACGGCAAGATCGACAAGGCCGAGATGGACGCGCAGCGCAAGGCCGCCATGGCCGAGCATCACGCGCGCATGCAGGCCGCCTTCGACGAGAAGTTCAAGGCCGCCGACAAGAACGGCGACGGCGCGCTGACCAAGGCCGAGGCCAACGCCGGCCTGCCGCGCCTGGCCAAGCGCTTCGACCAGCTCGACGCCAACCGCGACGGCAAGCTGACCAGCGATGAAATCCGCGCGGGCATGGAGAAAATGCACCGCGATCGTCCTCATCATGGCGAACGCGGCCAGCGCGGCCAGGCCGCCCCGGGCAGCCAGCCGGCGCCCGCCAACCCGGCGGCACCGTCGACCAGCGGCGGCTGAGCAGTGCCGGCAGCGCGGCCTGAGCGCCGCTGCCAGGGACCCCACCAGGCGCGCGAGCCTTACGGCCGCGCGCTTTTTTTGTCCGTTCAGCGGACAACGTGGACCGGTCCGGGTCAGGAACCCGCTGGCGCAGGCGCAAACACCCGTAGAATGCCGCTTCCCTGTTTGCCGGAACCTGCGCACCACCTCGCCCGATCTCCGGTCAGCGCGCCTCCGCGACTCCCGGCAGCGCCACCAGACTCGGATTTGCCCGGCCCGAACGGCTGACGCGCGAGTGACCGATAAGGCCGCCCACCCCCCAAAACCGGGCGCGGATCGGACGTAATTTCACAAAAAATTGCGTACTTGTGCACGGCTTGCTAAATTTGCGCAAAAAAATTGCCAATAAACATATTGCGGAGCAACAATATCGTGAGCAAGGTGGAGTTGGACAAGATCGACCGGAAGATCCTGGAAGTGCTGCAGACCAACGGCCGGTTGACCAACCTGGAGGTGGCCGAGCGCGTCAACCTGTCGCCCAGCCCCTGCCTGCGCCGCATCCGGCGGCTGGAAGAGATCGGCGTGATCCGGCAGTACGCGGCACTGCTGGAGCCCAACAAGATCGGCCTCGGCCTGCTGGCCTATATCAATGTGCGGCTGGAAAAGCATGGCGGGGCGCCCAAAGGCAAGGCCCCGCTGGACCTGTTTCGCGCCTCCATCGCGGTGTGGCCGGAGGTCGCGGCGTGCCATGCCATGACCGGGGAGATGGACCTGCTGCTCAAGGTCTATGTCGAGAACATGGAACACTTTGCGCGCTTCATGCAGGAACAACTGCTGGCGCATCCGTCGGTGATCGACGTGCGCTCGAGCTTCGCGCTGGAAAGCATCAAGGACACCACGGCGCTGCCGGTAGGCGGCGCGGCCTGAGCGGCGCCTGTCGGCCTGCAAAGCAAAACGGCGCATCGTTGCGATGCGCCGTTTTTGTCGATGCCGTCCGGCCTTCAGGCCGGCCGCTCAGGCGGTATGCTTCTGCGGCACCATGGTGCGCCAGAAGCGCAGGCCGAAGCGGCGTGCGTCGCGCAGGTTGCGGCGCACCGCGTAGTCCAGGTCGGCGAGCTGTTCGTCCAGCGCCTCGCTCAGGCGGCTGGCGGCATCCGCCGGCGGCAGTTCCAGGTAGGCGTCGGCCTCGCCGTAGGCATACTGGACCTTCATGCCTGCCTTCTTGGCGATATGCATCATCGCGGCGTTGCGCGACAGGCAGTGCATGTAGAGCGTGCGCACGTTGGTATTGCGACCGTGGATCGCGGCACGCTCGAACAGCGCGCTGCCGATGCCGCGGCCGCGCGCGCTGCCCGACACCGACACGCCGAACTCCGCCACACGACCCTGGGCGTTGTCGCGCAGGTTGGCGAAATGGCCGACGCCGATCAGCTCGAGCTTGTCGTCGTAGACGCCAAACACGCTGTCATGGTCGAAGTCGATGCTGTCGACGTAGGCTTCGATCACGTGGTCGCCCACCGACTGGCCGAAACGGAGCAGGCGATCCTCCTCGCCCAGGGCGAGGAAATGCTTCAGCAGACGCGAGCGGTGGTGGGCCGACAGCTCGCGCACCAGGACGGTGGCGCGGTGGGCGGCTTGGGCGGCTTCGGCTGCCTTGCGCAGATCTTCGTCGGTCAGTGCGCCGACGGCCTTGCTCAGTTCGAGCGGGTTCACGATGATTCCTTCCGGTGCAGTCAGATAAAAATAGGCACTGCGGTGGTGTTTTTCCAGGCACTTTTCCCCGCATCCGTGCGAGACTCGGGGAAACACCAACTTGATGCAGAGCGAAAAGTATTGTAGTGGAATTGTCAGTTCGACGTAAGCTTCCTGCGCCGCAGCAGAAACCGACCGGGCCGTGCTGGCAGATTAAATTGTTTAAAAACAAATACTTATAAAAATGTGATGAATTGTTGAGCGCCCTCAGCTGTGGATTTGGTGCAACGCGACAATTCTTCTGCGCCCCGCCGATTTTTCCCATTACCAGTCAGCCCCAACGTCTTTCGATGACCGAGCCCCCCATCGTTGTGATCTACGCGCACCCGACGCCCAGCCGCTCGCGCGTGAACCGGCCGCTGGCCGACGCGCTGGACGCGCTGCCGCAGGTTCAGGTACGCGACCTCTACCGCAGCTATGTCGACTACGACATCGATGTCGTGGCCGAGCAGCGGGTGCTGTCGGTGTCGGACACCATCGTGCTGCAGTTCCCGGTGCGCTGGTACAGCGTGCCGGCCCTGCTCAAGCTGTGGCTGGACGAAGTGCTCGAGCCGGGCTGGGCCTATGGCCCGGGCGGCACCGCGCTGCGCGGCAAGTCGCTGCTGGCGGTGGTCAGCACCGGCGGCACGGCCGACGCGTACGGGCCGGACGGCACGCATGGCCACCCGATCGCCGAATTCCTGCTGCCGCTGGAGCAGACCGCCTTGCTGTGCGGCATGACCTGGCTGCCGCCGGTGGTGCTGCACGACGCCAACAATGCCGACGCCCAGGCGCTGGCCGACCATATCGCCCACGTCTGCGGGCGGCTGGGCGCCCATCCGGCGCCGGCGGAGGCGCAGGCATGAACCAGCATGATTTCCTGATTGCGCTGCTGGTGTTCCTGGTCGCCGCGGTAGTGGCGGTGCCGCTGGCGCGGCGCGGCGGGCTCGGCGCGGTGCTGGGCTACCTGCTCGCCGGCGCGGCGATCGGGCCGTTCGCGCTGCGCCTGGTGACCGATGTCGAATCGATCCTGCATTTCTCCGAATTCGGCGTGGTGCTGATGATGTTCGTGATCGGCCTGGAACTGGAGCCGCGCAAGCTATGGGCGCTGCGGCGTAGCATCTTCGGCTACGGCGGCGCGCAGCTAGCCGCCTGCGCACTGGTGATCGGCGTGGCCGCGGCGCTGGCCGGCGCGTCCTGGCAGGTGGCGCTGGTGGCGGGGCTGGGGCTGGCACTGTCGTCCACCGCGATCGCGCTGGCGACGCTGACCGAGCGCAACCTGTTCGGCACGCCGGCGGGGGCCGCCAGTTTCGGCATCCTGCTGTTCCAGGACATCGCCGCGATCCCGATGATCGCGCTGTTGCCGCTGCTGGCCACGCAAGGCGCCGCGGGAGCGGGCACCGGCGCGGCCGGCTGGCTCGCGGCCGGCAAGGCGGTGGCGGTCATCGGCGCGGTGGTGGCCGGCGGCCGCTACCTGGTGCGCCCGGCGCTGCGGTTTATCGCCCGCACCGACATGCGCGAGATGTTCACCGCCTTTGCGCTGCTGCTGGTGGTGGGCATCGCGCTGATGATGGACGCGGTGGGCCTGTCGATGGCGCTTGGCACCTTCCTGGCCGGCGTGCTGCTGGCCGATTCGGAATACCGCCACGCCCTCGAGGCCGACCTGGAGCCGTTCAAGGGCCTGCTATTGGGGTTGTTCTTCATGGCGGTCGGCATGTCGATCGACTTTGCCGTGCTGGCGCGCTGGCCCTGGCTGGTGCTGGGCCTGGTGGCGGCCTTCGTGGTGGCCAAGACCGCGGTGCTGGCGCTGCTGGCGCGGTATTTTGCGATTGCCCGTGGCCAGCGCCTGCTGTTCGCGCTGCTGATCTCGCAGGGTGGGGAATTTGCCTTCGTGGTGTTCGGCGTCGCCGGCGGCGCCGGGCTGCTGCCGCGCGAGACCGAGGCCTTGCTGGTGCTGGTGGTGGCGCTGTCGATGGTGGCCACGCCGCTGCTGCTGCTGGCCTATGACCGGCTGGTGGCGCCGCGCATCGGCGCCGGCAAGGCGCGGCCGGATGAAGTCATCACGCCGCAGCACAATCCGGTGCTGATCGCCGGCTTCGGGCGCTTCGGCCAGATCATCGGCCGCCTGCTGTATACCCAGGGCGTGGGCGTGACGGTGCTGGACCACGATCCGGACCAGATCGAATTCCTGCGCCAGTACGGCTTCAAGGTCTTCTATGGCGACGCCACCCGACTGGACCTGCTGGAGGCCGCCGGCATTGCCGACGCGCGCATCCTGGTGGTGGCCATCGACAGCATGGAAGACAGCCTGGCGCTGATCGACCGCGTGCGCGAGCGCTTCCCCGCGCTCCAGATCTACGCCCGCGCGCGCCATGTCTCGCATGTCTACCAGCTCAAGGACCGGGGCGTGCAGCTGTTCGAGCGCGAGATGTTCGAGGGCTCGCTGATGCTGGGCCGGCGCGTGCTGGAAGGGCTGGGCTTCGACCCGGGCGAGGCGCGCAACGTGGCGCTGCGCTTCCGGCGCCACAACATCGAGGCGATCGACCGCTTCTACCCGCACTACACCGACCAGAAGAAGCTGGTCTCGCTGGCGCGCCAGGCGCGCGACGAGCTCGAAGAGATGTTCCGCCAGGACCGCGAGCAGCGGCGCCAGCGGGAAGAGGCCGAGTGGATGTAGGCGCGGGCGCGGCCTCGCCGGCTATGCTCGGCGCCCGGCGGCAGCGCGGCCGGGCAGGCCGCCTTCGAGCAGGTCGACCACCATCTCGGCAAAATCGGCGTACGAGAGCCGGCCGCCCGGCTTGAGCCAGGTGAAGGTCCAGTTGATCATGCCGAAGATGGTCATGGTCAGCGCGGTCTGGTTCTCGCGCGTGACGCGCTCCGGGTAGGCGCGGCGCAGCAGGCGCGAGAACGCCGCGACCACGTCGCGCTCGCGGCCCAGGATCAGGTCGCGCTGGGCCTCGGCCAGGAACTTGACGTCGTTGATGAGCGCGATATGGCGCGTCTGCGAGGTTTCGTACTCGGCCAGGAAGGCGCGGATCAGGTTGCCGAAGGCATCCTTGTCGGTGCGGGCATGGCGCTCGGCGTCGGCTTCGACTTCGGTGACGAGCAGCATCAGCCGGCGCGTGTAGCGGTCCAGCAGGTCGAACAGGATCGCTTCCTTGCTCTCGTAGTAGTGATACAGCCGCGCCTTGGAGGTGCCGCAGGCGGCGGCCAGGTCGGCCATCGAGGTGCTGGGGTAGCTGCTGTTGGCAAAGGCGGCGGCGGCCAGGTCCAGGATCTGCTCGCGCTGCGCCTCGAAATCGGGTGCCTTGGTACGGGCCATATATTCTTGTTTATTCGCCCCCGCCGCCGGCATGGCGGCGCAGTTCACAGGTGTCGAGCGAGTCGGCATTGCCGCGCAGCACCAGCTGGCCCATGGCGATCAGCTCGCGGCAGCGCCAGAACACGAACCAGTCGCTGGCCAGCAGGCCCTCGATCGCGCCCATCACGCTGCCCACCACCGGCGCCGCGGGCGTCCAGTCGGACGGGGCGCGCTCCATGATGATGTCGTCGATGGTGCGGTACGCCGCCGGCACCAGCGTGTTGCCCTTCCACAGCCGCACGTCGGCGTTTTCCTTGACGTTCTGCTGCCATTCGTAACCCAGGCGCCCCAGCCGCAGCACCGAGACCGGCGCGATGGTGGAGAAGCGCCGCGCCAGCCGCGCCGGCGAGTACATGCCGATCGCCGCCAGATTGCCCTGCGCGGGCGTTTCCAGTTCGCGCAGGTCCATCGCGACCTCGTTGATCCGCTGTGGCGCCTGGTACAGGTGGAACACCACCCGGCGCAGCATCAGCTGGTCGGCCGCGCTCTGGCCGTGCCAGATCGCCACTTCCATGTCGTCCTGCCGCAGCGCCAGCAGCTGGTCCAGCGCCTGGCGCATCTCGGCGGCGAAGTCGATGTCGGTGTGCGGGGCGACGCGCTGCCAGAATCCGGAGCGGATCATCCCGGTGCTGTCGATATCTGCCAGCGGACCGACGGCGAGATCGTCGCGCAGCACCACGACAGGGTCCGGCCGCGCAGCCTGGGCCAGCGCCTGGCGCAGGGTCGTGCCTGCTACATCACCGTTGACGACGTGGATATATTGCATGGCCGTGATTGTATATGGGTGGGGCGGTTCGCTGGCGCCGCAGCGGCGGCGGCGCGACAGCTGCGCGCCGTGCGCGCCTGGTCACCCGCCTGCAAGCATCGCGCCAGCAGGGCGCCGCCTGCCGCCATTGTAGTCACGGCCCGTGCTGGCCAATGTCGGCGATTGTCTGACGACACACGCGACCGCGTGCCAGGATCAGCGTTCGTCGTAGCTGACCACCACCCGCGGCGTCAGGGCGCGGGCCTGGCAGGTAAGCACGAAGCCCTTGTCCATCTCCCAGGGCTCGAGCGTGTAGTTCTTCTCCATCTCGACCTTGCCTTCCAGCACCTTGGCGCGGCAGGTGCAACAGACGCCGCCCTTGCAGGCGTAGGGCAGGTCCAGCCCGGCGGCCAGCGCGGTGTCGAGCACGTTGGCGTCCTCCAGCGGCAGGCGCATGCTGTGTTGCTTGCCATCGAGCACCACCACCAGCTCCGCCGTGCCGGCGTGGTCGGCGTGATTGGCGTGGGCCGCGGCCGGCTTGCTGCGGGTCGGTGCCAGCGGCACTCCGAAGCGCTCGGCGTGGATGCGGTGCGGGTCCAGGCCCGCATCGCGCAGCGCCGCCTCGACCTCGTCGATCATCGAGGCCGGGCCGCAGACGAAGGCCGCGTCGATATCGTCGACCGGAATCAGCGTCTGCAGGAAGGCGCTCACCCGCGCGTGGTCGAGCCGGCCGTGCAGCAGGTCGACCTCCTGCGGCTGGCGCGACAGCACGTGATAGAGCGTGAAGCGCGCCAGGTACTGGTTCTTCAGGTCCTCCAGCGCTTCGGAAAAGATGATGCTGTCGACATTGCGGTTGCCATAGACCAGCGTGAAGCGGCTGTGCGGCTCGGCCTGCAGCGTGGTGCGGACCAGCGACAGCACCGGCGTGATGCCGCTGCCGGCGGCAAAGGCGACATAGTGGCGCGCGGCGTTGGCGTCGAGCGGCACGTGGAAGCGCCCGTCAGGCGTCATCACGTCGATCACCTGCCCGGGGGCGATGGAGTCGTGCAGATGACCGGAAAACAGGCCATCCTCCACCAGCTTGACCGCCACCCGCAGTTCGCCGTGCGCATCGTAGTCCTGCACCGCCGAGCAGATCGAGTACGAGCGGCGCAGGTCCTTGCCGTCGACCGGCGCCCTCAGTGTCAGGAACTGGCCTTGCGTGAAGCGGTAGGCATCGCGCAGCGCGTCCGGGACCTCGAACGCGATCGAGATGGTGTCGGCGGTCTCGGGGCGCACCTGCGCCACTCGCAGCGGATGGAACTGTGGAGTCATGGCAGCCTAGGCTCGGCCCGGGGGCTCAGTAGGGTTTGAAATAGTCGAAGGGCTCGCGGCAGTCCAGGCACCGGTACAACGCCTTGCAGGCGGTCGAGGCAAAGCGCGAGATTTGCTGCGTATGGAGGCCGCCGCAGCGCGGGCAGGCCACGACATCGGGCGCGCCGGCACGCGCGGCGCGCGGCACGAAGCGCAGCGGCTGCGCCCCGGCCGGCGTGCCGCACTGTCCCGGCGGCGCGATGCCGAACGCGCGCAGGCGCTCGCGCGCGGCCGGCGTGATCCAGTCCGTGGTCCAGGCCGGCGCCAGCACGGTGCGGATGCGCCACGGCGCCAGCCCGGCGCGGTCCAGCGCCTGGCCGATGTCCTCACCAATCTGCGACATCGCCGGGCAGCCGGAATAGGTGGGCGTGATGACGATCTCCAGCACGCCGTCCGGCCCGGCTGCGACCTCGCGCAGGATGCCCAGTTCGCGGATCGACACCACCGGGATCTCCGGGTCCGGCACCGCTTCGAGCACCGCCCAGGCGCGCGCGACGCGCGCCTGGGCGGTGGCGCCTGCGTTTTGCACGTGATGGGAAGGGAAGGCGGTGACGTCCATGTGAATCAAGCCTTTGCGATAAAGCGTGCGCTCACCATTGCGCGCCCGGATGGGCCCGCGCCAGCCCCTGCATCTCGCCCAGCAGGTAGCTCATGTGTTCCGAGTGCACGCCGTGCTTGCCGGCCGAGACAAAGCCGGTGGCCGCCGGCAAGGTCAGCGTGGCCGCCTCCAGCGTTTCGGCGACGGTGGCGTCCCAGGCCGGGCGCAGCGTGGCGGAGACCACGCCGATGCCCTGCGCGGCGGCATCGATTTCGACCGCGTCTTCGGCAAAACACTCGTTCATATACGGCAGCAGGTGTTCCAGCGCGCCTTGCATGCGCGCGTGCGAGGCCTCGGTACCATCGCCCAGCCGCACCACCCAGCCGGCCGCGTGATGCAGGTGATAGCGCGCCTCCTTGATTGCCTTGGCGGCGATCGCGGCGAGCTGTTCGTCGCGGCTGGCCTGCAAGGCTTGCCAGAGTTCGACCATCAGCGCGCTGTACAGGAAGTTGCGCACGATGGTGACGGCGTAGTCGCGTTCGGCTGCGGCGTTGCCAGACAGCGGTCCGCGATGGGGCAGCTCCAGCAGGGTCCAGTTGCGGAACTCGCGCTCCGCGCGCCAGTAGGCGTAGTCGTCCTCATGGCGGGGCAGGCCGGTCAGCTCGGCCTCCAGTTCGCCGGCGCGGCCATACAGCAGCCGCGCCTGGCCGATCAGGTCGAGGCTGATATTGGCCAGCGCGATGTCTTCTTCCAGCACCGGCCCATGGCCACACCATTCGGCGTTGCGCTGGCCCAGGATCAGCGCATTGTCGGCCAGGCGCAGCACGTAGCGCAGCGCGGCGGTGCGCGCCGGCGGCAGGTGGTCGAGCGAGGCGGGCACCGCGGGCTGTGGGGACGCGATCATCGTGCGGGCCTTACATGTGGTTGACTTCGTCGGGCAACTGGTAGAACGTCGGATGCCGGTAGATCTTGTCGGCCATCGGGTCGAACAGTTCCGGCTTTTCCTCCGGCACGCTCGCGGTGATGGCCGCGGACGGCACCACCCAGATCGATACGCCTTCCTGGCGCCGCGTATAGACGTCGCGCGCCATGTGCAGCGCCTGCTGCGCGTCGGCCGCATGCAGGCTGCCGCAGTGCTTGTGTTCCAGGCCCTGCTTGCTGCGCACGAACACTTCCCACAGCGGCCATTCCTTGCGTTGCATGGTGGTCTCCTTGGCGATCCCAGGCATCAGGCGGCGGCGCGAGCGGCGCCGGCTTCGCGTTCGGCCTGCTTGGCGGCGTGCGCCAGCGCGGCTTCGCGTACCCAGGCGCCATCTTCGTGCGCCTTCACGCGGGTAGCCAGGCGTTCCTTGTTGCACGGCCCGTCGCCGTTGATCACCCGCCAGAATTCATCCCAGTCCAGCGGGCTGTAGTCATAGTGGCCGCGCTCGGCATTCCATTGCAGGCCGGGGTCGGGCAGGGTCACGCCCAGCACGCGCGCCTGCTCGACCGTGGCATCGACAAACTTCTGGCGCAGGTCGTCGTTGGAAATGCGCTTGATGCCCCAGGCCATCGTCTGCGCGCTGTTGGTCGAGGCCGCATCGGACGGGCCGAACATCATCAGCACCGGGAACCACCAGCGGTTGACCGCGTCCTGCACCATCTCGCGCTGGGCGTCGGTGCCGCGCATCATGGCCAGCAGCGCGTCGAAACCCTGGCGCTGGTGGAACGACTCTTCCTTGCAGATGCGGATCATGGCGCGCGCATAAGGCCCGTACGAGCAGCGGCACAACGGAATCTGGTTCATGATCGCGGCGCCGTCGACCAGCCAGCCGATCACGCCAACATCGGCCCAGGTCAGGGTCGGGTAATTGAAGATCGACGAGTACTTGGCCTTGCCGCTGTGCAGCGCGTCGACCAGGTCGTCGCGCGAGGCGTCCAGGGTCTCGGCCGCCGAATACAGGTAAAGGCCGTGGCCGCCTTCATCCTGCACCTTGGCCAGCAGGATGGCCTTGCGCTTGAGTGACGGCGCACGGCTGATCCAGTTGCCTTCGGGCAGCATGCCGACGATCTCGGAGTGTGCGTGCTGCGAGATCTGGCGCACCAGGGTCTTGCGGTAGGCCTGCGGCATCCAGTCCTGCGGCTCGATCTTGCCGTCGGCGGCCATGCAGGCATCGAACGCTGCCTGGCGGGCGGTTTCATCCGGGGGCGCGCTGGCCTGCGCTGCATCGGCGTGCTGGCCGGGCAGGTCAAGACTCTGCGTGTACATAGCGTCTCCTCTGGCGGGAACGCCGCGCCAATCCGCTCCGGCACGGCTGGCCCTATTATATATAAGCCGACCGGTCGGTCAATTTAAGGGGCCGCGGCTGCGGTAGGCTTGCGCGGGCGCACGACGCCGGCTCCGCCGGATGTGTACTATCCAAGACAGGCGGCTGCCGGGCCGCATCCCTTTCCATCGACGGAGGTACGCATATGACAAGCGCGGCATACAGCAAGATCGTAGTGGCGGTGGACGGCAGCAGCACGTCAGACCTGGCGGTCGGCGAAGCCATTCGCGTGGCCTCACCGGGTGAGGCCACCGTGCTGGCGCTCTATGTCGTCGACACCGGCACGCCCATGTTCGATGTCGGCTACTACGACCCCAGCCAGTTGCAGAAGGCCTTCGAGGAAAGCGGGCAGCGCGCCCTGCAGGACGCCGCGCAGCGCCTGGCTGGTGCCGGCGTCGCGCACGAAACCCAGCTCGTGACCGCGGCTGCGGTGCCTGGCGATATCGGCGCATCCATCAATGAGGCCGCGCGCCAATGGGGAGCAGATCTCCTGGTGATCGGCACGCACGGCCGGCGCGGCGTGCCCCGGTTGGTGCTGGGCAGCGTGGCCGAGGCGGTGATCCGCCAGTCCACCGTGCCGGTGCTGCTGGTGCGCGGCGAAGCGAAAGCCGATTGAAGCGTCCCGCGGCAGCCAGCCTTAGCCGGCAAAGCGGAAGTGGCCGCTGCGCAGCACGATCTCGCGTGCCTGGGTCAGCTCGAACAGGCTTTCTGCCAGGCGCTCGATGCGCTGGCGGTTACTGGTGAAGGCCGCTACCAGGTCTTCTTCGCGCGGCGAGCGCGCGCCGAAATGGGCTTCGAGCGCCTCGGCGGTGACGGAATACAAAGTGGGACTGCCGTTGACCGTGGCGGGGCAGGACAGCGTCAGGCTGGCTGCACAATAGGTAGGGAGGCTGCGAGGGAACGTAATGTCTGGCATGGCGTGCCTCGTGCTGCGGCGGAGGTATCCAATCAATATAGGCCACGCCTTCATTCCGTAAAGCCCGCAGTAAGTGTCTGTCCAGACGGTGTTTTCCCTTGTTTTCGATTTCCCGCTGAATTGCCATGTCTCCGCTCTTTTTTCCCACCTTGCTGCAATGCGGAAACCCCATCGCCGCAGCGCCTGTGTTCAGGCAAAAAAAAACCCACGCAGGTTGTGCGTGGGTTGGAATCCACCGAGGTGGTGGAGGAGACAGACTTCACTATACATGCTTTGTTGCGACGCACCAAGCGCAATGTGTCAATGTCCGATGATGCGCACAATATTGTTGTAAGGGCGCGACACAGCAGCGGCCTGGCGGCTCAGCGGAAAAGGTATGCGGCGCCAACGGCACAAACGATGCCGGCCGCATCCGCTACCAGCGCGCAACCGAGCGCATGGCGCGTATTACGCACATTGATGCTGCCGAAATAGACCGCCAGCACATAGAAGGTGGTTTCGGTCGATCCCTGGATAATCGCCGCCAGGCGCCCCTGGAAGGAATCGACGCCGTAGGTCGTCATCACGTCGACCATCAGCCCGCGCGCCCCGGCGCCGGACAGGATCTTCATGAGCCCGACTGGCAGAGCCGGGACAAAGTCGGTGTTGACGCCCAGCATCGCGAACCCTTGCACGAGCCAGCCCATCAGCACGTCCATGCAGCCGGCGGCGCGGAACAGGCCAATGGCGATCAGGATCGCGACCAGATAGGGAATGATCTGCATCGCGACACCGAAGCCTTCCTTGGCCCCATCGATAAACGCCTCGTACACGTTGACCCGGCGCAGCGCACCGCAAATCAGAAAGAGGGTGATCAGGGACAGGATGAAGCCGGCGCCAGCCAGCGCCGTCACGGTGCCCACCTGCTCGGGAGGCGCATGCTGCAACCACGCGAACATTGCCCCGAGCAACGCCACCACCAGTCCGAACGTCACCAGCACGGCGGGCCGCAGCAGGTTGATCCGCTGGACCCAGGCTACCGCGAGCAGCCCGGCCAGGCAGGCGCCCCCGGTGGCCAGGAGCGTCGGCAAGAAGATATCGGCAGCGTTGAAGCCGACCAGCCCCTGCTTGACCGCGATGGCCTGACGAATGGCGATGACCGAAGTCGGGATCAGCGTCAGCCCGGCAGAGTTCAGCACGATGAACATGATCTGCGCGTCGGTGGCGACGTCCGGGCGCCGGTTCAGCGTCTGCAGTTCGCGCATGGCGTTCAGGCCCAGCGGCGTGGCGGCGTTGTCGAGCCCGAGCAGGTTGGCCGACACGTTCATCATCATCGCGCCTTGTGCCGGATGGCCCTGGGGCACCCCCGGAAAGAAGTGCCGCAGCAGCGGGTTCACCAGCCGGGCGAAAGCATCGACAACGCCGGCGCGTTCGCCGATGCGCATGATGCCTAGCCACAGGCTCATTACGCCGGCCAGTCCGAGCGCGATCTCGAAGGCGGTGCGGGCGCTGTCGAACAGGCTGCTGAGCATCGCCGGGAAGACGGCGAGGTCTCCCTGCGCCACGCGGACGCAGGCGGCTGAGAAGGAAATCAGGAAGAAGCCGAGCCAGACTACGTTCAGCGCCATCGGACAGAGAGGAAGCGGGAAAACGTGAAAAAACAAGGCCGGAAAGTTCCCGGCATGTCGCGCAACTCAGTCGATCACCGCCGCGCGCTCGGCGAGCAGTTCGCGCAAGACGGAGCGGTGGCATCGCGCTTCGTCCTCGCAATAGCAGCCCACCGAGAAATTGGTCTGGTGCGACAGTGCCGCCAACAGGTCCAGCGTGCGGCTGGCATCCGGTTCTGCCATTTCCTTGCGGAAATGCCGTACAAAGGCGCGCCATTGTTTATCGTCGGTCGCATGCAGCGCCTGGGTGACCAGTTCTGGCGACGGAGAAAGCGCCGGGTACCAGACATCATAGTAATCGCGGCTAGCAAACTCGGATTTGGGCACGCCCCGCGGAGGCCGGCGCACGGTACCGACGCGCAGGCCCTCGTTGGCCGCGCGCGGTGTACCCAGTCTTACGATTCTGATGGTCATGGGGATCCTGATTTGGCTCGGGGGCGCCTTGCCGTAGTGGCGGCGTTGTGCCCGGTTCGCTCCAGCCCAGATCATGAATCATGGTGTTGCAGCTGACAAACCGATGCTCATTGTCGTGGTCATTGAGAAGGAGTTTTCGGCGTCACCGAATTAATTCGTGGAATCACTTGCCAACCCCGCCGCGCTCGCTTACTATTCGCCCCCTCGCAACACAACGCGGTTCCTGCAAGGCAGGCGCAGCAAGGGTTGCGGGGTCGGCCGGGAGGTTGGCGCAGCGAGGTTTGCAGCGCCGGCCGCAGCAAAAAAGTTTGCTGAAACGGTTGACGAAACGAAGAAGGCTCTGCATAATCTCGTTTCTCTGCTGCAGACAACGCAGCGCGCTGAGCGGCAAAGCCGGGTGGCGAAGTTCTTTAACAAACAAACAACCGATAAGTGTGGGCGCTGGGTAGCGGACGCCGCTGTCTACGGACAGTGATGCTTCAAGTTATACAGTGCTCGCACAGCAAAACGTGACCGGGTCTTCGGATCTGGTCAGTCAGTTTTCTGAGAGTGAGCGACCGCTCGAAAGAGCGAGGGTCTTCGGACCCACACAGAGATTGAACTGAAGAGTTTGATCCTGGCTCAGATTGAACGCTGGCGGCATGCCTTACACATGCAAGTCGAACGGCAGCGCGGGCTTCGGCCTGGCGGCGAGTGGCGAACGGGTGAGTAATACATCGGAACGTGCCCTGTCGTGGGGGATAACTAGTCGAAAGATTAGCTAATACCGCATACGACCTGAGGGTGAAAGCGGGGGACCGCAAGGCCTCGCGCGACAGGAGCGGCCGATGTCTGATTAGCTAGTTGGTGGGGTAAAGGCCCACCAAGGCGACGATCAGTAGCTGGTCTGAGAGGACGATCAGCCACACTGGGACTGAGACACGGCCCAGACTCCTACGGGAGGCAGCAGTGGGGAATTTTGGACAATGGGGGCAACCCTGATCCAGCAATGCCGCGTGTGTGAAGAAGGCCTTCGGGTTGTAAAGCACTTTTGTCCGGAAAGAAATGGCGCTGGTTAATACCCGGCGTCGATGACGGTACCGGAAGAATAAGCACCGGCTAACTACGTGCCAGCAGCCGCGGTAATACGTAGGGTGCGAGCGTTAATCGGAATTACTGGGCGTAAAGCGTGCGCAGGCGGTTTGATAAGACAGGCGTGAAATCCCCGAGCTCAACTTGGGAATGGCGCTTGTGACTGTCAGGCTAGAGTATGTCAGAGGGGGGTAGAATTCCACGTGTAGCAGTGAAATGCGTAGAGATGTGGAGGAATACCGATGGCGAAGGCAGCCCCTGGGACGTCACTGACGCTCATGCACGAAAGCGTGGGGAGCAAACAGGATTAGATACCCTGGTAGTCCACGCCCTAAACGATGTCAACTAGTTGTTGGGGATTCATTTCTTCAGTAACGTAGCTAACGCGTGAAGTTGACCGCCTGGGGAGTACGGTCGCAAGATTAAAACTCAAAGGAATTGACGGGACCCGCACAAGCGGTGGATGATGTGGATTAATTCGATGCAACGCGAAAAACCTTACCTACCCTTGACATGCCACTAACGAAGCAGAGATGCATCAGGTGCCCGAAAGGGAAAGTGGACACAGGTGCTGCATGGCTGTCGTCAGCTCGTGTCGTGAGATGTTGGGTTAAGTCCCGCAACGAGCGCAACCCTTGTCTCTAGTTGCTACGAAAGGGCACTCTAGAGAGACTGCCGGTGACAAACCGGAGGAAGGTGGGGATGACGTCAAGTCCTCATGGCCCTTATGGGTAGGGCTTCACACGTCATACAATGGTGCGTACAGAGGGTTGCCAACCCGCGAGGGGGAGCTAATCCCAGAAAACGCATCGTAGTCCGGATCGTAGTCTGCAACTCGACTACGTGAAGCTGGAATCGCTAGTAATCGCGGATCAGCATGCCGCGGTGAATACGTTCCCGGGTCTTGTACACACCGCCCGTCACACCATGGGAGTGGGTTTTGCCAGAAGTAGTTAGCCTAACCGCAAGGAGGGCGATTACCACGGCAGGGTTCATGACTGGGGTGAAGTCGTAACAAGGTAGCCGTATCGGAAGGTGCGGCTGGATCACCTCCTTTCCAGAGGCTTGTGTCTCAAGCCTAGCGTTCACACTTATCGGTTTGTTTGCTGTTACAGCCAAGGGTCTGTAGCTCAGGTGGTTAGAGCACCGTCTTGATAAGGCGGGGGTCGTAGGTTCAAGTCCTACCAGACCCACCAAGTTATCCGAAGGGGGATTAGCTCAGCTGGGAGAGCACCTGCTTTGCAAGCAGGGGGTCGTCGGTTCGATCCCGTCATCCTCCACCACTACCTGGTACCTTGGATTGGTTGTCAAATGAAAGCGCCTCGCGACGATGAGGTTGCGAGTGTTTTCATTTGGCATTGCCAAGCGATCGCAAGATCGGCTGTTCTTTAACAATATGGGATGTAGTAAAGGTGTCACGGTGCGTTGATGAGACGCACATGTAGTTTAACGTGATACCGGGTTGTGATTGTATCAACCAAAGTATTTAAGTGATCGAAAGATGACTTGGAATACGGCACAAATGCGAGAACTCAACCTGTAGTGAGCGTGTCGATGAGACACACTTGTTATAGGGTCAAGCGAACAAGTGCATGTGGTGGATGCCTTGGCGATCACAGGCGATGAAGGACGCGGTAGCCTGCGAAAAGCTTCGGGGAGCTGGCAAACAAGCTTTGATCCGGAGATGTCCGAATGGGGAAACCCGGCCCGTATGGGTCATCCCACACTGAATCCATAGGTGTGGGAAGCGAACGCGGCGAACTGAAACATCTAAGTAGCTGCAGGAACAGAAATCAACCGAGATTCCCAAAGTAGTGGCGAACGAAATGGGAAGAGCCTTGCACTCTTTAGCAGGACTGTTAGCAAAACGGGATGGAAAGCCCGGCCATAGCAGGTGATAGCCCTGTATGCGAAAACAGACTTGTGGAACTAGGTGTGCGACAAGTAGGGCGGGACACGTGAAATCCTGTCTGAAGATGGGGGGACCATCCTCCAAGGCTAAATACTCGTGATCGACCGATAGTGAACCAGTACCGTGAGGGAAAGGCGAAAAGAACCCCGGGAGGGGAGTGAAATAGATCCTGAAACCGCATGCATACAAACAGTCGGAGCCTCGTAAGGGGTGACGGCGTACCTTTTGTATAATGGGTCAGCGACTTACATTCAGTGGCAAGCTTAACCGATTAGGGAAGGCGTAGCGAAAGCGAGTCCGAACAGGGCGTTGAGTCGCTGGGTGTAGACCCGAAACCAGATGATCTATCCATGGCCAGGTTGAAGGTGCGGTAACACGTACTGGAGGACCGAACCCACTAACGTTGAAAAGTTAGGGGATGAGCTGTGGATAGGGGTGAAAGGCTAAACAAATCTGGAAATAGCTGGTTCTCTCCGAAAACTATTTAGGTAGTGCCTCGTGTCTCACCTTCGGGGGTAGAGCACTGTCATGGTTGGGGGGTCTATTGCTGATTACCCCGCCATAGCAAACTCCGAATACCGAAGAGTGCAATCACGGGAGACAGACATCGGGTGCTAACGTCCGGTGTCAAGAGGGAAACAACCCAGACCGCCAGCTAAGGTCCCAAAGATTGGCTAAGTGGGAAACGAAGTGGGAAGGCTAAAACAGTCAGGAGGTTGGCTTAGAAGCAGCCACCCTTTAAAGAAAGCGTAATAGCTCACTGATCGAGTCGTCCTGCGCGGAAGATGTAACGGGGCTAAGCCAGTCACCGAAGCTGCGGACGCACGCAAGTGCGTGGTAGGAGAGCGTTCTGTAAGCCTGTGAAGGTGTCTTGTAAAGGATGCTGGAGGTATCAGAAGTGCGAATGCTGACATGAGTAGCGATAAAGGGGGTGAAAGGCCCCCTCGCCGTAAGCCCAAGGTTTCCTACGCAACGTTCATCGGCGTAGGGTGAGTCGGCCCCTAAGGCGAGGCAGAGATGCGTAGCTGATGGGAAGCAGGTTAATATTCCTGCACCGTCGTATGATGCGATGGGGGGACGGATCGCGGAAGGTTGTCCGGGTGTTGGAAGTCCCGGTCCCTGCATTGGAGAAGGCGCTCAGGCAAATCCGGGCGCGGGATTCAAGAGTGTGGGGCGAGCGGCCTAGTGCTGCGAAGCAATTGGAAGTGGTTCCAAGAAAAGCCTCTAAGCTTCAGTCATACGAGACCGTACCGCAAACCGACACAGGTGGGCGAGATGAGTATTCTAAGGCGCTTGAGAGAACTCGGGAGAAGGAACTCGGCAAATTGGTACCGTAACTTCGGGATAAGGTACGCCCTGGTAGCTTGACTGGCCTGCGCCAGAAGGGTGAAGGGGTTGCAATAAAATGGTGGCTGCGACTGTTTAATAAAAACACAGCACTCTGCAAACACGAAAGTGGACGTATAGGGTGTGACGCCTGCCCGGTGCCGGAAGATTAAATGATGGGGTGCAAGCTCTTGATTGAAGTCCCGGTAAACGGCGGCCGTAACTATAACGGTCCTAAGGTAGCGAAATTCCTTGTCGGGTAAGTTCCGACCTGCACGAATGGCGTAACGATGGCCACACTGTCTCCTCCCGAGACTCAGCGAAGTTGAAGTGTTTGTGATGATGCAATCTCCCCGCGGCTAGACGGAAAGACCCCATGAACCTTTACTGTAGCTTTGCATTGGACTTTGAACCGATCTGTGTAGGATAGGTGGGAGGCTTTGAAGCGTGGACGCTAGTCTACGTGGAGCCGTCCTTGAAATACCACCCTGGTTTGTTTGAGGTTCTAACCTTGGCCCGTGAATCCGGGTCGGGGACAGTGCATGGTAGGCAGTTTGACTGGGGCGGTCTCCTCCCAAAGTGTAACGGAGGAGTTCGAAGGTACGCTTGGTACGGTCGGACATCGTACCTAAAGTGCAATGGCAAAAGCGTGCTTAACTGCGAGACCGACAAGTCGAGCAGGTGCGAAAGCAGGACATAGTGATCCGGTGGTTCTGAATGGAAGGGCCATCGCTCAACGGATAAAAGGTACTCTGGGGATAACAGGCTGATACCGCCCAAGAGTTCATATCGACGGCGGTGTTTGGCACCTCGATGTCGGCTCATCTCATCCTGGGGCTGTAGCCGGTCCCAAGGGTATGGCTGTTCGCCATTTAAAGAGGTACGTGAGCTGGGTTTAAAACGTCGTGAGACAGTTTGGTCCCTATCTGCCGTGGGCGTTGGAATCTTGACGGGGGCTGCTCCTAGTACGAGAGGACCGGAGTGGACGTACCGCTGGTGTACCTGTTGTCTCGCCAGAGGCATCGCAGGGTAGCTATGTACGGAAGAGATAACCGCTGAAAGCATCTAAGCGGGAAACTCGCCTGAAGATGAGGATTCCCTGGCGGCTTGACCGCCTTGAAGGGTCGTTCGAGACCAGGACGTTGATAGGCTGGGTGTGGAAGCGCAGTAATGCGTTAAGCTAACCAGTACTAATTGCCCGTAAGGCTTGATCCTATAACCAGTGTGTTTCACCTGGTGAGCGATCGCCTTGTGCCTCGATACACACACAACCAACACTACATCCCGATTCGTGACGCTGTCCCCAGGACAGCGCCACAACCCCTCATGCCTGGTGACCATAGCGAGTTGGAACCACCCCTTCCCATCCCGAACAGGTCCGTGAAACGACTCCGCGCCGATGATAGTGCGGATTACCCGTGTGAAAGTAGGTCATCGCCAGGCTCTTATTGTGCAAAACCCCTCGACAGCGTGTGCTGCGAGGGGTTTTTGCTTTTTCGTCGCCGGTTCGCTGGCCGCCGCGCAGTTCCGCCAGGCCGCGCCAGAGCCGCCAGCAAACGTCCTGCAGAGCCCCTATAGGGTGAGAACGCAGAAATCTAAACTGCGCTTGTGGGAGCGATCAGGCAGCGCCAGCCGTCACGCCGGAACGCCCTCCCGATGCCTTGGCAGCACAGCATCCGCAACGGAAAGTGCTTGACAAGAGCGGCGAGGAAGCCCATAATCGATAGTTCTCTGCGGAGAGGTGCCCGAGTGGCTAAAGGGGGCAGACTGTAAATCTGTTGGCTTACGCCTACGCTGGTTCGAATCCAGCCCTCTCCACCAGAATGCAAGACAGCAGCCGGCAAAGCCGGTGAAGAAGCAGGAAAGACCCAGGCGGGTGTAGCTCAATGGTAGAGCAGAAGCCTTCCAAGCTTACGACGAGGGTTCGATTCCCTTCACCCGCTCCAGTCGCGCGGTTGCTGTCATAAAGTAGTACGTCTAGTTTCGCCCATGTGGCTCAGTGGTAGAGCACTCCCTTGGTAAGGGAGAGGTCGGCAGTTCGATCCTGCCCATGGGCACCAAATACCACGCACTGGCAATATCGCTACCGAGACAGGAGTCGCGAAATGGCAAAGGAAAAGTTCGAGCGGACCAAGCCGCACGTGAACGTTGGTACGATTGGTCACGTTGACCATGGCAAGACCACGCTGACCGCAGCGATCGCCACGGTGCTGGCAGCGAAGTTCGGCGGTGCCGCCAAGAAGTACGACGAAATCGACGCAGCGCCGGAAGAAAAGGCCCGCGGTATTACCATCAACACCGCGCACGTCGAATACGAGACGGCCAACCGCCACTACGCGCACGTTGACTGCCCGGGCCACGCCGACTATGTGAAGAACATGATCACGGGTGCCGCCCAGATGGACGGCGCGATCCTGGTGTGCTCGGCCGCTGACGGCCCGATGCCGCAGACCCGCGAGCACATCCTGCTGGCTCGCCAGGTTGGCGTGCCGTACATCATCGTGTTCCTGAACAAGTGCGACATGGTGGACGACGCCGAACTGCTCGAGCTGGTCGAGATGGAAGTGCGCGAGCTGCTGAGCAAGTACGAGTTCCCCGGCGACGACACCCCGATCATCAAGGGTTCGGCCAAGCTGGCGCTGGAAGGCGACAAGGGCGAACTGGGCGAAGTGGCCATCATGAACCTGGCCGACGCGCTGGACAACTACATCCCGACGCCGGAGCGTGCCGTTGACGGTACCTTCCTGATGCCGGTGGAAGACGTGTTCTCGATCTCGGGTCGCGGCACCGTGGTGACCGGCCGTATCGAGCGCGGCGTGATCAAGGTCGGCGAAGAAATCGAAATCGTCGGTATCAAGCCGACCGTGAAGACCACCTGCACCGGCGTGGAAATGTTCCGCAAGCTGCTGGACCAGGGCCAGGCTGGCGACAACGTCGGTCTGCTGCTGCGCGGCACCAAGCGTGAAGACGTCGAGCGCGGCCAGGTGCTGTGCAAGCCGGGCTCGATCAAGCCGCACACCCACTTCACCGGCGAGGTGTACATCCTGTCGAAGGACGAAGGCGGCCGTCACACCCCGTTCTTCAACAACTACCGCCCGCAGTTCTATTTCCGCACCACCGACGTGACCGGCTCGATCGAGCTGCCGAAGGACAAGGAAATGGTCATGCCGGGTGACAACGTGTCGATCACGGTCAAGCTGATCGCCCCGATCGCCATGGAAGAAGGCCTGCGCTTCGCTATCCGCGAAGGTGGCCGTACCGTCGGCGCCGGCGTCGTGGCAAAGATCCTCGACTAAGCTGTTCGATAGCGAATGCGGCACCAACCGGCCGCATTTGTTGCCAGAGGGGTTGGCGCAAGCGTCGACCCCGAAGTTGTTTTAGGGGTATAGCTCAACTGGCAGAGCGTCGGTCTCCAAAACCGAAGGTTGGGGGTTCGATTCCCTCTGCCCCTGCCAAATCAATCAGCCGCGTCGCGAGGAACAATCGTGACGCGGCTTAGTCTCGTTTGCGAAACATGGCCAATCCCAATGTTGAAACCGTGAATGCCAGCAGCGGCAAGTGGATGCTTGGCGTCGCGGTGCTGCTGGTGGTGGCGGGCGTCATCGGTTTCTATGCACTGGCACAGCAACCGTCTTATGTACGTGGCGCCGCACTGTTCGGTGGTATTGCACTGGGTATCGCGGTTGCGCTGGTGTCGGCACCGGGCAAGGACTTTATCGGGTTCGCCAAGGAATCGTATCGGGAAGTTCGCAAGGTCGTCTGGCCGACGCGCAAGGAAGCCGGGCAGATGACGGGACTGGTTTTTGTCTTTGTCGTCGTCATGGCCCTGTTCCTGTGGTCGGCGGACAAGCTCATCGAGTGGGTCGTGTTCTCGCTCGTGCTGGGCTGGAAATAAGAGGTAGCACATGACGGATAACGCCCAGCAGGAAAACGCCGCGCCGGAATCGCCTTCGTCGAAGAAGCGCTGGTATGTCGTGCATGCCTACTCCGGCATGGAGAAGAGCGTGCAACGCGCGCTGCAGGAGCGCATCGAGCGCGCCGAGATGCAGGACAAGTTTGGCCGCATCCTGGTGCCGTCCGAAGAAGTGGTGGAAATCAAGGGTGGCCACAAGTCGGTCACCGAGCGTCGTTTCTTCCCCGGCTACGTGCTGGTCGAGATGGAAATGACCGACGAGACCTGGCACCTGGTGAAGAACACCAGCAAGGTCACAGGTTTCGTGGGCGGTGCCCGCAATCGCCCGAGCCCGATTTCGCAGCGCGAAGTCGACAAGATCATGACCCAGATGCAGGAAGGGGTCGAGAAGCCGCGTCCCAAGACGCTGTTCGAAGTGGGCGAAATGGTGCGCGTCAAGGATGGTCCGTTCACCGACTTCAACGGCAACGTGGAAGAAGTGAACTACGAGAAATCGCGCCTGCGCGTCTCGGTCACCATCTTCGGGCGTGCCACGCCGGTCGAGCTCGAGTTCGGTCAGGTCGAGAAGGTTTAAAGAATTTGCAGGTTGTCGGCCGAAGGGGCGGCAACCGGCAAAGGCAGTGCCCCAGGGCACTGCCAAAGAGGAGCGTGAGGCCGTGCCAACGGTGCGGCGACAGCGCGTTACGACTCAACAGGATCGCAACCCCTCCGTGGAGCGGTCCGGATTGGAGTAGAGATGGCCAAGAAGATCATTGGCTTTATCAAGCTGCAGATTCCGGCTGGTAAGGCAAATCCCTCCCCGCCCGTTGGTCCCGCACTGGGTCAGCGTGGTCTGAACATCATGGAGTTCTGCAAGGCGTTCAACGCCCAGACCCAAGGCATGGAGCCTGGTCTGCCGGTGCCGGTGGTGATTACCGCCTTCGCCGACAAGAGCTTCACCTTCGTGATGAAGTCGCCGCCGGCGACCGTGCTGATCAAGAAGGCAGCCGGCATCACCAAGGGTTCGCCGAAGCCCCACACCGACAAGGTTGGCAAGATCACCCGCGCCCAGGCTGAAGAAATCGCCAAGGCCAAGAACGCTGACCTGACCGCCGCCGACCTGGACGCCGCCGTGCGTACCATCGCCGGTTCGGCTCGTTCGATGGGCATCACCGTGGAGGGTCTGTAAATGGCTAAGGTTTCCAAGCGCGTCGCCGCCAACAAGGCGAAGATCGAGCGTACCAAGTTCTACCCGATCGACGAGGCCCTGGGCCTGGTGAAGGGCTGCGCCTCGGCGAAGTTCGACGAATCGATCGACGTGGCCGTGCAACTGGGCATCGACGCCAAGAAGTCGGACCAGGTGGTTCGTGGTTCCGTGGTGCTGCCCGCCGGTACCGGCAAGTCGGTGCGCGTGGCTGTGTTCGCCCAGGGCGAGAAGGCCGAGGCCGCCAAGGCCGCCGGTGCTGACATCGTCGGCATGGAAGACCTGGCCGAGCAAGTCAAGGCCGGCAACCTGAACTTCGACGTCGTGATCGCTTCGCCGGACACGATGCGTATCGTCGGTACGCTGGGCCAGATCCTGGGCCCGCGCGGCCTGATGCCGAACCCGAAGGTCGGTACCGTGACCCCCGACGTGGCCCAGGCTGTGAAGAACGCCAAGGCCGGTCAGGTCCAGTTCCGTGTCGACAAGGCCGGTATCATCCACGCCACCATCGGCCGCCGTTCGTTCGAAGACACCGCGCTGAAGAGCAACCTGGCCGCGCTGCTGGACGCGCTGGTCAAGGCCAAGCCGGCCACCAGCAAGGGCGTGTACCTGCGCAAGGTCGCCGTTTCGTCGACCATGGGCGTCGGCGTGCGTGTCGATCAGGCTACGCTGGCAGCCTGAGCTGACGGCAGATTGCTGACCGGCACCCGATAACACCGGTCGGCAAGAAGAATTGAAGACCCTGGCCAATGGCGAGGGTCGTCTCCGGACCGCAAGGAATGGAGCATGGCTTTGGGCAGTGGTGTCCGGCCGGATGCGCAAGCATCGGCGGGCACTGCTGGTTATCAAAGACCGCTGGTGTCCTTGTCCGCGGCAGTGTTGCGGTGAGGGCTTAATCGGTCGGAACGTGCGGGAAGGCCTCCAAGCCTGAGCGACGTCCTCCGGCCAGCCAGCGCAGATGGCGCACCCGAAGGGATTGAAGCAACCGGGCACTGACCCGGGTGATTCGGGCCAATCGGACGCCGTTCGTTTGTGCTGACGTGAAGGCTCCGGTATTGCCGGAGACACAGCGTCATTTTGGAGCTTAACCGTGCCACTCAATATTGAAGATAAGAAGGCCGTCGTTGCTGAGGTCTCGGCGCAAGTCGCCAAGGCCCAGACCATCGTCGTCGCCGAATATCGCGGCATTGCGGTTGGCGATCTGACCAAGCTGCGTGCTGCCGCTCGCCAGCAAGGCGTGTACCTGCGTGTTCTGAAAAACACGCTGGCTCGCCGCGCCGTCGAAGGTACGCCGTTTGCAGGCCTCGCAGAGCAGATGACCGGTCCGCTGATCTACGGTATTTCCGAAGATGCAGTGGCCTCGGCCAAGGTTCTGAACGACTTCGCCAAGACCAACGACAAGCTGGTCCTGCGCGCCGGGTCGTATGACGGCAAGGTTCTCGACGCTGCCGCCGTGAAGGCGCTGGCCTCGATCCCGACCCGCGACGAACTGATTGCTCAGCTGCTGGGCGTGATGCAGGCACCGGTGTCGGGCTTCGCCCGTCTGCTGGCTGCTCTGGCCGCCAAGAAGGAAGAAGGCGCTCCCGCGGAAGCGGAAGCTGCCGGCGCCTAAGGCAATCCAGGCCGCGCATCGCAAGATCGCATTACCGATACCGAATCAAATCTAGTAGGAGTATTTCAAATGGCAATCACCAAAGACGACATCCTGGAAGCCGTTGGCGCGATGTCCGTGATGGAACTGAACGACCTGGTCAAGGCGTTCGAAGAGAAGTTTGGCGTGTCGGCTGCTGCCATGGCCGTGGCTGCTGCTCCGGGCGCTGGCGGTGCCGCCGCTGCTGAAGAGCAGACCGAGTTCAACGTGATCCTGGCCGAAGTCGGCGCCAACAAGGTCGGCGTCATCAAGGCCGTTCGCGAAATCACCGGCCTGGGCCTGAAGGAAGCCAAGGACCTGGTCGATGGCGCACCGAAGCCCGTCAAGGAAGGCGTGGACAAGGCTGCCGCTGCCGAAGCCAAGAAGAAGCTGGAAGACGCTGGCGCCAAGGTCGACGTCAAGTAATGCTGTACTCGCGTGCCCTCGCGGCACGCGAATGGGGCTGGCAAAGGGATATTCCCGGCGCCAGCCTTTTTGCGCTTGTGCGATTGTGTTTTAGTCACCACTCCGCACAGCGATAATGCGGATAAAGTGATGTTTGCGGCTCGCGGCGGCGGCGGTTTTGCTCGCGATTCAGCAGAGGCCAAACATCAGTGGCACACTAAGTGGTTGCTGCTGATGTTTGTCTTCTGAACCGACTGCAGAAGACAAGTTTGGTCGGGTGTCCCCCGGGCGAGTACAGGCGTTGCGCTGAAGCGACGACCACACCGCCCGCAGCGTGCGGACACCGTCAGCCAGAGGTTGGTAGCGGCCAACCGCCAAATCCCCTCCCAGTCGCTGAACACCTCAGGTCCGGCCAGGTCCAGCCAGCCCTGCGATGATTCGGAGATCCCATGGCGTACAGCTTCACCGAAAAGAAGCGCATTCGCAAAAGCTTTGCGAAGCGCGCGACGGTACATCAGGTTCCATTCCTGCTTGCCACCCAGATTGAATCCTACACCCAGTTCTTGCAAGCGGATACGCCGCCCGCACGTCGCAAGACCGAAGGCCTCCAGGCCGCTTTCAACGCAATTTTCCCGATCTCCTCGCATAACGGGCTCGCCCGTATGGAGTTCGTCTCGTATCACCTCTCCAATCCGCCGTTCGACGTCAAGGAATGCCAGCAGCGTGGCCTGACGTTCCATTCGGCCCTGCGCGCCAAGGTTCGCCTGATCATCAACGATCGCGAGAACCCGGGCAAGGTCAAGGAAGTGAAGGAGCAGGAAGTCTACATGGGCGAGATTCCGCTCATGACTTCCACGGGTTCGTTCGTCATCAACGGCACCGAGCGTGTCATCGTCTCGCAGCTGCACCGCTCGCCGGGCGTGTTCTTCGAGCACGACAAGGGCAAGACCCACAGCTCGGGCAAGCTGCTGTTCTCGGCACGCATCATCCCCTACCGCGGTTCGTGGCTGGACTTCGAATTCGATCCGAAGGACATCCTGTACTTCCGCGTCGACCGCCGCCGCAAGATGCCGGTGACGATCCTGCTGAAGTCGATCGGACTGACCCCGGAACAGATCCTGGCGCACTTCTTCGTGTTCGACAACTTCACGCTGCAGTCGGAAGGCGCGCAGCTGGAGTTCGTGCCCGAGCGCCTGCGCGGTGAAGTCGCGCGCTTCGACATCGCCGACAAGAATGGCCGCGTGGTGGTCGAGAAGGACAAGCGGATCAACGCCAAGCACATCCGCGACCTGGATTCGGCCGGCACCAAGCTGATCAGCGTGCCGGAAGACTACCTGCTGGGCCGCGTGCTGGCGAAGAACATCATCGACCCGGATACCGGCGAGGTGATTGCCAATGCCAACGACGAACTGACCGAGGCGCTGCTGGAAAACCTGCGCGAAGCCGGCGTCAAGCAGATCCAGACCCTGTACACCAACGACCTGGACCAGGGCCCGTACATGTCGCAGACCCTGCGCGTGGACGAGACCGCCGACCAGACCGCCGCGCGCATCGCGATCTACCGCATGATGCGCCCGGGCGAGCCGCCGACCGAAGAAGCCGTGGAAGCGCTGTTCCAGCGCCTGTTCTACAGCGAAGAGTCGTACGACCTGTCGCGCGTTGGCCGCATGAAGGTCAACAGCCGCCTGGGCCGTCCCAGCGGTGAGGGCGCCATGGTGCTGCAGGACGAGGACATCCTCGAGACCATCAAGATCCTGGTCAACCTGCGCAACGGCAAGGGCGAAGTCGACGATATCGACCACCTGGGCAACCGCCGCGTGCGTTGTGTCGGCGAACTGGCCGAGAACCAGTTCCGCGCCGGCCTGTCGCGCGTGGAGCGTGCCGTCAAGGAACGTCTGGGCCAGGCCGAGACCGAGAACCTGATGCCGCACGACCTGATCAACTCGAAGCCGATCTCGTCGGCGATCCGCGAGTTCTTCGGTTCGTCGCAGCTGTCGCAGTTCATGGACCAGACCAACCCGCTGTCCGAGATCACGCACAAGCGTCGTGTCTCCGCACTGGGCCCGGGCGGTCTGACCCGCGAGCGCGCCGGCTTTGAAGTCCGCGACGTGCACCCGACCCACTACGGCCGCGTGTGCCCGATCGAAACGCCGGAAGGTCCGAACATTGGTCTGATCAACTCGCTGGCACTGTATGCGCGCCTGAACGAGTACGGCTTCCTGGAAACCCCGTACCGCAAGGTCGAGAACAGCAAGCTGACCGACCAGGTCGACTACCTGTCCGCGATCGAGGAAGGCAAGTACGTGGTGGCGCAGGCCAACGCGACCGTCGACGCCGACGGCAACCTGACCGACGAACTGGTGTCCGCGCGTGAAGGCTCCGAGCGTGAAACCCGTATGGTCACGCCGGACCGCGTGCAGTACATCGACGTGGCGCCGTCGCAGATCGTGTCGGCCGCTGCCTCGCTGGTGCCGTTCCTGGAACACGATGACGCGAACCGTGCACTGATGGGCGCGAACATGCAGCGTCAGGCCGTGCCTTGCCTGCGTCCGGACAAGCCGCTGGTCGGTACCGGCATCGAGCGCACCGTTGCGGTCGACTCGGGTACTGCCGTGCAGGCGATGCGTGGCGGCGTGGTCGACTACGTCGACGCGATGCGTATCGTGATCCGCGTGAACGACGACGAAGCCGTGGCCGGTGAAGTCGGCGTGGACATCTACAACCTGATCAAGTACACGCGCTCGAACCAGAACACCAACATCAACCAGCGTCCGATGGTCAAGGTGGGCGACCACGTGGCCCGCGGCGACGTCATCGCCGACGGCGCCTCGACTGACCTGGGCGAACTGGCCCTGGGCCAGAACATGCTGGTGGCGTTCATGCCGTGGAACGGCTACAACTTCGAGGATTCGATCCTGATCTCGGAGCGTGTGGTGGCCGAAGACCGCTATACCTCGATCCACATCGAGGAACTGTCGGTCGTCGCCCGCGACACCAAGCTGGGACCGGAGGAAATCACGCGCGATATCTCGAACCTGGCAGAAGCCCAGCTGGCTCGCCTGGACGAGTCGGGCATCACCTACATCGGTGCCGAGGTCGAAGCCGGCGACGTGCTGGTGGGCAAGGTCACGCCGAAGGGCGAGACCCAGCTGACCCCGGAAGAGAAGCTGCTGCGCGCGATCTTCGGCGAGAAGGCGTCGGACGTGAAGGACACCTCGCTGCGCGTGCCGTCGGGCATGAGCGGCATCGTGATCGACGTGCAGGTCTTCACCCGCGAAGGCGTGACCCGCGACAAGCGTGCCCAGTCGATCATCGACGACGAACTGAAGCGCTATCGCCTCGACCTGAACGACCAGCTGCGTATCGTGGAAGGCGATGCCTTCCAGCGTCTGGAGCGCCTGCTGGTCGACAAGACCGTCAACGGCGGTCCGAAGAAGCTGGCCAAGGGTGCCAAGATCACCAAGGAATACCTGGCGGATATCGACAAGTACCACTGGTTCGACATCCGTCCGGCCGACGAGGAACTGGCTGCCCAGCTGGAAGCCGTCAAGGAAGCCATCGAGCAGAAGCGCCACGAGTTCGACCTGGCCTTCGAAGAGAAGCGCAAGAAGCTCACCCAGGGCGACGAACTGCCGCCGGGCGTGATCAAGATGGTCAAGGTGTACCTGGCCGTCAAGCGCCGCCTGCAGCCTGGCGACAAGATGGCCGGCCGTCACGGCAACAAGGGTGTGGTGTCGAAGATCACCCCGATCGAAGACATGCCGTACATGGCCGACGGTACGCCCGCCGACATCGTGCTGAATCCGCTGGGCGTGCCTTCGCGGATGAACGTGGGTCAGATTCTCGAGACGCACCTGGGCTGGGCCGCGCGCGGTCTGGGCGAGCGCATCGGCAACATGCTGAAGGCGCAAGCCAAGGCAGCCGAAGTGCGCAACCTGCTCACGCAGATCTACAACGAGAGCGGCAAGGTCGAAGACCTCGACAGCCTGTCGGATTCGGAAGTCCTGGAACTGGCCGACAACCTGAAGAAGGGCGTGCCGTTCGCGACGCCGGTGTTCGACGGTGCGCATGAGGACGAAATCCGCCGCATGCTGGACCTCGCCTATCCGGAAGAGATCGCGAAGGAGAAGGGTCTGACCGCCTCCAAGCAGCAGGTCACGCTGTTCGACGGCCGCACCGGCGAAGCGTTCGAGCGTCCGGTCACGCTGGGTGTGATGCACATGCTGAAGCTGCACCACCTGGTCGACGACAAGATGCACGCGCGTTCCACCGGCCCGTACTCGCTGGTGACGCAGCAACCGCTGGGCGGCAAGGCCCAGTTCGGTGGCCAGCGTTTCGGTGAGATGGAAGTGTGGGCACTGGAAGCCTACGGCGCGTCGTACGTGCTGCAGGAAATGCTGACGGTCAAGTCCGATGACGTGAACGGCCGTACCAAGGTGTACGAGAACATCGTCAAGGGCGAGCACTCGATCGACGCCGGCATGCCGGAATCGTTCAACGTGCTGGTGAAGGAAATCCGCTCGCTGGGTATCGATATCGACCTCGATCGCTACTGATCGAGCCGATGCGGGTGCCGGCTGCGGCCGGCACTCACCAGCGCAGGATTTCCCACAGAATGAATGCCGCCGATCCGGACAGACTCCGGGACGGTGGCGAAACAAGGAGTTGCAATGAAAGCATTGCTCGATCTCTTTAAGCAGGTACAGCAGGAAGAGCAGTTCGACGCGATCAAGATCGGCCTGGCCTCGCCCGAGAAGATCCGTTCGTGGTCGTACGGCGAAGTGAAGAAGCCGGAGACGATCAACTACCGTACGTTCAAGCCGGAGCGCGACGGCCTGTTCTGCGCCAAGATCTTTGGCCCGATCAAGGACTACGAGTGCCTGTGCGGCAAGTACAAGCGCCTGAAGCACCGTGGCGTGATCTGCGAGAAGTGCGGCGTTGAAGTGACGCTGGCCAAGGTGCGCCGCGAGCGCATGGGCCACATCGAACTGGCCGCGCCGACCGCGCACATCTGGTTCCTGAAGTCGCTGCCGTCGCGCCTGGGCATGGTCCTGGACATGACGCTGCGCGACATCGAGCGCGTGCTGTACTTCGAAGCATTCGTCGTGATCGAACCCGGCATGACCCCGCTCAAGAAGAGCCAGATCATGTCCGAAGACGACTACCTGGCGAAGTGCGACGAGTACGGCGAGGGTGAGTTCGTCGCCATGATGGGTGCCGAGGGCATCCGTGAACTGCTGCGCGGCATCGACATCGAGAAGCAGATCGAACAGATCCGCGCCGAGCTGCAGGCTACCGGTTCCGAAGCCAAGATCAAGAAGTTCGCCAAGCGCCTGAAGGTGCTCGAGGCCTTCCAGCGTTCGGGCATCAAGCCCGAGTGGATGATCCTCGAGGTGCTGCCGGTGCTGCCGCCTGAGCTGCGCCCGCTGGTGCCGCTGGACGGCGGCCGCTTCGCGACCTCGGACCTGAACGACCTGTACCGCCGCGTCATCAACCGTAACAACCGCCTGAAGCGCCTGCTGGAGCTGAAGGCCCCTGAGATCATCGTGCGCAACGAAAAGCGCATGCTGCAGGAAGCGGTTGACTCGCTGCTGGACAACGGCCGTCGCGGCAAGGCCATGACCGGCGCCAACAAGCGTCCGCTGAAGTCCCTGGCCGAAATGATCAAGGGCAAGGGCGGCCGTTTTCGTCAGAACCTGCTGGGCAAGCGCGTCGACTACTCGGGCCGTTCGGTCATCGTGGTCGGCCCGACGCTCAAGCTGCACCAGTGCGGCCTGCCCAAGCTGATGGCGCTCGAGCTGTTCAAGCCGTTCATCTTCCACAAGCTGGAAACGATGGGCATCGCCACCACCATCAAGGCGGCGAAGAAGGAAGTCGAAAGCCAGACCCCGGTGGTGTGGGACATCCTCGAAGAGGTGATCCGCGAGCACCCGGTGATGCTGAACCGCGCGCCGACGCTGCACCGCCTGGGCATCCAGGCATTCGAGCCGGTGCTGATCGAAGGCAAGGCGATCCAGCTGCACCCGCTGGTCTGCGCGGCGTTCAACGCCGACTTCGACGGTGACCAGATGGCTGTCCACGTGCCGCTGTCGCTGGAAGCGCAGATGGAAGCCCGCACCCTGATGCTGGCCTCCAACAACGTGCTGTTCCCGGCCAACGGCGACCCGTCGATCGTGCCGTCGCAAGACGTGGTGCTGGGCCTGTACTACACCACCCGCGACAAGATCAACGGCAAGGGCGAAGGCATGACCTTCGCCGACATCAGCGAAGTGATCCGCGCGTACGAGAACAAGGAAGTCGAACTGGCTTCGCGCGTG